>JAYFPP010000273.1:0-11037 GCA_034927635.1 Paludibacter sp.
AGTGATATCACCGTAAAACAGGAAAATGCCACCCAATCGGGCATTTCCCCTATGCTGTGAATTCCCATATCGATGCCATTTTTGGTGTAGGCAGCAAACAGTGCCGCTGCAATAATACCCATTACTTTTTGGGAGTCATTCAATCCGTGACCGATACTGAACAGTCCGGAAGAAACTAATTGTAACCGCTTGAACCAAAGATTGGCTTTATGAGGATTGACCCGTTTAAAAATATAAAGAATAAGAATCGTAAGCAGTGACGACATGATCATCCCGATAAGAGGAGCTAAAAATATAAAGGAGGCAATTTTAATGATTACATCAGCTTTAATCGATTCAAAACCCATGGATGTGTAACCACTATTGATAACGGCACTCATGATGGCTGCACCGGCAAATCCACCTATCAGCGTGTGAGAAGAAGAAGATGGAATTCCAAGCCACCAGGTAGCCAGGTTCCAGAATATCGCTGCTGTTATTCCGGAAAAAATCACAGGGAGTGTAATGAACTCCTCAATAACCGATTTGGAAACTGTATTCGCAATACCAAATTCACCGATAATAAATTTAGCAATAAAAAAGGCCACAAAATTGAAAAATGCGGCCCAGAGAACTGCTCTGAAAGGCGTCAAAACCTTTGTTGAAACAATCGTTGCAATAGAGTTGGCGGCATCGTGGAAACCGTTGATAAAGTCGAAAACCAGCGCAAGAACAATGATAGTAATGAGTAAAGTCATAGAGCTTTCTTTGAATTAATCAGGCGTATTTTACAATAATGGTCTTGATAATCTTACCCACCTGATCAGCTACATCGGTTGCTCTTTCCAACTCCGACATGATTTCCTTCAGCTTGATGATTTCGATGGCATCCTTTTCATTTTCAAATAAATCGATTATGAACTCATCATATACATCATCCGCTTGATTTTCAAGATCATGTAGTTTTGCACAATGCACTTTAATATTTTTCGCACTTTTCTTAAGCACATCCAGTTCATCCACCGCTTTTCCGATAGTTACTGCCGACTCACGTAATACTTTGGCTAATTCAACCGTACTTTGAGGAATTTTTTTCGGATTGTACAATACAATTCGTTTTGAACAACTGTTAATGCGATCGGTCACATCATCCAGACGATTTGCCAGATGGTGTATATCCTCCCTGTCGAAAGGTGTAATAAAGGTAGTATTCAGTTCATCAAACACTCTGTTCGACAAAGCGTCGCCAATCTTCTCCTGTGCCTTGATCTTTTTGTTATACTCAATTGCTGAAGCGTGATCACCTTTCTCCACACATTCAATCATAAGTTCCGAAGCCACCAGTATTACATCGGCCATCTCTTTTAAAATCGGAAAAAACTTTGGTTCTTTCGGCGTCAATCGGTTGAGAAAAGAATTATTCATAATGCTGTGTATAATATATTTTATTTCGTTGTATCCAAAATTAATCTGTGACAAAAAACCATGCAAAAATATATAAAATCATGCTTTTTATGACTACAATTTCTAATTTATATTGAATAAAAATACTTAACATTCTGATAACAACTTATTTCTTTATTTAACTTCATTTAGTTCCTAATCCACCCTTTTTTTGTATTTTTGCAACAATTTTGTAACAATTCATATATGAGCATAGAATTAAGTGAACAGGAACTGTTCAGACGTGAGAGTCTCAGTCGTTTACGCGAAATGGGCATAGAGCCTTACCCCGCAGCATTGTACCCGGTAGATGACTATTCTACTGATATCAAATCAACATTTAAAGATGAAGAAAGTGGCCGACAGGTATGTATCGCCGGCAGGTTGATGAGTCGCCGTATCATGGGTAAAGCTTCGTTTATTGAACTGATGGATTCAAAAGGACGCATACAGGCCTATGTTAGTCGCGATGACATCAACACGGAGGCACAACCTGAAATGTACAATATTGTATTCAAGAAATTGCTTGATATCGGTGATTTTATTGGTATTAAAGGCTATGTTTTCCGTACGCAGATGGGTGAAATCTCGGTACATGCGCAGGAACTGACTGTCCTTTCAAAATCACTGAAACCGCTTCCTATAGTAAAATATAAAGATGGCGTGGCTTATGATGCCTTCGAAGATCCTGAACAACGTTATCGTCAACGATATGTGGATTTGGTGGTGAATGAAGGAGTAAAAGATATTTTCATCAAACGTACCAAAGTGTATAATTCGATGCGTGAGTATTTCAACGCTGAAGGATATATAGAAGTAGAAACTCCTGTATTGCAATCTATTCCCGGAGGAGCTGCTGCCCGTCCGTTTATCACGCATCATAATGCGCTGGACATCCCTCTGTATCTCCGTATTGCCAACGAACTATACCTAAAAAGGCTTATTGTAGGCGGTTTTGAGGGAGTGTATGAGTTTTCGAAAAACTTCCGCAACGAAGGTATGGACCGTACGCACAACCCCGAATTTACCGCCATGGAAATTTACGTGGCTTACAAGGACTATAACTGGATGATGGAATTCACCGAGAAAATGGTGGAGAAAATCTCTTTGGATGTGAATGGAACTACTGAAATTCAGCTGGGCGATAAAACCATTTCTTTCAAAGCACCATTTAAACGTGTTACCATGATTGATGCCATCAAAGAACATACGGGCATTGATATCAACGGAATGGACGAGGATCAACTTCGTGATGTCTGCAAACAACTGCACGTTGAGACCGACAAGTCAATGGGTAAAGGTAAAATGATTGATGAAATTTTCGGAGAAAAATGTGAAGGCAAATACATTCAGCCCACTTTTATCACCGATTATCCAATTGAAATGAGTCCTTTATGTAAACGTCACAGGGATAACCCCGAACTGACGGAACGATTTGAACTGATGGTAAACGGAAAGGAATTAGCCAATGCCTATTCAGAATTGAATGACCCTATTGATCAGCTGGGACGTTTTCAGGATCAATTGAAACTGAGCGAAAAAGGAGATGATGAAGCCATGCACATCGACATGGACTTCGTGCGTTCGCTGGAATATGGCATGCCTCCTACTTCAGGTATGGGTATCGGCATGGATCGCCTGGTGATGTTGATGACCGGACAACAAGCCATTCAGGAAGTATTATTCTTCCCGCAAATGAAACCGGTTGTGACAAGTGAGAATATTCAATCTAAAGAGGAAAAAACAGAAAATTGACACAAGGACTCAGGAGTAACAGGAAGGAAACGAATGGCCTTAATCGCGATAGCGATTTCGACATGAGTTCCTTCCTGTTACGACCAAAGTTAAGAATAAAAGTGTAATTCAAATTACAAACATGGCTGACAAACAGAGAATAGCAATTTTAGGCGGTGGTAGCTGGGCTACCGCTATTGCCAAGATTGTGCTCAATAATGTGGATGAGATCAACTGGTACATGCGTCGACAGGAGCAAATTGATGAATTTATACGTTCGAGCAAAAACCCCTCTTACCTCACCGGCGTTAAATTTGACACCGATCATATCAACTTCACCAGCAACATCAACCATGTTGTGGCGGCTTCTGATATATTAATATTTGCGACTCCCTCTCCGTTTTTAAAACAACATCTCAGAAAACTACACCGCAGGATCGACAAAAAAATAATCGTATCGGCCATCAAAGGCATAGTTCCTGATGAAAATCTTATCATTACTGATTTCTTCGAAAAAGTATATCATGTCCCCAAAGACAATATTGCAGTATTAGCAGGTCCCTGTCATGCTGAAGAAGTGGCTCTGGAAAGATTATCTTACCTGACGATTGCTTCAACTTCACGCGATAAAGCAAAAATGCTGGCACAAAAATTTGCCACCAGCTTTATAAAAACATCCACCAGTGACGACGTGATGGGAATGGAATATTCCTCCGTCATGAAGAATATTTACTCTATCGCAGCGGGCATTTGTCATGGTTTGAAATATGGCGATAATTTTCAATCGGTACTGATATCCAATGCCATTCAGGAAACCAATCGTTTCTGTAATGCCACCAATCCTTTGCATCGCGACATCAACGAATCGGCTTATCTGGGTGATTTACTGGTTACCGCCTACTCAAAATTCAGCCGCAACAGACTTTTCGGTACCATGATTGGTAAAGGCTACTCAGTGAAAACCGCACAAATAGAGATGGAAATGATAGCTGAAGGTTACTACGCCACTAAATGTATTTACGAAATCAATGAAAAGTTTAAGGTGGACATGCCCATTGTCAACGCAGTGTACGAGATTCTGTACAACCGAGCATCACCCATACTTAAAATCAGAGAGTTAACAGACAAATTAAAATAATTCACACAAATTACCCATATGCAAAACATCAAATTAACCATCGACAAAGCCTATGGTTTTGTTTCTAAAGAGGCTGTTGCCGGCTACGAAGCACAGGCAAACAGCGCCAACAAATCCCTTCATCAGGGTAACGGCAAAGGCAATGATTTCTTAGGTTGGCTCAATCTGCCCACATCCATCGACGAAGCTCATCTTGCCGACGTGGAAAAAACCGCTAAGATTCTCCGTGAGAACTGCGAAGTGGTGGTAGTGATTGGTATTGGCGGAAGTTATCTCGGAGCTAAAGCGGTCATCGATGCACTGTCAAACAGTTTCGACTGGTTACAATCGGAAAGAAAATCTCCTGTAGTGGTTTATGCCGGACAAAATATCGGCGAAGATTATCTTTATGAGTTACAGGAATTATTGAAAACTAAAAAGTTTGGTATCATTTCCATCTCTAAATCGGGAACAACCACTGAACCGGCACTGGCATTCCGTCTTTTGAAAACCCAACTTGAACAACAACAGGGTAAAGAAGCATCCAAAAAACTTATCGTTGCTGTTACCGACAAAGCCCGCGGCGCTTTGCGTACTTTAGCGGTTCAGGAAGGTTACAAAACCTATGTTATTGAAGACAATATCGGCGGACGTTACTCTGTCCTTTCTCCGGTAGGCTTATTGCCAATCGCAGTTGCAGGATTCGACATTCGTCAGTTTGTAGCCGGTGCGGTATCTATGGAAAAACTTTGCGGCACCGAAACTTCATTTAATGAAAACCCTGCTGCACAATATGCTGCCGTTCGTAACGAGCTTTATAAATCAGGAAAGAAGATTGAAATCCTGGTGAACTTCCACCCAAAACTTCATTTCGTAGCTGAATGGTGGAAACAACTCTACGGAGAAAGCGAAGGTAAGGATAATCTCGGCATTTTCCCTGCTGCTGTTGATTTCACATCCGATTTGCATTCCATGGGACAATGGATCCAGGAAGGTGAAAGATCCATCTTTGAAACAGTCATTTCTATCAACGAACCAAATCACAAGGTATTGGTACCCGGTGATGATGCTAATCTCGACGGATTGAACTTCCTCGCAGGTAAACGGGTCGACGAAGTAAATAAAATGGCTGAACTCGGCACTTTACTGGCACATATCGATGGTGGTGTCCCTAATCTGAAGATAGAACTCCCTAAACTGAACGAATTCTATTTGGGTCAACTGCTTTACTTCTTCGAAAAAGCCTGTGGTATCAGTGGTTACATCCTGGGTGTAAACCCGTTCGATCAACCGGGTGTGGAAGCTTACAAGAAAAACATGTTCGCTTTACTGGAAAAACCGGGCTTTGAAGAGGCTACCAAGGCTATTAAAGCTCGTTTGTAATTTTTTAACCATATAAGTCATATAAGGAACATATAAGTTTAAAGATAAAACTCCGGATATTCAATTTAAGAATTTGCCGGAGTTTTTTGTTCTTTAGATATATGAAAACTTATATGTTCCTTATATGACTTATATGGTAAAAAAAGTCTTTATTCCCCTCTGAAACGGTACCCTATCCCCGACTCAGTAATCAAATATCTTGGCTTAGCCGGGTCTTCTTCAATCTTCTTTCGCAGTTGAGCTACAAACACCCTCAGGTATTGAGGCTGATCGGCATAATGATGTCCCCATACTTCTTTCAGAATAAATGAATGTGTCAGTACCCTGTCTTCATTCTTTGCCAACAGCGCCAATAACGAAAATTCGGTAGATGTCAGTTTAACAATTTCATCTTTGACCGATACCAAATGTCTTGCAAGGTCAATTTTCAGGTTCCCAAAAACAAGCACAGCCTCCTGTTCTCCTTCCGATTTACGATTTGCGGCTCTGATACGTGCCAATAATTCACCAGTCCTGAAAGGTTTGGTCAGATAATCATTCGCGCCGTTATCAAGTGCCCGGACAATATCCTCTTCCGAATTTCTGACTGACAAGATAATGATCGGATGCGTGTACCATTCTCTCAGTTTTACCAAAACATCCAAACCATCGGCATCCGGCAATCCCAGATCAAGAATGATCACCGAAGGGCTTAATGAGGCCGCAAGAACATAACCCTCCTTAGCTGTTGAAGCTTCGAATATCTTATAACCGCTGGCCGACAATGTAATTTCCAACAATCTCCTTATTTGAACTTCATCATCAATAATTAATATTTTTTCCAACTGATTCATGATCTCTTTTTATTATGTTTACTACTGTGACTTATGTGGTTGAATAACTAATTGATATAATCTCTGATGTTTGAAATTTCAACAGGTATTTCTATTTCAAATACCGCTCCTTTTGACGGATGATTATAAACAATTACTTGTCCTTTGTGTGCTTCAACAAAACCTTTCACAATTGACAATCCTAGTCCGGTGCCACCTGTTTTGGCCGACTTTCCCCTGTAAAACTTATCAAAAACATGCGCAATGTTGTCGGGAGAGAAACCGGCACCCTGATCGGTTAGTTTTATTTTCAGGATATCTCCCTGTAATTGAACATCTATGATAATATCGGTTTTTTGAGGAACATATTGGGTGATGTTCAAAAGCAGATTATGCACCGCCTGTTCAATCAATCCGAAATCGATTTTAACCATCGGTAAATCATCGGGGATATTAACAATCAGATTGTAATACAGTAATTCCTGTCTTAAAGTATTGGTAACCTTGTCGATCAAATCATGAAGATCATACCAGTTGGTTCTGAGTGTCAGGTGCCCCGACTCAAGTCTGGAAATATTCAACAGATTCTCAATCAGCTGATTCAGACGTATTGAAGCGATATTTATTTCAGCTAAAAGCTGCTGTTGAATCTCCACAGAATACTGTTCATTCATCAATGTATCTGATGCTCCCAAGATAGTAGTTACAGGAATTCTGAACTCATGCGATATAGAATTAAACAATGTTTTGTAAAGTTTATCCGATTCGTCTAACATAAAAGCTTTTTGAGCAATACTATTCAACATTTCCCGTTCAAATCTGCCGGAAATCTGACTGAGATAGGCCTCCCAGAATTGCATTTCATCATCGGTAAATTTATTCTGATGTTGCAGAATAATCATTCCTGTTTTCATATGACTTCCCACCATCGGATAATATGTGTATCTATTACCCTGATAAATAGAGCAAAAGCGACCTCCGGCTTCTGTACGGTTAAAACAATCGATCATTGCTTCAATTTCATTTGAAGGAATTACAGTGATATTATCAACTTCCTTCAAGGTAAGAGCATTTATATCCTCCAAAAGAAAAACAAACGAATCAATATGAAAATACTTTTTGATACCTCTGACAATCATTTTTTTCAACTCTTCAACATTACTTTCCTCCAGCAAACTCTTTGTTAACTGATATAAAGCCTGTGTACGTTCCTCTCTCAATTTAATAATTGATTCTCTGTGACGCACCTGAGAAGTCAATACGCCATTCAACAAGGCAACGATAAAGAACATAACAAACATCAATAAATCCTCGGTATTACTGATGTGTAAGGTATAATGAGGAGGAATGAAAAAGAAATTCCATATCAATGCACTCAGCGTGGAGGCGAGCAAAACCGGTCCGGTTCCGTAGATAAATGCAAGAATGGAGACAACAAAAAGCAAAACGAACGACAAAACCCTGTAACCCACTAAATCACGGATAAAGTAACATATCGTTGTTGATAATATGACAATTAACACAACAAAAAGATATTCATACCAGGGTGAAATAAACTGTCTTTTCATTTTATGGCTTTGGTGATATTTTCATACAAAAATACATGAATTAAAACATTCAACAATCTATTCACAAGTTATTATTAATAGCTTATTTTGTGAACATATTACGGAATTTTAGGATTAGCGCCAAAAAAAGCAAAGCGAAACAGGGCCAACACAGGAAATATCTCCAGCCTGCCCACCCACATTTGAAAAATATAGATGATTTCAACCACCGGGTGCATTCCGGGGTCAGTAATACCAACTGAAAGACCTGCTGTGGATTGAGCAGCAACAGATTCAAAAAGCGCATCAAAAAAAGTAAAATGATCAGGTAAGAAGAAAGTAGTCAAAAAAGTGGAGATTAAAATAACAAGTAAAAATGTCAATGCAAATATCCCCGTATTATTCAGTTCTTCATTAATTTCATCAGGCATCATCACTTTCTGATCAAATTTCATCGTTTTAATCATATTGGGAGAAAAAAAGGATTTTTTAATATGCCAGCGGATACCTTTCAAAAGAAATACCACGCGGTATATTTTCAGCCCGCCGACAGTACCACCCCAGGCGCCACCAATGACCATAGCCCCAAAAATGATCATCAAAAAAGAACGATCATCCCACAAATGGATATTCGAAGTTTGCCATCCTGTCGTAGAAATAGCACTGATATATTGAAAAACACCTTCCCTGAAGGGTTCCTGAACTGAAGGGGAATACATTAATAATACAGAAAGGATAAGGCTTCCAAAAAAGAAACAAATCAGTAAAGATCGGGTCTGTAAATCTCTCCATATTTCGTTAATTTTACCGTTATAAAAAATTCTGAAATAAAAAGGCAATGAAAAAGACCCGAAAATCATAGGTAATAGATGTAATGCTTCCATTCCTGCAGAATGGTAACCCGCAATGCTGTCGTCGAGGGTACTGAAGCCACCGCTCGAAAGTCCGCACATGGCATGATTTACGGCATCAAACACATTGTCAGCCAACGGATATTCGGGCAATATTAACCATGTTCCGACAATTAAATAAAGTATGGTGATGCCGGTAATGATGGCATAAGATTTCCAGATACCCTTTGCCGTATCAATCACTTTATTGCGAAGATTGATTCCTGTCGACTCCGAACGATACAGCAGTTTCAAACTTCTCCCGGAGATATGCTTTACCATCGTCAACGCCAACACGATAAAACCTGCACCCCCTATCCACTGTGCGAACGATCGGTAAAACAAAAGTGTTTTCCCTATCGAAGGTTCATGCACCGACATCGTCAATCCCGTAGTAGTAAATGCACTCATACTTTCGAACAAACAATGGAGAGGGTTTCTGAAATAAAGGATACTTGAGAAATAATCCATACCGGCAGGGATAAAAGACCGAAGCACCTCATGTGGAGTAATGTAAGAGATAACAAAAAACGGCAATCCACCCAGCATGGTCATAAAAAGCCATCCCAAAGCGGCAATAATATACCCATGATTATATTGAGGCTCAATAGCATTTCGAAACAGGAAGTTAATTCCTTTACCGAAAAGAAACGAAAATACTGCTGAAATAAGGAATCCAAGTGATGAATACCATTCACTGTAGATGAGCCCGACAAATACGGGAACAATGAGAATATACCCCATCAGGGAAAGAAGATTTCCTAATTCCTTTAAAACAATCTGGTAAGATCTGTTATATTTCATAATTTCAATACCGTTACACTTGCCGAACACGCATTTAACGTGTAATTATTTTGCTGCAAATGTAATTTTGAAATTATAAAGATTTTATAAAGATAATTATCACAAACGTAAAGATAATATTACTAAGGATACTTGGGCGTATTATTAACCATATAAGTCATATAAGGAACATATAAGTCCTTTGTATTTCAAAGAACTAAAAACTCCGGATATTCTTAAATTGAATATCCGGAGTTATTGTTTTAAACTTATCTGTTCCTTATATGACTTATATGGTTAATAAATCTTAATCAAACATCTGCCCTGCATTATTACTCAGCTGCACCATCTGATCATATTCTTCGGGAGACAAATCAAGGTAATAGTAATTCTGGGGATTCATCACTTTCCCTTTATAGTGTACTTCATAATGCAGGTGCGGACCGGTTGACTTCCCTGTACTCCCCACTTTTCCGATCACATCACCGCGGTTTACCTTTTGCCCTACTTTCACTTTTATTTGATGCATATGTCCGTATAGCGTCAGATAGCCGAAACCATGATTGATTTCCACACAATTGCCATATCCCTGGCGCCAGCCTGCAAGGCGCACCGTGCCATTTCCTGTGGCATAAATATCGGTTCCCGTTGGGGCAGTAAAATCCATTCCCTCGTGAAACCTGCGTGTTCGATAAACCGGATCGATACGCCAGCCAAATCCGGAAGCGGTACGGGTAAGGTTTTTATTGGAGACGGGTTGTATGGCCGGAACATGTTGTAACATTACCTCCTGATTACTTGCCAGCTTCACTAATTCATCATAAGATTTGGATTGAATATAGATTTGCTTCTTGAGATCATCGTATTTTTTTGTGGTAGCAACTGCAATTTGCGAGTTCGTCATGTCAAGCAATTGATTGTAATACTCTCTGTTTGCAGTCGATTTTCTGACGGAATATGGAATAGGATCCGCCTGAAAGATAACACGGTATAAATTATCATCCCTTTGTTGCAAGTCGGCCAGCACATCATTTATTTCGTCCATATTGCGTTGCAGCAATTTATATTGCGCGTGCAGGCGGCTCTTTTCCTGTTCAAGTTGTACTTCTTCAGGAGAATCAAAAAAGCTCACAAAAATAAAGAAGAAGACTGCACCCAAAGAAACCCCGGAAAAAAGGTGAATCAACAGTCGCCTTAATTTAAAAAGCAAGGTATTGTCCGTTTCTTCGTAACTTAATGTTTCGGGATTGAAGTGAAATTTCTTCTTCGCCATGTTATTTTAGCTCAATTTTAAACTTTTATGGTTTAATTTGATGCAAAAGTAATAAAAATGAAGTATTTTTGCAGTC
>JAYFPP010000268.1:0-4842 GCA_034927635.1 Paludibacter sp.
TCGTAATTTATGTTGACCTGAACCCAGTTTAATCCCTCATTGTTTGAAATATATAATCCCCCGGTTCCCGTAACATTATCGTCAACAACTGACGTATACAACCGGTCATTCTTGTCAACGATAATTTTATTGCAGCCGCCATATTGCTTTAATCCTGCATTTCGCACTGTCCATGACTGACCACCATCCTCCGAAAATAAAACATTATCACCCGACATTTCCTGTCTGTTGACATCGTATCCGTTTGTCACCGCAAATAATTTTCCCTTACTGTTTTCAGTTATTTGCACAACCGGATATTTTTTGTTGATGGAAACCGAATCCCAGTGAATGCCATTATCCTCCGATTTAAAGATTTTTCCTTTACCTCCGGCAAACACATTCCCTGATTTTGAAATGAAAATGGTGTAGATTGCCGTGCTGTTTAAAACAATCTCAAAATGTTGCCCGCTATTGGTGCTTTTAATTACGCCATTGTAAATTCCCGCAAAGAGTGTGGTGTCATTTTTCAGGCTTATACCTGTTTTAGGCCCGTATGGAAATTCGTAGGTTGTTAACCAGAATTTATTTGAGAACAGATTAAAACTTATTGTGAAAAGTAAGATAATTATTCCTGTTTTATGTAACCGCATAGATTTTATGAATTTTTCATCCGACAATTTTCAACTAATAACGCACCTTTAATACAAAGTGTTTTGTAAAGATAATATTTATTCCTAAACAGGCTATTTGTCGTTGGCAACCCGATAAAAGCCATGTTTGGTTATGTAAGTTTTAAATGTCTCTGTTTAAACATCATACCGCCAATGACGAAATAGATAATCGTCAATACAATGATTGAAATTAGCTCGGGAATAATACTGGAGAAATCCATGTTCATGATCAGGGTTTTATTTAAGGCTGAAATGGCATGTGTAGGAGTCATTAATCCCTGAATGTTGACAGGATATCCGGCTATAGTAAACAAGGCATCGCTTTTCAGCGGGAATGCAGCGCCTGTAAAGAACATGAACAAAAACATCGGGAAATTACCGACCACCAACACTTCGCCGGCTGTTTTGGTTAATGCCGCAATAATCAGACTAAAGGCAATTATGGATAAACTCGTCAGGCCGGCTATGAAGATCATCATCAGCAGGGAACCTTCATATTTAAAGCCAAGCATTATTGCGGTTAACAAGGTTAATAATACGGAAACGATGCCTACAAGCAATTGTACAGTACTAATTCCAGCGAGGAAATCAACAACACGGAGTTTAGATAGTTTTAACCGGATAATGGTTTTGTTTTCAACTTCCGACACAAAGGCAATACTGGCAGTAAACATCAGCATTATCAGCGATACAATGAGAATTCCGGGCACAAGTATATCGAAACTGCTTGCGGTGCCCGAATTGCCTAATGCCGTTTCTTTCAGTTGAACAATTCTTTTGTTGTTGGTAGCATTTAATGCAAATTCATTGACTATCTCATTGGCCCATACAGCACTGATCAAATAATTGGTATTGCTCAGATCACCTGCAAATTCGATATTGACCACAGAAGTGGTATCGGCTGCTTTTCGTTTTAGTATTGATTGCGAAAACGAGTCGTCGATGATGATTAAAGCATCTGCTTTTTTGTTTTTCAGGTTTTCGGTACCAACCGTTTTGTCAGCTACTTCCATTACAGTTAATGGAATCGCTGTTGTGTCAGTGCTGAATCTTTTAAAGAATTGAATTAAATCATTGCCGTAATTAACATGCTGTTCGTCAATAATAACCCCTTTATCCTTATTGGCTATCAGGATCGTATATTGGGGCATTGTTGTTTCCATGATGAGGAAATATACGAAAATGAAAAATGGTCCCATCGATAATGAGAGCAACAGCACCCAGTAACTTCGTATTTGCTCTTTCAGCGATTTTGATATGATGTGTATTACTTTCATCAGCGTAGATTTCTTCCGGTTAAGTGAATAAACACATCTTCGAGGGTCGCATTATCACTCACCGTTCGTTTAAGCTGGTCGGGGGAGTTCAGTAAGAGTAATTTTCCGTAGTCAATTATCGCCACTCTGTCGGATAGCCGGTCTGCTTCATCCATGTTGTGTGTGGTGAGGATGACTGTTTTTTTATTGCTGTAAGCCTTAATAAAGTCGCGTACGAGTATTCTGCTTTGGGGATCCAAACCCGCTTCGGGCTCATCCAGAATAAGTATCTCCGGGTCGTGCACCAGCGCAAGACATATATTAAGTCGTCGCTTCATTCCTCCCGATAATTTCCGTGCTAACACATGCGTTTTATCCGATAAGCCCAACAGGTTCAGCAATTCGATGGCTCTTGTTTTAGCAACATCTGTTGGTATGCCATACATCTGACCCATAAATATCAACTGCTCAAGACAGGTCAGTTTGGGATAAAAAATGTTTTCCTGCGGGCAATAACCTATCATTGATTTCTTGTCCCTGCCACTGGTGTCGGTAAAATTGATTTCTCCACCCGAAGCAGGTAGCAATCCGCAGATCATGGAGATGATGGTTGTTTTTCCTGCTCCGTTAGGACCCAATAGTCCGAATACCTCATTTCTGTTGATGACGAAACTAATCTCATCAACGGCTTTGAGTTCGCCGAATCTTTTTGTCAGTCCTTCGATTTTTATTAAAGCTCCCATGGGGGTAGTATCGGTGATGTTTACTCTTTTTGTTTCTTACTTTTTCTGTATTTCCGGTATTTCATCCAGAAATATATCAATGCTGTGAACAGGATTAAAATTGCCCAGTTGGATATCAAGAATAAAAAGAAATCAACAAAGCCATACCAGCCTCTTACAACCGATTGTTTCAGTTTCCCTGTAAAATTTCCTCTGTACTCCGGAGTGTACTTATAATCTTTCTTTTGTGTGATGTTCAAATCGAGGGTACTGTAATCAACCAGATTATTGAGATATTTAAGTCTACCGGTAGTGCTTTCAATTTCCTCTTCCAGACCACGAATCTTTTCCTGGATATCAAGTATCTCTTTAATGCTTTTTGCGTTTTTAAGAAGCTCCTGATACTTTGCAAGATATTGGCGTTTGTTTGATAGCCGGGTTTCCAGATCGATAAATTCTTCGGTAACATCACGGGCATCAATTTCTTTGTATGCAACTTCGCCTTCCCCTTTTTCAATCTTATCAATGAGTATTTCCAGCTTGTTAGAAGGTACTCTGATGATCAGGTTATATTCAATTGAATAATCATTGTTGTTCAGACTTTCTTTGTCGTAATAACCACCCATATTGCGAACCAAAGTGTCAATATTCATCTTTGCTTCTTTAAGCTTACCTACCTTAATGCCCAACCTGCCATCCTTGATTATTTTTTTCATGACAAGGTCAGGTTCATCTATTTTCTTTACTGTTGCGTCTACTGATTCTTCTTCATTTAAAGTAGCGTCCAGGGTTGTCATACCATATTCTTCTGATGCTGATTCTGCCGCTTTGGGGGCACAAGAGATGACTAAAAAAGCGATAATGGTTAATCTGATGAGTTGTTTCATGGGGTTTGAGATGTTTGAGTTCAGTATTAATAAAGATGTTTGATGTATAAATTTATCCGACTGTAACCGCTACAGTTTTCACTTCCTCAGTTTCTACATTGGTTATTTTAAGTTCAGAGCTTCCGCGTTGAAGCGCCCTGATACGCACAATTCGTGGATTATTGTGATTGATAGTTGGTTCCACTGGCCATGCAAGGAGTTCGGCCGACAGTACATTCGTGTCTGAGATTGTTAGTGCATAGTTGCCGCAACCCGATAGAATATAGTACTCCGCCTCAGCGCCTGTATTTAATCGTAGTGAACTTGTTGTGGGAGTTACAGTAAAAAGGTAGTGATCAATTATCTGAATGTTGTAGATGGCGGTAGGCCAGTATTCTTTCAGGTAATATAATAAAGCATTACCTTTTTTTAAAGCTGTGATTTGAAGATTGTTTTTTGTACCCCCTATCTCAATGACTGAGGCGGTATCCATCAAATAATACAGCGGATTAGGATCACTGTTCGTTATTGATTTAGTATCTCCGGTCTTAATCATTACCAGATTTGTTACAGGGACTATCCTGTAAATTAACTCATCAATAGTAACCGTGATTTCTACTTTATTTTCATTCTGATCGGTCAGGGTAATGATTGCTGTACCAATATTGAAACCTGTAATGTATAACTTATCGTCAATCAGAAAGCACTGAGCAACAGCTTCATTTGAGCTGCTGACGCTGTAATTTCCAGCTCCTTTTGTAATGGTAATTTCTGCATAAGTTTTACTATTACTCAGTGTTACTGAGGTGCTGCTAACCATAAGTTTATCAGAGACGTTTTCTTCACAAGAAAACAATAATAAAAGAGAGATTAGAAAGTAATAGATGTTTTTCATTGTTTTGATATTATTAATTTGGTTTTTAAGTGTGTAGGCTAGATTGCAAATTAAATTAATCTAGCCTTTAATTTCAATCTTTTCGCCTAAGAATTTTGGTTTCTTGTCAAAAATCAGGTCAATAAACACTTTTACACGGGCAAATTTTTCTCTTATTTTTGTTTTGAATCCGTTGTAAGCATTTACATCTTTCGCGTTAAATCCAATTGCATTTATTTTCAGTGAGTTTGCGATAGTGGCTGACAGGTGGATGCTTGTAACCCAATAATTATATTTGCGCCACCAATTGTTTTTCTAATATGGCTTCGGATTGTTTGCTCATTTCATTAATTCGTAATTACGTTCAATATCTTTTATTTCGTCATCTGATAATGCTGCAAATTCTTTTTCTCTGGCTCGTTTCGATAATTTGCCGTTGTTTTGTTCCAGGAACTTGATTAATAGTGCTAC
>JAYFPP010000210.1:0-5212 GCA_034927635.1 Paludibacter sp.
AGGTTCCATATCAGCCGGTATTTTCCATCGGACACCGAACGAATAGGATAAGCGGGTCCTTCGGGAATGTTGTTATGCACATGAAAGGCATATTTACGGTGTTTTTCACTTTTACCGGTCAATACCTTCAAAATACTTTTACCATCAATGACTTTTTCTTTTTTCCCTCCGGCAATCTCGATGATTGTCGGCAGAATGTCTTCATACTGCACAATAGCGTTTGTTTCTGTTCCGGGCTTTATTTTTCCGGGCCATTGCGCTACCATGGCCGATTTTACGCCTGAACTCCAGTTGGTCCATTTGGCTCCGGCAAACTGCGATCCCTGTTCGGAAACAAAAATCACAAGCGTGTTGTCGTACAATCCTTTTTCTTTCAGGATAGCAATGGCATCGCCCACTTCCTGATCAAGCAAATGAACTTCTGCCAGATAACGGGCATAAGCTTCGCGGGTTTCTTCGGTGTCGACAAAATACGGAGGAAGTACTATTTTAGAACGATCGAATACAGATGGATCACCACCGGTGGATGGCATGTGCGGGTTGATAGATGCCAGCACCAAACAAAACGGCTGATCATTGTTGCGATTCATAAATTCGGTAATGCCATCGGTAGTATACGATGGGTCAGGACTCACACAATCCTCCACAAAACCCGGCACATACTCGAAGGGAAAATTGGCTGCAGGATGAATATGCAGCTTTCCTGCTATACCGACACGATAACCCAGTTTGCCAAGGTAGTGCGGCATGGATTTCACATCACTGTTGACCTCACTGTGATTGGCATAACCACCATGTTTCATCGGATAAATACCGGTGTACAGGCAATGGCGCGTCGGCGTACTCATGGATGCCGAATTGTAGGCACGGTTGAATTTGATGCCGTTTTGGGCTATCTTATCTATGTTCGGGGTTTTAGTATTCTTTGACCCAAAACAGCTGATATCAAAATAGGAGCAGTCATCGGCTACAATCAGTAACACATTGGCCGGTTTAGTTTTGTTGGCTGCTTCGGCAGTTTGCTGTCCCTGCACTGTTAGTGCCGCGCAAACTGATACAATTGGGAGAATATTTTGCTTCATTAAATTATTGATTTTTATATTACACTTTTAATATCTTTTTACCATATAAGTCATTTAAGTTACATATAAGTTTTATATAACTGATGCTGTTTATAATTACAATTAACACACACAAACGCAATATAAACTTATATGTAACTTAAATGACTTATATGGTAAAAAATTAAATTTGATAATTCCAGTAAGTATCATAAAAAAATTTACATAACCTTTCTGATAACCACCTTTACCCGTTGCCCGGAAGTCACTTTTGCAGCAACACCTTTCCACAACCCGTTACCCTGCGGCACAAATTTTATTTTATCCGCTACAGGTTTTCCTTCTGCCAGATACACAGCAAATTCACCTCCTTCAATCAGGTCGAAAGATAGTGTTTTTTTCGTATATTCAATATCTTCGACAGCTTCGCTGCAAAGGTATTTCTGCGTGGCACCTACTACCGACCAACCGTTACGGATAGGTGAAAGCTGATAATAGCAATGATCAAAACCTGTCACTTTTACGGGTAATCCTTTCGCCAACGGTTGACCATTCTGTTCGAAATAGTTGTAGGCGAACAAACCTTCGGCAGGAACTTTCCATTGCTTCTTCAAACCTTGTATAGTGGCCGAAGCATCAGTATAATCGCCGGCAGTGATAGTAGCTTCGAGTGTGACGGGTTTGTCGTATAAGTTATACGCCACAACACTCACTGCATCATTGCTCATGGGAGCTGCCACAAAATATAATTCCGGAGTATTGAGCGGGGAACTGTAATAGCTTTTGGGCAGAGTGGCCCCCGGTGCCAGCGGGCGCAACAACTTTCCATCGCTGAAGCAAAGCGGCATCACATTCTCAGTCATTATTTTGTCCGGCGCATCGGACAAATAGACCGGTCCGCCGGAAATGGCTTTCGACAGTGCCATCAGTTCGCCGCATATGGAGTCGGAAGAATGAAACATGTCGTGATCGCCCCAAACGGTAGGACCCATATACACAGCATTCTGGAAGGATTGCAGGATGTGCTCCTTTGCTTTCGGAAGGTCATTCACCTTATAATCGATGCTCGTGCGGGTACTGTTGGAGTTCAGGGTGTTGAGTAGCACCACATTGTTTTGTGCCATACAGTTCATGATGGTGTAGGGATATTGTTTCGCGGTGATCGAATCCACCATCCTCGAAGTCAGCCAGGCCTGTTGCGCCGCATTCTCAGTTCCGGTGGTCAGCATCATGCCTGATGTTTGCCAGTCGATTTTCAGAAAATCAAAGCCTGCCTTCACCGATGGTTCAAAATAATGCTGATAGAGACTGATAATCTTATTCTTGTCGTTCTTCGGCATGTATAGTCCGTTGGATGGTACCTCGCGCAAACAGTCGTTCAGTTCACCGAAACCATTGTTCTCTTTGGTGAATCCCTGCCAGTAACCATACATGTTAAGCCAGAGTCCAAACCATTTAAGCGATGCTGTATCCCGTTCGGCAAGTATCTTACCATAGCCATTTGGAAATAATTCAGGATCGGTTTTGAAAGAAGTCAGCGTACGATTATTTTTATTACCCACTTTTGTGTTCGTTCTTTCCTGATGACCGTCATCGATCAGCATAAAGCGCACCGGCACTTCTGATTTTTTCAAATCCTGAGCAGCTTTCACCAGCAAAGCTTCATTGATATTGGTGCGGTATTCTTCCCATGAGCACCACCCCAGATAGCTGAAAGGTTCAGGATAAGATTTCTGTGATCGCAGACGGAATGTTTTCGCAATCGTCTTTTCTTTCGAAAGATGTTCGAAGAGTTTATAGGATGCTTCGACCGGAGTTTTACCAATAGCCCATGCCAGCAAAGGAACTTTTCCGGTAAAACTATCTGTGCCATAGGTGGCATGCCTCAACAAGAAACCTTTTTTTGCATCAGCAAAGATATAACAAACACTCAGGGGATTGGCCATGGGCAGCAAAGCCATGCTGCGACCATCCTTCAGTTCAATAACTAAATAAACCGCATGTGGATTGATTCTCGGCTTAAACAGGTCGTTATAGGTGGCGGAAGTGAAATACCAGGGCAGGGAACGGTTGATATGACTTGGTGCGGCTGTTGAATTTAAAAATCCATCGTTACTGGTGAAAATACCTTTATTATATGAAGGAAGCAACAACTCCTGATCAGATAATATTCCATTATTATCAGGCATAAATGTTTTTTCTTCACTGAAAATAAGTCCGTAATCGCCGGCATTTTTCAAATCAATCGGCGCAGCCGACTGTGGAACGTCTACTGACTTCGGACTACTGTCGACCGTTGACCGTTGACCATTGACAACCCCAAACTGATAAACGCACACATGATGATAGGTTGCACCCGGCGCTAACACCGTAGATGGAAAGTAAGGTTGATTGGGACTATCAGGGAAATGCTGCGTTTCCATGGCAAAGGCAGTGCGGAAATTATATACTTCGCCGTATTTTCCGGTTTCTTTTCCTTTGAAGAAATTGCCACCATAGAACTGCATGCCCGGTTCAGTTGTGAGTACCGTCATCAATCTGCCATTAGAGGGTTCGTAAACCACGGCTGCTTCAGTTAGTTCGCCCGGATTTTTATCGAGTATCCAGTTGTGATCGTAGCCTTTGGCATGTTTCAAATCCGGAAAATCCTGATCCACCCGTTCACCGATGGAAGTTGGTTTCGTGAAATCCATCGGCGTTCCGGCAACAGGAGCCAGTTCTCCTGTCGGAATTAATGTTTCATCCGTCGGATTGTACCTGCTCGCATTGATTTGAAGCACATGTGAATTGATTGATTTTGCTTCTCCGGAGGAAAAACCATGCAGGTTGAAAAAGGTATGATTGGTGAGGTTGACAACCGTTTTCTTATCAGTAGTTGCCGAATATTCAATTTTCAGTGCATTATTGTGGGTAAGGGTATAAATTACGGTAACGGATAAGTTTCCGGGGTAGCCCATTTCTCCATCAGGCGATAAATATTTCAATTCCAGTGCCTCTTCCTTGTTTTTATTCTTAAATGGACGCGCTACCCAAACTACATTATTAAATCCTTTCGGTCCACCGTGCAGACTATTTTTGCCGTTGTTGAGCGGTAGCTGATACTCCACGCCATCAAGCGTAAATTTTCCGTTGGCGATGCGGTTACCGTAGCGACCGATCAGCGCACCGAAATAAGAACCCCGCGCTTTTTTAAAGGCTTCAAAAGAAGCAAAACCGGTTACTACATCATCAAACTTACCATTTCGATCGGGCGTCCACAGGTTCAACACTTTGCCT
Organism: Paludibacter sp.; assembly: GCA_034927635.1. Classification (GTDB taxonomy): domain Bacteria; phylum Bacteroidota; class Bacteroidia; order Bacteroidales; family Paludibacteraceae; genus Paludibacter. Next base: position 4,338 of record JAYFPP010000210.1, read on the forward strand.
CCGAAATTGGAAATCTGGGTCACCATGCCGTTCTTATTTCTCAGGGTATAGAGCCGCACTTCTTTCCCGTCGATGACGCCACTGAATTCCGATTCTGGAATTAACTTAATTTCAGGAGCTTTTTCATCTTTGCCTTTTTGTGCCGCAAAACCAGTTACTGCAAAACAAGCAAGCAACAGACCTGCCATTAACCTTTTCATACCATTCATCTTTTTTTTGTTGTATATCAATTCATTACCACATTAGTCACGAGAGTACATTTTAGATTATCACTTATCACTAAAGGACGTCACATGCAACATCTCTGCGCTATTAGATATTCGCTATTCGCTTTCTTTTTATCCCGTTTATTTCTTTAACTGCTGCAAATTCTTTTCGAGTTTCATCATCGTCTTTGCCGGATAAACCACACTGTTCAACCAGAAATTCATCTTATATTTGGTAAACATAGTGGGATAATCGCCATCATGTTCTTTCTGTACCAGAGTGATGGCATTGGCAATTGATGTTGCTTTGGCAAGATAGATTTCTTTTTTTGTTGCCGTATACGCTGCCCAGTAGGTTTCGATCATGATCGCGGCCGTTCTGTTTACAGGCATGAAAAAACCGTATTGTTCCTGTACCGAAGGAGTGATCCAGTATTTTGAATTCCACCCGCTTTGTTCATTTTTTTTATCATTATTCCCCACAATGATGGGTAATGGTTGCTCCCAAATCACAAACTGATCCTCTGCAAAGCGTACCAACTCTTCTGCCAAAGCGAAATCTCCTTTATTATTAAACAAGTAGACTGCCATATCACAAGCCTGCTCGCGGCTTTGTCGTTTATAGGGTTCAAAAGCTTTCACATCTTCAAACTGTCCCTGCCAGTTGAA
>JAYFPP010000076.1:0-19767 GCA_034927635.1 Paludibacter sp.
ATAACCTGAATCCTGACATAAAGTATTGTAATAAAATAAGATAATACCGATTTACATGCTTTCCTCAATCAGTGTAATCTTCTGTTCAATCAATTTAGCTTCATCTTTCAGCGCTTCAATTTTCCTCATCATTTCATTGATTAATCCGTTACCTTTTTTGTTGGAAGTAGTAAGAAATCCTATATTATTTTCGTAGGTGGCGATTTCCGATTTCAGGTGTTCGTAGGCCCGCATCAGTTTTTCACGTTCGCGGTACAGTTTATTTTCACCTTTGGTCGACATATCCTTCAGGTTCGATTTGAAAGTATCGAGACGGCGCTGGTTGGCATCCACATTCAGTTTTTCGAACATTTTATCCACTGCCGAGCGGTATTCCTTGTAGATTTTATCCTTTTCCTTAAAAGGAACATGTCCCACTTCATTCCAGGCAGCAATATATTCTCTCAGGGTAGCGAGTATTTCAGCCGGGGTTTTATCAGTAACAGTATCCAGTTCATTGACACTTGCGATAATCGCTTTCTTTTTTACCAGATTTTCGGTTTCAGCACTTTTCTGTCCCGAAGTATTTTTTTGCTTTTGATCGAAGAAATAATCGCAGGCAGAAATAAAGCGTTTCCATATTTCGTCGGAGTACTTTTTAGCAACCGGACCGATTGTTTTCCATTCTTTCTGTAGCTGTATCAGTTTATCGGTAGTTTCCTTCCATTCAGTACTGTCTTTCAGCGCTTCAGCCTTTTCGCACAATGCTTTCTTTTTGTCCAGATTTTCATTCAGCACATTTTTTGAAGCTTTGTAGAACTCCGCTTTGGCCGAGAAAAACGCATCGCAGGCAGCCCTGTAGCGATCAAAAATCTTATGGTTCATTTTGCGGGGAGCAAAGCCCAGTGCCCTCCATTCCTCCTGCCAGGCGATAATGGTTTTGGTTGCTTCGTCCCATGCTTTATACGAGTTCAGAGTGCTGTATTCAAAAGCTTCCAGTTTCTCACACAAAGCGGTTTTGGCAGTCAGGTTGTCTTCTTCCAGTTTTCTTACCTCATCAAAATGTCCCTGATGACGTTTATTGATGGCAGATGATGCCGTTTTAAAACGGGTCCAGAGTTCCTCTCTGATTTCTCTTGCCACCGGACCGGTTTCATGCCAGTCCTCATGTAGTTTCTGCAACTGACGGAAAGCTTCGATTACATCATCTTCCTCCGCCAAACGCTCAGCAGCTTCACACAGGGCCGATTTTACTTCCAGATTCTTTTTGAAATCATATTCCCGGAGTTCATTATTAATTTTGATTAAATCCCAGAAAGTTTCCTGAAAGGCTGAATATGATTTCCATAATTCGTTGACATGCGCCTGCGGAACCAGTCCGATCGATTTCCATTTCTTTTGTAATTCGCGGAATTCATTGATATGCGAAGACACGTCGTCGTTACTTTCCACCAGTGTCTTCATTCTTTCGAGGATGTGCTGCTTTTCGAGCAGATTCTGCTCTTTCTCCGCCTCTATCTTAGCCGACAACGATGCCTTTTTTGATTTATAATCATTGATCAGGGACTTAAGCTCCTCATCCAACCCATCTTTCACCGGTTTAAAATCAGCTTCTTCACCACCATTCTCAACAAAGAGCTTTTTCTGCTCTTCCATTTCGGTTTTCAGTTTCTTGTAAAAAAGCTGTTTGATATGTTCCACTTCCTCCTTAATATCATCAATCTTCTTCGACAGTAATTCTTTGAGTACATTCAGCAGTTCAACCCTCGACAAAACATTCAGGTCAGGAGATTTTTCATCTTTAACTTCTGCAGGTTCTAATTCTGCAGCGTCATTTTCAGAAAGGATTTCTGCCGGTTCGGTTTTCTCTGCTACTGATTCAGTAACTACAACTAATTCTTTCGGCGATTCGGTTGAAGAGACTATCTCTTCATCGACAACCGGCATTTTGTTTTCAGAAGTTTCTGTCAAATCGTTTTGAACGATTGCTTCATCCTTGTTTAATTCAAGTGGGTCCATTATCAAATTATTTGAATGAAAGTAAACATTACTTTCATAAGATTTTCATCTTAAAGCAGTAAGATTTTGTTTTAATTTTACAAAAATAGTTTTTTTTTCTAATAAAAATAAATTTATTGTAAAAAAGCTTTATTAATCCTTGATATCATGTCCCATTCGTAATCGTTTTGTCTCCATATAAAACTTATTATATGGGTTCGGTTTGATTACCAGCGGAACATTTTCGACGATAGTAAGATTATAAGATTCGAGTCCGATACGCTTAACCGGATTATTGGTCATCAGCTTGAGTTTGGTTACTCCTAAACTTCTGAGTATCTGGGCGCCAACGCCATAATCACGTTCATCAGCATTAAAACCGAGGTGCAGGTTGGCATCGACAGTATCCATACCCTCCTCCTGAAGTTTATAGGCTTTTATTTTGTTCATCAGGCCAATGCCGCGTCCTTCCTGATTCATGTAGACAATTACGCCTTTACCTTCATTTTCAATTAACTCCATTGCTTTATGCAACTGTTCGCCACATTCGCAACGTTGCGATCCGAAGATATCGCCGGTCATGCAAGAAGAATGCACTCTCACCAGAACAGGTTCATCCTCCTTCCATTCCCCTTTAATCAGGGCGATATGTTCCATGCCGTTGGACAGTTGGCGGAAAGGTATTAACCGGAAACTACCGTAGGCAGTAGGCATTTTCACCTCCACTCCCTTTTCAACCAAAGATTCCGATTTAATGCGATAAGCAATTAAGTCAGCGATACTTACAATTTTGAGATCATACTTTTTAGCTATCTCCAGAAGTTGTGGGAGCCGCGCCATGGTGCCATCTTCATTCATGATTTCAATCAGTGCGCCGGCAGGATACAAACCCGCCATGCGTGCCAGATCGACAGCCGCTTCGGTATGTCCGGCACGACGGATAACTCCTCTGGTTCTTGCCCTCAAAGGGAAAATATGTCCCGGACGACCAAAAGTATCAGGTTTTGACGAAGGATCGCAAAGCGCTCTCAGCGTAGCTGCCCTGTCCTGAGCCGAAACACCCGTTGTGCAACCCTCCAGTTTATCGATACTCACGGTAAAAGGAGTAGCATGCACAGAAGTGTTGTTAGTGACCTGCATGTCCAGATCCAGTTCAGCACAACGCTCCTCGGTGAGCGGAGCACAGAGCAGTCCGCGACCATGCGTAATCATAAAATTCACCATTTCAGGAGTAATCTTCTCAGCGGCACAGACAAAATCACCTTCATTTTCCCTATCCTCGTCATCAACAACTATCAGCAATTTACCATCTTTGATGTCCTGAATTGCTTCTTCAATTGTGTTTAATAATCTTTTCATTATATACTTTTTAATTTATTTCTTCTTCTTGTTCATCAACGGATATTTTGATGAACTTATATATTTTTACTTTTACAGAGTGAAAGAACTTAATGTACAACTCCCTGTTGAACAAGCTGGCATCGACAGCCGCTTTATAAGTCAGGAACACACCCACCGGGAATAAGATGGCAGTACTCAGCCACATCCCCTGATAAGCTTCCCAGATGCCTTCACGGGCCATCTTATACCCCGTGAGGTCGATAATGTAGTAAATCACAAACATCAATACCGACACCACCACCGGAAATCCGAAGCCACCCTTACGAATAATGGCGCCCAGAGGGGCACCGATAAAGAAAAATATAAGACAGGCAAAAGATAAGGCAAACTTCCGGTGCCATTCACTGCTATGCCGGTTCAAATATAATAATGGTTCGCCCAGTAAAATTTTATTATACTGTACCTGTTCCAGTGTAGCCTGGGCACGCGACACCGCAGCATCGGCCACACGGAGCATTTCATCATTAGTCAATTTAAGAAAAACAGAATCAGGAGGATACAAGGCAATATCCACCGAATCACCCACTTCAAAAGAAACCGGTGAGCCATAATTATTTCTGAAATAAACCGTCTGAAGCATTTCGTTCACCTGCATCTGACCTCTTTCAGCAATAATTATTTTCACAGAATCAATAGAGCGCGATAACTCTTTGATATTTTTGCTGATATGCTGGTCCTGCAACAAGGAAGCATCGTACCTGTTAAAATCAGAATCAAAATCAAAAAGCAGCTCCTTTTGTGCAAAGGACTCACGACGATAAGGAATATTATTCACATTCATCATATTCTGTTTGTTGAGGTTCTCAAAACTTTCGCCATGATACAGACTAAGCAAAAGGTATTTTTTGTCGCCGGTAATCTGTATTTTCCCCGAATCGGCTACAAGAACAGTGGCATTATTAAATCCGTTTGAGAAATCATAAATCATCAAATCCTTTAATAGTCCATTGTCCTTCCCTCTTATATACAGGTTTACGCCATTAATGCCCGAATAAAACTCCCCAACCGGAATATCCAGCTCCGGAGATTTATTTTTGATAGAAAACAAAAGGGTATACATGTTTTTTTGCGTCACAGGAAGTACGTTGTTGGAGAAATAAAACGCACCAACCACCACAAAACCGATAAAAATTATGAGAGGACGAATAATTCTGAAAAGGGAAATCCCGGCTGATTTCATAGCAGTAAGTTCGAAATTCTCACCCAGGTTGCCGAAAGTCATCAGGGAAGCCAATAACAAAGCCAGGGGCAAAGCCAGAGGAACAAGCGTTGTAATGGCGTACATAAAGAATTCAGCCAGTACATCCCACCCGATACCTTTACCCACCAAATCCGCAAAATGCTTCCACAGGAACTGCATCAGCAATATAAAGATGACGATCAGAAAAGTCATCAGAAATAATGTGAAGAAGCGCTTGAGGACGTATAAATCTATCTTTTTTATTAAAGACATTCGGTTTTGCTTTGAACCTGCAAATTTACTTCAAATTGTTCAATTTGCCAATAGTTTATTCGCAAACCGGTGTATCAGGAGTTTTATAAAATGTTAATACCATATTCGGGGTATAAATATGCCTGTTGGAGGGTATAGCAGGTTTTTAGCATATCACCGACTTTTGCAGATGTAAAACATCGAACTATATGAAAGAAAAAAACTACCGCAGTCTCGTAAAATCAATTTCATATCGTATTACCGGTACCATAGCCACCTTTATTATCTCTTTTTTCGTTACCGGCGAATTAAAATTTGCGATTTCCATCATGAGTGTTGATTTCATCTCCAAGATCGTTATTTTTTATTTTCACGAAAGATTATGGAACCGGATTAAATTCGGAAAAGTTAAAGGTGGTGCAGAATACGAAATATAACAACAAGCAAAAGATATAAAAATGAATATAAATTCATCGCCCTTTACCGAAGAACAATTTGAAGCGATAAAAAAACTGCTTAATCCTTTGAATGAGATACAGATAGCATGGATCTCCGGTTATATTGCCGGGTTAAGCAACCAAACACCTTCAGGGGAAAAAGCTGAAAGCAGTGAAACGGTAACTACTGACTACGCAAATCGTCCATTAACCATTTTATACGGTTCGCGTACCGGTAATGGTAAAGGTCTGGCTAAGGTTGCTGAGAAAATGGCGCTGGAAAACGGTCTTAGCACTGAAGTTAAAAGCATGGAGGATTACAAACTCAAAGATTTAGCCTCAGAGAAGAAGCTGTTGATCATTGTATCCACGCATGGTGATGGTGAACCTCCTTTTCAGGCAAAAGAAGTATATGATTATATTCACGGCAAACGAGCACCGAAGTTAGACGGTGTACAGTATGCTGTGCTGGCCTTAGGCGATTCATCCTATCTTCATTTTTGCAAAACCGGAAAAGATTTTGACACACAATTAGAGAAACTGGGCGCCAAACGCATCAAAAATATTCTGTGCTGCGACGTGGATTATAAACAATCCGATGAGCAATGGTTGAAAGAAGTTTTACAGGATTTTAAGCAGGTAGCAGGAAGTGCCCGAACTGATACAGCCGGTAAACAAAAAACCTACTCACTGATTAAAACAAAAGGATACAGTAAACAAAAACCTTTCATGGCACCTGTATTCGAAAAAATCAATCTGCATGGACGGGGATCGGAACGACAAACCCTGCACATAGAACTACAAACAGAGGCAGAGGGTTTAACATACGAGCCCGGCGATTCGGCAGGCATTATTCCGGTTAATTCCGAAGAGTTAATTGCGGAGGTACTGAAAGTTACTGCACTTCAACCAGATGAAATAGTGGAGGTAAACAATACTGAACATACTTTGCATGAGGCACTTTACCGTGATTTCGAGTTATCGAAAATTACTTCCGATGTCATAAAAAGATACCTTGAGATAGTACCAAACAACGAATTAAAAAAAATATCGGAAGATATCAACTCTTTGCAGGCATACATTTACGGTCGCGATATCGTTGATTTATTCACAGATTATCCTGCAGTAATCACAGCCGGACAACTGATAAAGTTGCTTCGGCCACTTCAGCCACGCTATTACTCCATTGCATCCAGTCCAAAAGCTTTTCCCGGAGAAATACATCTTACCGTTGCGCTCGTCGATTACACACATAGCGGACGCAACAAGCGGGGAACATGCTCGGGTTTTCTATCGGAGATATTAACTGAGAATGAACAGGTTCCTGTTTTCATTGAACCGAATCCTAATTTTCGTCTGCCGGTAAACCCTACCACACCCATCATCATGATAGGAGCAGGAACAGGCATAGCACCTTACAGGGCTTTTGTACAGGAAAGGGAACTAAGTACCGGAGCAGGGAAAAGCTGGCTGTTTTTCGGCAACAGGAATTTTGAAACAGAATTCCTGTATCAGACCGAATGGCAACAACATCTTAAAACCGGAGCACTGACACGCATGGACGTAGCTTTTTCGAGAGATCAGGACGAAGCTGTTTACGTACAGCACCGGATGCTGGAACATGCTAAAGAGTTGTATCAGTGGATAGAGGATGGTGCCCATATATATATCTGCGGTGACAGGAAGAAAATGGCCACAGATGTACAAAATGCCTTATTATCCATCATTCAGCAGGAAGGTGGTTATAATCCTGAAGAAGCACAGGAATTTGCCGATCAGCTACAAAAAGAAAAACGTCTGCAAACGGATGTTTATTAACTTTCAAATACAGTTTAATATTTACCATATAAGGCATATAAGATCATATAAGAATCTGTTTTTAAGTGTGTTAAATTTTTTAGAACAGGTATCAATTTTTTAAGAAAAAGTATGAATAAAGAAAACATAATTCAGGTTTCATCATTTGAAACCCTCAAAGAAAACAGTAATTATTTAAGGGGCACAATCAAAGAAAGTCTGGATAATCCACTTACAGGGTCCCTGGCGGCCGACGATCAGCTATTAATTAAATTCCACGGCACCTATCAGCAACAGAACAGGGACCTGGACGAAGAACGCCTGCAGCAAAAGTTAGAGCCGCTGTACAGTTACCTTATTCGCATCAGGGTACCGGGAGGAGTAACAACGCCACAACAATGGCTGGCGATTGATGCCCTGACCGATAAATATGCTGACGGGGAATTAAAGCTGACCACGCGTCAGGCCTTTCAGTTTCACGCTGTTTTGAAACGAAATCTGAAGAAAACTATCAAAGCTATCAACGATACTTTGCTCGACACCCTGGCGGCCTGCGGCGACGTGAACCGGAATGTAATGTCGTCGGCTAATCCTTTTGAATCACCGGTGCATGCAGAAGTAACCGAAGATGCCCGGCGTATATCCGCCCGTCTGAGTCCGCAAACCGGCGCTTACCACGAGATATGGCTCGACAAAGAACTGATTGCCGGCGGCGAAACCGAAACCGAACCCATTTACGGCAAAGTGTATATGCCGCGTAAGTTTAAAATTGCCATTGCCATCCCTCCGCGCAACGACACCGATGTTTTATCCAATGATCTGGGATTCATAGCCATTGTTGAAAAGGGAGAACTAAAAGGCTACAACCTGAGTGTCGGAGGAGGCATGGCCTATACTTTCGGCAATAACAACACCTTCCCACGCGTAGCAGATGTGGTGGGTTATCTTCCCAAAGAAAAAATTGTTGAAGCCGCTGAAGCTGTGCTCGTATTCCAGCGCGACCATGGCAACCGTTCCGACAGAAAAAATGCAAGATTGAAATATACGATAGAAAAATACGGGCTTGATTATTTCAAATCGGAACTGATGAGAACACACAGCTTACAACCGGAAGTGGCAAAACCATATCAATTTGAAACACAGGGTGATGTCTACGGATGGACAAAAGGTCCGGAAGGCAGGTGGCATTATACCTTGTTTGTTGAGGGCGGAAAACTAACCGACTTAAAAGGTGTAGCTACCAAAACAGCTGTCAGGAAAATAGCACAAATACATGATGGTTCGTTTATCCTTACCGGCAACCAGAATCTGGTGATTGCACAGGTTAGTCCGGCCAATAAAGCGAAAATCGAAACGATATTAAAGCAACATCATGTGGTTGAGAGCAAAAGTATCTCGCAACTGCGGCAACACTCGATTGCCTGTGCTGCCCTTCCCTATTGCGGATTATCCTTTGCCGAAGCCGAAAGGTATCTGCCTGCAGTGGTGGATAAAATTGATGTGATCCTGCATAAACTGGGATTGTTCAACGAACCGATATCCATTCGCATGACGGGCTGTCCAAATGGTTGTGGTCGTCCTTTTCTTGGAGAAATCGCTCTGGTAGGAAGGGCTCCCGGCAGATATAATTTGTACCTGGGAGCAAGTTTCAGGGGCGACAGACTGAATAAGTTATACAGGGAAATGCTGAATGAAGAAGATATATTGTCGGTATTAGAAGCATTGTTAACCGACTTTGCACAAAACAGAACAGAGAATGAACGTTTTGGCGACTTTGTTATACGAAAAGAATACGTGAAAGCTGTGCTCCATGCAACAGAATTTCATCACTAACTATTCATCAATATGAAAAGAGAAGATCTCAATTTTTTACCCATCTCCATCAACATCACCGGTAAAAAGATTTTATTGATAGGAGGAGGAAAAGTTGCCACACATAAAGCATCGATTATTGCCCGTTTTGTAACTGATAATGTTAGCGTTATATCTCCTTACTTCACCAAAGAGATTAAGGAGCTTCCATTTCAATTTATCGAAAAGGAATATGCTCCGGAAGATTTAAAAGGTTACTTTCTGGTGTACGTTTGCACCGGAGACCATGCGCTCAACCGGCAAATCAAAGCAGATGCCGAAGCATTGGGCATACTCACCAGTGTTTGCGACGCTCCCCTGCTGTGCGACTTTGTTTCGCCGGCGATATTTAAACAGGAACACCTGACCATTGCAGTAGCTTCGAATGCACAAAACGTGTATCAATCGGTAGCTGTACGCGACAGGATAGCCAAATTAAGTCAGGATGGTATATTACAGCTCGATCAATCAGTATAATGCAGGAATAGAAGCACGGGAAGATTACTTCAAATGGCTTCAACTTCCCCGGGAACTGCCCCATGTGCTGTTGAAAACCTGCAACAGGGTGGAAATATACCGGGGAGAAGGTGATATTCATCCGGAGACAGTGCGGCATCTGTACCGGGTTGTTTCAGGACTGGAATCGGGAATCACCGGCGAAACAGCTATTCAGGGACAGGTGAAAGCTGCGTATGAAACAGCTAAATCAACCTATGAACTGCCCTCCTCGCTGCACCGGCTTTTTCAACAGGCGTTGAGGGTTGGCAAGTTGGTACGTAATCAATCCGGCATTAGTAAGGGAGCTGTCTCCCATGGTCAGGCGACTGTCGAAATGATAAGTTCCAGCGGTATAGAATTGAATCACGCGAGGATTACCCTTATCGGAGTGAACAAACTCACCGAAGATACCATTCGCTTTCTACAACAGAAAGGTGCCGAAACTATTTTTGTTGCGAACCGGAGTTATCACAAAGCGCTACCCTATGCCGAAAAATATCAGTGTAAGATTTTTCATTTTGATAAATTATTGGAAGTATTATCGAAAACCGACGTATTGATTTCGGCTACTTCAGCTTCAACCACGGTTGTGCGTGCCGAAAAGTTCCCGAAAAATAAGTCGATGCAGATTTTCGATCTTGCTTTTCCGAGGGATGTTGAAAGTTCTATTGCAAATTATCCGGATGTAAAGCTCTATAATCTCGAAGATATAGAAAAACGCATACGGAAAAATCTTCAACAAAGATCTCAGGCCATGATGGATGCGGAAATCATCATTGAAAAAGAAGTGGAAAAGTTTTACACAAAGAAAATATGTCCGATACATTAAAAATCATCAGCAGAAGTAGCAAACTCGCTGTAATTCAAACAGAAGAGATAATAAGTTCATTTGCGAACATCAGTTATGAACTAAAGACATTTTCGTCATTCGGCGACAAAAGAAAGGATATTTCGCTGCTCGAAAACCCTCCTGAGGATATTTTTACGCGGGAATTAGACGAAAAAATCCTGTCGGGTGAGGCAGATTTGGCCATTCATTCGGCCAAAGATTTGCCTTTTCCGCTTGCGAACGGCCTGAGTATTGTTGCCCTGACAAAAGCGTTCGACGAAACAGATGCCCTGATCAGCAAAGAAAACCTGCTATTGGCAGCATTGCCGGCAGGAGCACGGGTAGGTACCAGCTCCCCTGTCCGCAGACAGGAACTGCTAGCTTATCGTCCCGACCTGATAGTAGTTAGTATAAGGGGCACAATTGAAGAAAGAATAGCGTTGGTGGATGAAGGTCACATCGATGCCCTTATTGTGGCAGGTTGTGCACTGAAACGTTTGGGCCTGTTTCACAGAGCTGCAGAAATATTGCCCTTCAAAACACATCCCCTGCAGGGTAGCCTGGCCGTGGTAGCACGCAACGACCGTCATGATCTGAGAAAAATGTTTGAACAAATTGATGCACGTACTAACTACGGAAGTGTTACATTGGTTGGTTTCGGACCCGGACACCCCGACCTTTTGACTATCCGCGGAGAAAAAGCATTGCAGAAAGCTGATATCATCTTTTACGATGATTTACTCGACCATCATTTTCTGGCCAATTACCCGGCCGAACGCATCTATGTCGGCAAACGAAAGGATAAGCACAGCAGTTCCCAGGAAGATATTCAGAGGATGTTGCTTGATGCCGCAAGAGAGGGGAAAAAAGTAGTACGTCTCAAAGGAGGAGACCCCATGGTGTTTGCTCACGGAGGAGAGGAAATCGTTTATCTTGAAAGTAATTATGTACCGGTAGAAGTAGTCCCCGGAGTTTCGACCGGAACAGCCGTAGCTTCACTGACAAAAATACCGCTCACCCATCGCGGACTGGCTTCCTCTGTATCATTTATTACCGGTCATTCGCCCGACATACAGTTGCCTGATACCGACACCGTAGTAATATATATGGGAGGATCCAACATACAAAAGATTGCACAAAACGCTATCCATCAGGGTAGAAAGCCAGAAACGGAAGTCATGCTGGTGTACAATGTTTCGAAAGAAGATGAAAAAGCATACTTTACGACACTTCAGGCACTGAGTGAGGATTATCAGACATTTCCCACACCTTTAATTATTGTCATCGGAGAGGTGGTTAGATTAAAAAAATATGTCTCAAACAACCGACAACCGAAGATACTGATTACCGGAACAGATAAAGAAGATTTTGAGCGTTCAGGAAATGTCATACACCAACCATTGATAGAAATCAACAGAACAACAGCGACGGATTTACAGGGAACAATTAATCATTTGCAACAATTCGACTGGCTTTTCTTCACCAGCCGCTACAGCGTAAGATACTTTTTTGAAATGCTAAAAAGCGCAGGCAAGGACAGTCGTTTTCTGCACCATTTGCGCATTGCCTCCGTAGGCCGTGTCACCTCCAAAGCGCTGAAAAATTTGGGCATCACACCCGACCTGCAACCTGAAGAGGAATCTTCCGAAGGATTATTGCAAACCATTCGTGAGTTAAATATCCGGCCCGGCAAAGTATTTATACCCCGGTCAGATAAGGGATTACCGGTTTTACCGGAAGGATTGACAGCTATGGGATGGGAAGTCGAAACCTTTGCCATCTATAAAAACCAGATGCCGCAAAACCTGATTGCTCTGGATTTGAACGATATTGATAAGATCGTATTTTCATCTCCTTCCTGCGTCACCAATTTTTTAAAATTATACGGTGCTTTTCCTAAAGACAAAGAATATATTTTCAGAGGAAAGGAAACAGAGAAAAGATTTAAAGATCTACACACAAATCATTAATAATGAAACGATTCAGAACCTACCGCACAGATGCGGCAACACGTAACAGCTACGCCGACGTCAGCATTATGCCCGGAGATTTTATTTACCCTCTTTTTATTGTGGAAGGAGAAAAACAAATGCAGCCTATTACAACACTGCCTGATGTTTACAGATTCTCAATTGATACACTAAAGCAGGAGTTAGCCGATATTAGTTCTTTGGGCATCGACAAAATATTACTTTTCGGCGTTATCGATAATGCCCTGAAAGATCCATTTGCAACAGCCGGTTACGACCCTGATTCATTGATTTGTCGCGCCCTTCGCTTTATTAAGTCAAACTTCCCACACATCACTGTATTTACAGATGTTTGTCTTTGTGAATACACTTCCCACGGCCACTGTGGCTTACTGAACGGAGAAACGATTGACAACGACAGTACCCTGCCCGTACTTGCCCGTATTGCGCTGGCACATGCACAAGCAGGAGCCGATTATGTAGCGCCTTCGGCAATGATGGATGGTCAGGTAGAAGCCATAAAAAAGGCACTGACAACAGCAGGCTTAAAAACAAAAATACTCTCCTACTCAGCCAAATATGCATCTTCCTTTTACGGACCTTTCAGGGAAGCTGCCGGCTCGGCGCCCTCATTTGGCGATCGTAAGAGTTACCAGATGGATTACCGCACCAAAAATCAGGGTATTGAAGAAATTGCCGCAGATATTGAAGAAGGTGCCGACTGGATAATGGTAAAACCGGCACAAGCCTATCTGGACATCATTCAAAGGGCATCGGTTAGTTTTCCGGAAGTTCCGCTGGCTGCCTATCAGGTTTCGGGTGAATATGCCCTGCTCAAACACGCAGCATCAGCAGGACTTATCAACGAAGAACAAGCCTTCAACGAATCATTGACCGCTATTAAAAGGGCAGGCGCCCATTATATCATCAGTTATTATGCAAAAGAATTTATCAGAAAAGGCTTATAAAGAAGCTTCACAATACATTCCGGGAGGTGTGAACAGTCCTGTCAGAGCCCTGAAAATTGTTGGCGCAACTCCCCTTTTCATTCAAAAGGCGAAAGGAGCTATTATCACCGATATCAACAACAACACTTACATTGATTTTTGTCTGTCGTGGGGAGTATTCATTCACGGACATGCACATCCTGCAGTAAATGAAGCAGCCATAAACGCAATACATAATGGTTCAAGCTATGGCATACCCACATTACAGGAGACCACCCTGGCAAAGCTGGTTGTCGATAGTGTTCCTTCCGTTGAGAAAGTGCGTTTTGTAAATTCAGGCACAGAGGCTGTAATGAGTGCCATTCGGCTTGCACGGGCTTATACCCGTAAAAACATCATCATAAAATTCGACGGTTGTTATCACGGTCATGCCGATCACCTGTTGGTGAATGCGGGTTCCGGTGTCGCAGGTCTGAACAGCAGTTCTTCCAAAGGTGTACCTTCCGATTTTACGAATTACACCATCAGCCTTCCTTTCAATAATTTTGAGGCTGTCAGTGATGTCTATTCAAAGTACAGGAACAATATTGCCGCCATCATTCTGGAACCTGTTCCTGCCAACATGGGTGTAGTACTTCCTGCTAAAGGCTTTCTTCAGCAACTAAGAGACATTACATTAAAAAACAATTCATTACTGATATTCGACGAAGTCATCACCGGCTTAAGGTTCTCCACCGGAGGAGCACAAAAACATTATGAGATTACGCCCGACCTTACCACGCTGGGAAAGATTGTCGGAGGTGGTTTTCCTGCTGCTGCTTTCGGAGGTAAAGCAGCAATTATGGACCGGTTGTCACCTTTAGGGGATGTCTATCAGGCAGGTACTTTATCAGGAAATCCGGTAGCCATGTCGGCAGGTATTGCTACTATAAAACTTTTGCAGCGATAACATTTCTATAATGATTTACACCTTAAAAGCGACCGGTTTATAACAACATTAAAAGAAATCATCAAAGGAAAAGACATACAGTTGAACCATGCAGGTTCTATGTTCACCCTGTTTTTTACTTCGGAGGAGATAAACAATTTTGAAGATGCCAAAAAAGCTGACACCAATCGTTTCGGAAAATTCTACCGGAAGATGCTGGACCAGCAAATATATTTCTCCCCATCACCTTTCGAAGCAAATTTCATTTCGGCTGCTCATTCTGAACAACAACTGGAACAAACACTCATGGCAATAAAAAATGCGATATGAATTATACCCTAATCACGGTATGAATATCCCTTTCAACAGGTATTGTAACCCTATCCCTAATCTGCGAATTTTGCATCATCATTAAGATATTAACTCTCAATTCTCAACTTTCAACTCTCAACTAAAAAATATGCCCAGACATCAATTAACCCATCTGAAAGAATTAGAATCAGAATCCATATACATCCTTCGAGAGGTAGCCGCTCAGTTTGAGCGTCCTGCACTCCTGTTTTCAGGAGGAAAGGACTCCATCGTGATGGCTTATCTTGCCTATAAGGCTTTTTATCCCGCTGCTATCCCCTTTCCTTTCGTACACATTGATACGGGACATAATTTCGAAGAAACGATCACCTATCGCGACGAACTGGTAAAACTACTCGGAGCCAGACTTATTGTGGGCTCCGTAGAAGAATCCATTCGCCGGGGACGCGTTGTGGAAGAAAAAGGATTTACAGCCAGCAGAAATAAATTACAAACAGTCACTTTGCTTGATACGCTTGAACAATACAAATTTGATGCTGCCATGGGAGGTGCCCGTCGCGACGAGGAAAAAGCGCGTGCCAAAGAACGTTTCTTCTCCCATCGGGATGAGTTCGGACAATGGGATCCGAAAAATCAGCGACCTGAGCTGTGGAATATCTTCAATGGAAAAAAGCAGCCCGGAGAGCATTTCAGGATATTTCCCATTAGCAACTGGACAGAAATGGATATCTGGCAATACATCCTGCAGGAAAATATTCCATTGCCATCGCTCTATTACACCCACGAACGGGAAGTTTTCGAGCGTGATGGCATTATCTATGCCGCCCTGCCCGCCATTCCCCGTCGACCGGAGGAATTACCGGTGGTAAAAAAAGTCAGATGCCGCACCATCGGCGACATCACCTGTACAGGCCTCACCCTTTCAACCGCTGATTCACTCGAAGATATCATCACCGAAATCGCCGGCTCACGTGTAACCGAACGTGGCGGTCGCGCCGACGACAAACGCTCGGAAGCAGCAATGGAAGACAGGAAGAAGGCGGGATACTTTTAATAGTTGAGAGTTAAGAGTTGAGAGTTAATAATTAATACCTACCCAACTCTCAACTCTCAACTCTCAACTTTCAACTTTCAACTTTCAACTTTCAACTCTCAACTAAATAAAGATGACTCAATCAAACGGATACTTAGACATGGAACTGCTGCGTTTTACAACGGCAGGCAGTGTGGACGACGGCAAAAGCACGCTTATAGGGCGCTTATTGTACGACAGTAAATCAATTTTTGAAGACCAGCTGCAGGCGGTAAAGGATGCCAGCGAGCGACTGGGTGGCGATGAAGTGAACCTTGCGTTGCTCACCGACGGCTTGCGCGCAGAACGCGAACAGGGTATTACCATTGATGTGGCATACCGCTATTTTGCCACACCCAAAAGAAAGTTCATCATCGCCGATACCCCGGGACACATCGAATACACCCGTAACATGGTTACCGGAGCTTCAACAGCCGATGTAGCCATCATTTTGATCGATGCCCGTAACGGAATCATTGAGCAGACCAAACGGCATGCCTACATCGCTTCGCTGTTGCAAATACCTCACGTGATACTGGCTATCAACAAGATGGATTTAGTGGATTTCTCAGAAGAGGTGTACAATAAAATTCAGTCGGAATTTGAAACCATCTCGAAAACACTGAAACTAAAAACCATATATTTCATTCCCATTTCGGCGAAAGACGGTGATAATGTGGTAGATGTATCAGAGAAAACGCCATGGTACCACGGTACCACCCTGTTGAATTTATTAGAATCAATTCCGGTGCATAAGAATGAAAGTGACCTGCCGGCAAGGTTTCCGGTTCAATACATTATTCGTCCGCACCGCAAAGATTTTCACGACTACCGGGGTTACAGCGGGCGAATTGCAGGGGGCTCCTTTAGAGTTGGCGATCAGGTTACCGTATTACCGTCAAAAACACAATCTGTAATTACTGCCATTGATGAAGCAAACAAAGAAATTCAGGAGGCATTTACCCCTCAATCGGTCACTTTACGTCTGGCTGATAATATAGACATCAGCCGTGGTGACCTGATTGTCAAAGATGCCGATCATCAACCTAAGGTAAGTGCACAAATCTCTCTGATGGTTTGCTGGCTCAATCATAAACCCCTCAACATCGGTGGAAAATACCTTGTAAGACACACTACCGACGAAACAAGAGCTATTATTCAGGATGTTTTTTTTAAGGTAAATATCAACACTTTAGAAAATATTACAGATAATAAAACAGTGGAGATGAACGACATTGCCCACATCAGAATAAAAACGCTCAAGCCGTTAAAATACGATAGCTATACCGAAAACCGCATCACGGGAAGTCTGGTACTGATTGATGAAAATACCTTCGAAACAGTTGGTGCCGGTATGATTGTACACGATCTTGAGGATGAATCTTTCAATATATAAAACAGACAATAAATTATATATCAGCTTAATATGCACTCACCAACATCCATTGCACAATTTAACCAACAGTTTTCCGGAAAAGCCCCGGAAGAAGTTCTCACCTTTTTCTTACAGGCTTTTCGCGGCAGGATTGCCTTATCCTCCAGTCTGAGCATTGAAGATCAAATGCTGACCGACCTCATTGCAAAGACAGATCCCACGACACGCATCTTCACATTAGACACCGGTCGGCTTTTCCCCGAAACCTACAGTCTGATAGAAAGAACCAGGATGAAATACCCCATTACACTCGAAGTTTTCTTCCCTGAGGCTTCCGAAGTGGAAAAGATGGTGAAAGAAGAAGGCATCAATCTGTTTTATGCAGGCATTGAACAGCGCAAAAGATGCTGTAATGTAAGAAAAATGCAGCCTTTAAAACGGGCATTTCAGGGACTGGAAGTCTGGATATGTGGCCTGCGAAAAGAGCAATCCGTCACCCGACACGACATGCAAATGGTTGAATGGGATGCACAAAATCAGCTTATTAAACTGAATCCCCTGATTGATTTCACCGAAGAACAGGTATGGGACTACATCAAAGCCAATCAGGTTCCTTACAATAAGTTACACGACAAAGGCTTTCCCAGCATTGGCTGTCAGCCCTGCACGAGAGCCGTTGAACCGGGCGAAGACATCCGTGCCGGCCGTTGGTGGTGGGAGAATCCCGAACATAAAGAATGCGGGCTGCACAGGGCAAAAAATTAACGGACAATTTTTATATTAAATGCCCCGCTTTTGGTAACACCATAAATACTTATCCAAAGGGGCAGGTACATTTCGGTTCCTCTCGCTTTTGTAATATCACCCAGGTCAATAATATTATTCTCCGACCATCCGAATGATTGCAGCAACTCTTTTACCTTTTCTTTTGCATCAACATCATTACCGCAAATAAAGGTATGATGGTCACCTCCGTTTATCATCGCCGGATTAACCATCACTCCGCACCACATGGTATTGAGTGCTTTCACTACCCGGGCACCGGGAAATGTTTTTTGAATTTCTTCGCCAAGAGAATTGGTATTTACATAAGCAAGTGATGGCGGTGCTCCATTGGAGAAATCAAGTGGATTTGCTATGTCCACAATGATTTTTTTATTGAGATTATGCTCACCGGCCATTTTCAATGCTTCAACTGAGCCAATACCTGCCGTGCAATTAAAAATGATTTCGCCGAATGATGCGGCATCGGTAAAAGTACCTGCACTGGCTTTTTCACCATGTTTTGCAACAAAAGCTATTGACTTTTCATTGTTTGATGTTCTGGAACCCATCATTACCGCATGTCCCAACTCTATTAATTTTGAACTGATGGTGTCTCCAACCATTCCGGTTCCTAAAACTGCTATTTTCATAAAGTGATGGTTATTCTGTTTATTAATATATACCTTAATTATGTTACTGCCCGGGCATATTTAACAAATTCCAAACACAATATGTTTTCGTTAATAAGACCTTTATTACCTGGTATTCAATATTTATCAGTTAATTCTCAACACGTTTGTAATAAAGCTGCACCAAACCGGTATCGAAATGTTTTACATCATAAAGCTGTAAGTACAGTTCCGGTATTTGTTCCTGAAATAACCTTATGCCATCACCAACCATCACAGGAATTACTGAAATAATAAATTCATCTATCAATTTTAATCTCAACAATTCGTTCACAATCTGTGCTCCCCCATCAATAAATATATTTCTTCCCTCTTCGTGTTTTAATTTCAACAGCAAGTCGCTAAGATCGCCTGTATAGAATTTTGTATTTTCGATCGCGGGTTGCTCAGTACGGGTAATGACATAAGTCACTTTATCTGCATGAACGTATTCAGGAACCTGTTTCATTATCCAGTCATAGGTCTTCCTGCCAAGTATGACCGTATCCACGGTTTTAATAAAATCAGCATATCCATAGTCTTCACCTTCCTTTTCAACTGTAGATAGAAAACTCAGATCATCATTTGGTTTAGCAATATATCCATCCAGACTTGTTGCTATATATAATATTACTTTTCTTTCTTTTGACATAATATACTTTTTTATAAATTCATATTTTTCCGGAAAACTGTTATAACATTCAGGTTGCTTGTTTCTGACAAAATAACCGCAGGCTTTCACCAACGGTTATATATTTAAGTCATTCGAATTAAAACAACTACAGCCCTTTACTTACAGTGTTTATTTATTCAGCAGCGCCTTCACTTTTTCCGAGATGGCTCTTCCTTCAGCTTTTCCTGCCAGTTGTTTGCTTGCAACGCCCATCACCTTGCCCATGTCCTGCGGACCGGCAGCTCCGACTTGTGCAATGATGGCAGCTATCTCCGACTCAAGTTGTTCATCCGACATTTGAGCGGGAAGGTATTTTTCAATAACTGCTACTTCTGCCAGTTCATTATCTGCCAAATCCTGTCGATTTTGTTCTGTGAAGATGCGGGCAGATTCTTTACGTTGTTTCACCATCTTTTGTAAAATCTTAACCGCCTGATCGTCGGGCAAAGTTCCATCCCCACCCTTTGCTGTCTTAGCTTCGAGAAATTCTTTCTTAATACCGCGAAGTGCTTCCAAAGCCACTTTATCGCGGGCTAACATCGCCGTTTTAATATCGGCGCTCACCTGATTGAACAATTGTTCCATGATATAATTTACTTTTTAAAATTAGAGTCAATATTTATTATAGTTGAGAGTTGAGAGTTGAGAGTTGAAAGTTGAAAGCTGACAATGAGGCTCTTAACTCTTAACTCTCAACTCTCAATTCTCAACTAATCACATTCCCGTTAATCTCTTCAAATTTTCGATTTGTTTGTTCCATAACATGATAGTATCATCCACTTCTCCCTGTTCTGCATAGTCTGTGACACTCAACATCAAATCATTTGAAAGTTCC
>JAYFPP010000247.1:0-26953 GCA_034927635.1 Paludibacter sp.
CCGTATTCATAAATACCGCCTTCCGAAGAGAAATCGATAATAATATCTACCGGGTGCTGATCTAAAAACTGATCAATGCGATGGTTCGAAAGAGAATAAACCATGCCATCATTATCACAATCAATTTCAAGTATTTCTGAAATGGCTCTATTCTCCTGTTTTCCTGATTTTCTTAACACCCAACACAACTTAAATTTATCGTGTTGTAAAATTACTGAAGCTACTGCCCGACCTGTTTTACCAAAGCCAATTAATCCTATATTCATGGTTTTTGCGGGTTAAATGAGTACTTATTCTTATCACAAGAATGTTTTTTGTAATTCAAATATAGGTATTTTTTTTGAAGGTCACTTGTTTTTTTTTGATATTTCAACTTTTATTGACAGAAAAATTGGGCTAGATAAGAATAAAACCTGTATCTTTGAATCTAAATTTTAAAATTTACAATCATGAAAACTGAAGAAGACGATTTATTGGTTTATGACGAGGATGAAGCCGTAAAATTTATTTTAAATCATCTGCCAGCGCCTCAAAAAGAGAATATCCCCGATACAAAAGTGGAATATGTATTGGATGTAATCTACGATTTTTATGATGAAAAAGGGTTGATAGAGGATGATACGGCTGAAGAAGCGAATATCGACGAAGAGGAAATGTTTAAGTTCCTGAAAAAATGTGCCAAAAAAGATAAAATGGCTATTACCGATGAGGAAATTCAACTGATACTTGAAGCTGAATACGAATATGGTAAATCCATTGGAATATATAATTAGACTCCAATAATTTTTACATTTCTATGTTTTATATTTTTTACGCTGTTATCTGGACTGTCTCATGGCTTCCGATGAAGGCTTTGTATGTGTTGTCGGATCTGATTTTTCCGGTAATCTATCATGTGGCAGGTTATCGGAAAAAAGTTGTCAGAAGGAATCTTATTAACTCATTTCCGGAGAAATCCCTGAAAGAAATCATCCGGATTGAGAAGAAGTTTTATCATTATTTCTGCGATCTGATGCTTGAGACTATCAGGCAGCTTCACGCTCCAAAGTCTGAAATGAAGAAGCGGATGGCTTTTGAGAATCTGGAACTATTGACTGCTCAGGCTGAGCAAGGCAAAAGTGTTATGCTCATGACAGCGCACTACTGTAATTGGGAGTGGACTTCGGTAATCTGCCTGCATCTTCCTTCTGATTTCAAAGCGTATCCTGTTTATCAAGAGCTGAAAGACAAACATTTTGATAAACTGATGTTTCAGCTAAGAAATCGTTACGGGGCAGTAAATATCGAAAAAAGAGATTTAATCAGAACCATGCTTAATATGCGAAATGATAGTGAACATGGGGTCTTTGGTATGATATCGGATCAGAGTCCAATGGCACGTAATATCCGTTTCCGTATGGATTTTCTGCATCAGGATACGCCGGTGTTTCTGGGGACGGAACAGTTGGCGAAAAAATATGATTATCCGGTATTTTATCTGGATATTCAAAGGGTAAAACGGGGTTATTATAAGGCTGTTGTGGAACCTCTGACTTTAACGCCTACTGAAACTGCTGAATATGAAATAACAAAAGCATTTATGCAACGGCTTGAGAAAGACATTCAGCAACGACCTGAATTCTGGCTTTGGTCACATAATCGTTGGAAACACAGTAAAACAACAACCGCTTGAGTACAACAGCCATTGTCATCCTCAACTGGAACGGAGAAAAATACCTGAGTCGCTTCCTTCCTGCATTACTTCAACATACAACCAGTGATGAAGTGACCATCTACGTGGCCGATAATGGTTCTACTGATGGTTCATTAACTCTCCTGAAAACTCGGTTTGCCACCGTAAAGACAGTAGTCCTCGATAAAAACTATGGTTTTGCCGGAGGGTATAACCGTGCCCTTGCGCAAATCAAAGCTGATTATTATTTGCTGCTAAACTCAGATGTGGAAGTGACCGAAAACTGGTTGAATCCATTGCTGAAGTTTATGAATTCAAATGCAGATGTGGCTGCTTGTCAGCCAAAAATTCTGTCGTTTGATGTCAGAAACCGGTTTGAACATGCAGGTGCAGCAGGAGGTTTTATAGATTTTCTGGGTTATCCGTTTTGCAGGGGCAGAATACTGGCAAAAACAGAAGAAGATCACGGACAATATAATACCATCACTGATATTTTCTGGGCAACAGGTGCCTGTTTGCTTATCAGAGCTTCAGTATTCAACGAGTGTGGCGGCTTCGATGCTGAGTTTTTCGCGCACATGGAAGAGATTGACCTTTGCTGGCGTTTAAGAAGCAGGGGCTACCGATTGGTATGTATTCCTGAGAGTGTGGTGTTTCATGTTGGTGGAGGTACACTCCATGTTGAACATCCGCATAAAACCTACCTGAATTTCAGGAATAATCTTTTACTCTTATATAAAAATCTACCGCAGAGAAAATTTCTGCCGATTTTCTTTATTCGTTTTTTTCTTGACTATCTGGCTGCTCTTCAGCTGTTTGTAACGGGGAAGCCCAAAAATGCTCAAGCCGTCTTTAAAGCACGCCTTGACTTCAGTAAGATGTTGCCTGCTTTCAAAATGAAAAGGAAAGAAAATCTGGAGAAAACCATTCAGACAAATATCCCCGAAATCACTTCAAAAAGTATTATTCTGAATTATTATTTTCTTGGAAAAAAGCGTTTCTCTGATCTTTTTTAAACAGTTGAAAGGTGAATTTTAACCACAAAAGAAAGACTAAGGAATCACAAAAGATAAACTAAGAACTTAAAGTTAAACTGAGATTTTTCAGTTATTCGCTATTAGATATTCACTATTAGCTTTCTTTTGTGATTCCTTAGTCTTTCTTTTGTGCCTTTTGTGGTTCAGAAATTAATTAATTCTTCCGTTTCTTCTTCGGTTTTTCCTCCACCGATTTTTCATACATCCTCGAAGTAAGGCTGTTTTCGAGACAATAATCAGTGATTACTTCCAGAAATTGCCGGCCAAACTTCTCCACTTTTGCTTTTCCAAAGCCATGAATCTGTAGCAGTTCTTTTTCAGAAAGGGGCAGGTAATCAGCCATTTCCTGTATGGTTTTGCTGCCGGCTACCAGATAAATGGGAGTATTGTCAGGTTCGCATATCTTATTGCGGAGTTCAATCAACCTGAAATAAAGTTTCGGATGATTCACCCGGAATGTTTTCCCTGCATTGACTTTAGAATAAGCATTTACATTGAAATCAGGAACTACAAAACTGTTTTTTACAGTGAAATAATTCTCCACTGAAAACGGATGTTGTAATTTATTCAACAAATAATCCTTCTGACTTAATTCGGCGAACAGCGTTTTTATACCGTCGTTATAAGTTTGTGCATTTTCGCGGCTATCGGTAGTTGCCGGAGATTGTTTCAGCGTTTCGGTCAAATTATGCATCTTAGCTGAAAAAAAAGTTTTAGCCGCATCAAGTCTTTCAGATAGAAAGTCTTCATCCACCTCACTTTTTTGAAAGATTTTTTCCACCTGATGTCTGAATTTTGATCCAATATCCTCCAAATCCTGTAATTGTTGGATAATATTCTTCAAAAATGGAACTGTGTCGTCGTGAAATGAAGCAGCAACTTCCTCAATTGATTTTGAAAATCGGGTGAACTGTCCGGCAAGGGTATTAAAGTCAAATAATTGTCTCAATACATAAGATCTGAAGATGTACCTTGATTTGTCAAGTTCACTCTCCAATGCTTCGAGAGGTAATTTTAATCTTTCATGTTCTACAATTTTACGATCATTCTCGATGGTAGAAGGATTTATCCTGCTCCACAATACCATGCCTTCCAGATTACGGCATCTGCTCAGCGCGACATAAACCTGTCCGGGGGCAAAAGCTTCACCGGCATCGATTACCGCTTTTTCAAAAGTTAGACCCTGACTTTTATGGATAGTAATGGCCCAGGCAAGACGAATAGGAAACTGAACGAACTTTCCGATAATCTCTTCTTCAATTTTCTTTGTTTTCAGATCCGGTGTATAGCGGATATTTTCCCATTCCATACGTGATACCCTGATGCTGTCGTTATCATCAGGACATTTGATGGTGATAAAGTCATCCTCAAAACTTTCGATAATGCCAATTTTACCATTGTAAAAACGGCGCGGAGTTTCAGTATCATTTTTTATCAACATTACTTTTGCGCCGATTTTTAATACAAGTTCCTTTTCAGTAGGATAACTCTTTTCATTAAATTCGCCCTCAATTCTGGCAGAGAAACTAAAAGTATCTCCCGTCAATTTTTCTATTTCTTCAGCATTAATCCTGTCAGCTTTGTAATTGTGTGTGGTCAGTGTGATATACGAGTCATTATCAGCCGGCTGAAAAAGAGGGTTGTATTTGCTTTGTAGTATGTGAAGACTTTCGTTAGTCAGGCAATTATTTCTTACTTCATTCAGTATTCTGATAAAGCGCTCGTCCGATTGTCTGAATATTTTATTCAGCTCAATATATACAGGCGGTTGCTGTTGTGCAACATGACTGTGAAAGAAATAGGGTGAAACATAAAACTGCGACAGGAATGTCCATTCCTCTTCCGAAACTACCGGCGATAACTGAAACATATCGCCGATAAAAATAACCTGCACCCCTCCGAAAGGATCTTTATGCCTGAACCTGATCTGGCGGAGCAGGGTGTCGATGGCATCAAGCGTATCAGCTCTTACCATACTTATTTCGTCAATGACAAGCAGTTCCAGCTCCTGAAGAATCTTTCTTTTAAAGCCCCTCATTTTGATTTTCTCCATCAGGTCTTTTTTACCTTCAGTACTTGGAATAAATGGAGTGAAAGGCAGCTGAAAAAATGAATGCATGGTTACCCCGCCAGCGTTAATAGCCGCCACTCCGGTGGGAGCAACAACAGCCATTTGTTTGCGGGTAAGGTTTTTCAAATTGTGAAGAAATGTCGTTTTGCCGGTTCCCGCCTTTCCTGTAATGAAAATATTGCGGTTGGTTTGCAGGGCAAAATCCTTTGCCAAATCGTAAAAAACAGATGAATCGTTAGTCATAGGTAAGTTTTTTTAGGTAATAGGTAATAAAGAATAGGTAATAGTGAATAACGAATAGCGAATAGCGAATAACGAATAGCGTAGAGACGTGGCATGCCACTTCTCATAATGATGTTAATTAATATGTTTTGATTGTATTTAAATGTTTTCATTGGCTCTACAAATATCAATAAAAGAATCAAAAGAAGCAATCTTATTATCTATAAAAAAACAAAAAAAGTCTGCAAACTTTTGCAGACTTTTTTTACTTATCATCATATCAGGAGACGTGGCATGCCACGTCTCTACGCTCTTCGCTCTTACCTCTTCGCTCTTCGCTATTACCTCTACGCTCTTCGCTTCTTAAGAAAGCATACTCAACAAAATACCCGCAGCAACAGCCGAGCCGATAACTCCCGCCACATTAGGTGCCATGGCATGCATGAGCAGGTGGTTGGTTTTGTCAGCTTTCAAACCCTGATCCTGTGAAACGCGTGCAGCAGCAGGAACTGCAGATACACCGGCAGATCCGATAAGCGGATTAATTTTATTGCCATCTTTAAGAAATACGTTCATTAACTTGGCAAATAAAACTCCCGAGGCAGTTGCAACAACGAATGACAAAGCACCTAAACCAAAGATCTTCATTGAGTCCAATGTCAGAAATCTGTCGGCCTGTGTTGAAGCACCAACTGTCAGGCCCAGAAGGATAGTAATTGTGTTTATTAAAGCAAATCTTGCCGTTTCAGCCAATCTTTCAGTAACTGTCGATTCTTTCAGTAAGTTACCTATGAAAAGCATACCCAACAATGGCAGAGCACTCGGGGCAATAAAAGTTGTCAGTATAAGACCGATGATAGGAAAAGCAATTTTTTCGGTTTTTGAAACTGCTCTTGGTGGTTTCATCCGGATCAGCTTTTCTTTCTTTGTGGTCAGCAGTCTCATCACAGGGGGCTGTATAAGCGGAACCAGTGCCATATACGAATAGGCAGCCACCGCAATAGTCCCAATCAACTCAGGTGCTAACTTAGAGGTCAGGAAGATAGCAGTAGGACCGTCGGCACCACCAATGATACCAATGGCACCTGCTTGCTCAGGAGTAAAACCTAAAGCGTAAGCTCCGATAAAGGTGATAAAAATTCCCATTTGAGCAGCTGCACCCAGCAACATCAGTTTTGGATTGGAGATAAGCGACGAAAAGTCGGTCATAGCCCCAATTCCCAGAAAAACCAATGGAGGATACCACCCTTGAATAACACCACTATAAAGGATATTCAGTACTGAACCATCTTCGTATATACCTATACCTTCACCAACAGCAAAAGGGATATTTCCAATGATCATCCCAAAGCCAATCGGAATGAGCAGCAGTGGTTCCCACCCTTTTTTTACCGCAAGGTATATAAATACAATACCTACGATAATCATCGCCAGATATTTTAGCTGGAAGTTGGCAAATCCGGTGCTGTGCCAGAATTTTTGTATTCCTTCCATTAGTGCACTGCTTTCCTCCGCTCCTTGTCCGAAGACATTCAATGGAAGAAACAAGGCCATCAGAATAAATAATATGCTGATATTTTTTATTTTGTTACTCATATTCCTATTCAATTTCAAATAGCACCTCATCCTGTAAAACGGTATTGCCCGCAGGGGCACATATTTTAACAATTTTTCCCGAACGTTCGGCCAGGATATTGTTTTCCATTTTCATTGATTCCATTACCAATAAAGTGTCGCCTTCGTTGAAAGTGCCACCTTCAGTAACATTTACTTTAATGATTTTTCCCGGTAGAGGCGACTTAATCGTCTTAGCACTGGGACGCTTGCTCTCTGAAACCGGTTTCATATTTTCTTTTGCTCTTTCATCTCCCTGTTTGGTTTGAATATCTTTACGAACCATTACCACAGGTGTTTTTGTGGTTTTTATTTCTTCATGAATTTTTACCGAATAGGGAGTTCCATTCACTTCAATATCTGCAGTGTCACCTTCAATCTTTTTGACTCTTACCGAAAAGTCATCCCCGTTTATAGTGAAATTAAACTTTTTCATTTTTATCGAATTATATTTGTTAAACCATAGATTTTGGAATTCCACGGGGAATAACGTCTTTCAATACGTTTAATCGTTATGATGTTACTTTCCTGATCGTGAATATCGCTTAGAAAAAGATGTAAAGCCATTGAAATTGCGGCAACTTCCTGTCCGGTAAGTTCTTTTTCGTGAACTGTTTCACTCGTTTTATCCGGATGAGTATTTTTCTTTGTTAGCTTCTTTAAAGACTTCTTGCTCATATTCCCCATCACTTTAAAAGCAATTACCAGTATGATCAGAGCAACGAAAACCACAGTGATTCCAATGGCGGAATATAACAGAATTTGTTCAAATTCATTGATTGCCAATAATACCATATTATTTTTTTTTAAAGGGGTATATTACTGTGTTTTCTTAACGGATTCGTAAGTTTCTTTGTCTGAAGTGCCTGGAATGCGCGAATCACCCTGAAACGGGTATTTCTCGGTTCTATGACATCGTCGATATAACCGTAAGATGCTGCCTGATATGGATTAGCAAATTTTTCGTTGTAATCAGCGACTTTCTCAGCAATAAACTTGTTTTTTTCTTCCACATCATTCATCGAACCGATAGTTCTTCCTTCTAATACTTCGATTGCACCTGCAGCGCCCATTACTGCAATTTCAGCGGTAGGCCATGCATAATTGAAGTCTCCACGCAATTGTTTGCAACTCATCACGTCATGAGCACCACCATAAGATTTCCGAAGAGTAATGGTAACTTTTGGAACGGTAGCTTCACCAAAAGCAAACATCAGTTTTGCACCGTGAATAATGATACCGGCATATTCCTGTCCCGAACCGGGTAAAAATCCGGGAACGTCGACAAGGGTCAAAACGGGGATATTGAACGCGTCGCAGAAACGTACAAAACGGGCAGCTTTGCGTGAAGCATCACAGTCGAGTACTCCCGCCAGGAAATTAGGCTGGTTAGCCACAATTCCAGTAGAAATACCGTTGAACCTCGCAAATCCAACAATGATGTTACGGGCGTAGTTACGGTGTACTTCAAGAAACTCTCCCATATCTGTGATTTTATGAATAACCTCTTTCATGTCGTATGGCATGTTCGGATTATCTGGGATAATCTCATTGAGTGCATCTTCCAGACGGTCAATTGGGTCGTTGTTGTCGAATATAGGAGTTTCTTCAAGATTGTTTTGTGGCAGGTAGGATAAAAGTTTTCTGATTAATAAAACACCTTCTTCCTCATTTTCCACTTTGAAGTGTGATACTCCTGATTTCCCGGCATGTACATCAGCGCCACCAAGATCTTCAGTTGAAATGTCTTCTCCTGTGACTGATTTTACAACTTTAGGACCTGTTACGAACATGTATGAATTTTCTTCCGTCATCATGATAAAGTCGGTCAGGGCGGGAGAGTATACCGCACCACCGGCACAAGGGCCGAAGATGGCTGAAATTTGAGGGATTACCCCTGAAGCAAGAATATTGCGTTCAAATATCTCTGCGTAACCTGCCAGCGAAGTTACCCCTTCCTGAATACGTGCACCACCGGAGTCGTTAATACCTATTACCGGGCATCCCATTTTCATGGCCATATCCATCACTTTACAAATTTTCAAAGCCATCGTTTCAGATAAGGATCCACCGAAAACAGTGAAATCCTGAGCGAAAACATAGACTGTACGACCATCAATGGTTCCATGGCCAGTAATAACACCATCACCCAGGTACTTTTCTTTTTCAAGTCCAAAGTTGTAGCAGCGGTGAGTAACAAACATGTCCAATTCCTCAAAACTACCTTCATCAAGCAACATGTCGATACGTTCACGGGCAGTAAATTTACCTTTTGCATGCTGTGAGGCTATGCGCTTTTCACCACCACCCAATTTTGCCTGTGCCCGTAAATCGATGAGGTTCTTTACCTTTTCAATATTTTCCATAAAAAAGCATTATTTTTTATTAATTCAGTCGGATTGATTATGCCTTTGGTTTTTCACATAATTCGGTGAGAACACCAAAAGTTGATTTGGGATGGAGAAATGCAATATTTAATCCCTCAGCTCCTTTACGGGGAGTCTTGTCGATTAAGGTTACTCCCTTTTCAGCAAGGATATCCAGACTTTCCTGAAGTCCTTCTGCAGCAAAGGCAAGATGGTGTATCCCTTCTCCCTTTTTCTCAATAAATTTACCTACAGGACCTTCCGGATCTGTTGATTCAAGTAATTCGATTTTTGTTTGTCCAACCTGAAAAAATGCTGTTTTTACTTTTTGCTCAGCAACTTCTTCAACGGCATAACATTTTAATCCTAATACTTCTTCATAAAAAGGAATGGCAGTTTCCAAACTTTTTACGGCAATACCTAAATGCTCAATGTGTGTAAGTTTCATGCGAAATAATATTAATTTTTTATAAATAAATTACGATGGATGTATGGTATTCTGCCCGCAAAAGGAGTAGAATTAAAGAAATATTTCCTTATTTTGAATTTCCTGCAAAATTACTCAAAAAGTATGTAAAAACAATGGAAAAAATTAAAATAATTATGAATGTTTTTTTGTGCTGAACTTTGTGGTCATCAGCTATGTTTATACCCCAAAAACATATAATTATTACAATAGTTTTATTGTTGTAAAGCTGATTTGATTGGTAATATGGGACAAATTGCATACTTTTGTTGACAATTGCATAATTTTATGTATACAATTGCATATATGAGGTACGCTGTAGTATTTTTATTCCTATCTTTTTCTTTTATAATAACTGCTCAGACAAAATTCACATTAAGTGGATTTATTACTGATTTTGAAAGTGGTGAATATTTATCGGGTGCTTCAGTTACAGTTGCAGGGACGCCACTGACCGGGGTTGTCAGCAATAACCGTGGTTTTTACATGCTCAATTTATCCGCAGGAGACTATGTTATTAAGGTCAGTTATCTCGGCTATGAAAGCAGGGAATTTAATGTAAAACTTAGCAACCATCTCTTTAAAAATTTCAGACTAAAATTACATTCGAATATTTTGAATGAGCTTGATGTTTCGGCGTTAAAAAAACAGCATGATCTGAGTAATGAGAATAATGGAGCAGAGCATATTCAAACCAGAGAAATCAGGAATATTCCCGTGTTGCTGGGGGAACAGGATATCATGAAAACCCTGACACTGAGCCCCGGAGTAAAATCTATTGGTGAAAGCAGCGGTAATATTTATGTCCGTGGAGGGAATAATTCGCACAATCTGGTGCTGCTTGATCAGGCAGCAGTTTTTAATACTAATCATTTACTTGGCTTCTTCTCGGCATTTAATAGTGATGCAATAAGAGATATGACTTTTTATAAAGGCACAGCTCCGTCGGAATATGGTGGCAGACTTGCATCTGTCATGGATATCCGCATGAACAACGGAAATAATAACAGATTTCATGTCGGAGGGGGGATTGGTTTGATATCATCAAGAATATCAATTGAAGGACCGCTAGTAAACGAGAATGGTTCCTTTATTGTCTCAGGCAGGAGAACTTATGCCGATGCATTTTTGAAGGTTTTTTCAAATCAAAATATAAGAAATAACGAACTGTATTTTTACGACCTGAATGTTAAAACAAATTATAAGTTTGATGAGAAAAACAGTCTGAGTTTGTCTGCCTATGCGGGTCGCGACAAATTGTTTATACCTGGTCATTTCGAAATCAACTGGGGCAACAAAGCAGCTACGTTGAAGTGGACGCATGTTTTTAACGGAAAACTCTTCAGCAACTCATCATTTATATACAGTGATTATAATTATAAGGTAGATATCATCGTAGCTCCATCGGTATACAGCCTTTCTTCGGGGATCGATAATCTGACTATCAGGCAGGATTTCAGATATTATCTGAATGAAAAGAATACATTTGACTTTGGTTATCATGGTACTTTTTATACGATTCTTCCCGGGCAGTTGGATGCGGACCTTTCGGAGATAGTAAATCCAATGAAAATTCAGAACAGGTACGGACTTGAGCATGCACTTTACTGGAGCGGTAATTATAAACCTTCTGTTTTGTGGAATTTGAATTACGGATTAAGAATCAGTGGCTTTCATGCCATGGGACCGGGTAATTTTTATACTTATAATGCCGGACAGGTAGTTGATACAGTGAAATATACTTCAGGAAAGATTGTAAAAACATATGTTGTTGCTGAACCTCGTGTCAATATATCATATCATCCCGATCAAAGCAGATCAATTAAATTTTCATATACAAGAAATTCTCAGTATTTACATTTAATATCCAGCTCCACTGCATCATTACCAACTGATATCTGGCTTGTTTCCGGTAAAAATATTCCACCGGAAATCAATGATCAACTTTCAGTGGGCTTTTTCAGGGATTTCAAAAAATCGGCTTATCAATTTTCGGCAGAAGTGTATTATAAGTGGCTTCATAATCAGATAGATCTGAAAAATGGTGCTGACATCAGGGCCAATGATCACATTGAGGGAGATTTGCTTTTTGGTAAAGGAAGAGCCTATGGACTTGAGTTAATGCTGAAAAAGGAATATGGAAGACTTAATGGCTGGGTATCATACACCTTGTCCGGAACAGAATTGAATATTGATGGAATTAATAAAGGCAGGTGGTATCCTGCCCGTCAGGATGCAACGCATGATTTTTCCGTAGTAGGATTATATAATTTGTCCGATTCATGGTCGTTGTCAGCTACATGGGTGTATCAGACCGGGAATGCTGTAACATTTCCCAGTGGAAAATATGAAATGGATGGCGAAATCAGATTCTTATATACGGATCGAAATGCACACCGTATGCCAGATTATCATCGGATGGACATAGGTGCTACCTGGAAATTCAGTAAGAAGAAAAACTATGATAGTAGTCTTAATTTCTCGATATACAATCTTTACGGGAGGAAAAATGCATTTACGATTGATTTTGAAGAAGATCCGCAGGATCCTTCTAAAACAAGAGCTGTAATGACTTACTTGTTTACTATAATGCCTTCTGTAACATATAATTTCAGATTTTAGATATGATTAACCGTATACTATACATACCCGTAATTTCTCAAATTTATATGATGCTTTTAGTTTCAGTAGTTCTTTTGTCATGTACTGAAAGTATCACTGTTAAATTAGAAGGGGTAAATCCTGAAATTGTTGTGGAGGCATCTCTTCCTGAATCAGCCTTCGCATCAGTTAAATTAACGAAGACGGTTGATTTCAATGTGCTGAATGAATTCCCCGGAGTAAGCGGTGCGATGGTTAAATTAAAAGATGCCAACGGAGTTATGGAAATGCTGACCGAAATTGCTCCCGGACACTATGTTTCCACTGTAATGAAAGGTGTTTCCGGTCTGAAATATGAGCTCACTATTGAGAAGGATGAAATGTTGATATATGCTGAAGACCTGATGCCAAAGCCTGTAAAAATAAATTCAGTGAGGGTAAGAGAACTTGAAATACCAAATGGACCTATTGTTGATAATATTGTTGATTCTCCAAGACTTGAGGTCATTGTAAATTATACGGACCCGGAAAATGAGGTGAACTTTTATCGTTTTATCGAATTTGTCAATGGAGAACAGGTAAATTACTTTTTGAGTGACGATCGGTTTAATAACGGTAAGACAGTAAAGTATTTTTTACTTGATTTTCAGAGAAGAATGAATACCGGGGATACGCTGGTAATTGAAATGCAGTCCTTGTCGAAACCGGTTTACAACTATCTTTATGGTTTCAGTATCCTGAATACATTGCCTCAGGGAACCACACCTTCCAATCCAGTTACAAATATCAACGGTGCAGAATTGGGCTATTTCAGTGCCTATACACTACACCGGGATACTGTAATCATACCGGAATTCTGATCTGGGATTTACTTTTTCCGTTTAAAGCTACCTTTTCTTTTTGTGAATTTCTTGTGTCCCTGACGGTGAAGTGAAGGATTATATTCCGGTGCTTCTCCCAATTCTTCGGGCAAAACATTCTTCGTGATATCTTTTTCAAGGAATTCTTCAATCTTTTTGAACTTATATTGTTCTTCTTCAGCAACAAATGTAATTGATTTACCTTTTGCACTGGCACGGGCTGTTCTGCCTATACGGTGAACATAATCTTCAGCATCGTGTGGAACGTCGTAATTGATGACCATGGTTATGTCATCAATATCAATCCCCCTTGAGACAATGTCGGTTGCAACCAGGATGTTAACCCTGTTGTTTTTAAATTCACGCATGATGTGATCACGTTGATTTTGTTCCAGATCCGAATGCATTTCGCCAACGGAAAGTCCCATGCGATGAAAAGTTTTGTAAAGTTCTTTTACTTTCAGTTTAGAACCTGAGAAAATCAAAACTTTGCTGACTTCCCTGCCTGCGAACAGATGACGGATAATCCCTTGTTTTTGAGCTTCGTGACAAATGTATGCTGATTGTT
This sequence comes from Paludibacter sp., assembly GCA_034927635.1. Lineage (GTDB taxonomy): Bacteria > Bacteroidota > Bacteroidia > Bacteroidales > Paludibacteraceae > Paludibacter. Next base: position 13,478 of record JAYFPP010000247.1, read on the forward strand.
CAATGCTTTCGGGCGGACGGGATACTGCTATCTTGACTTCTACAGGGTTGCGCAGGATGGTTTTAGCCAGTGTGCGTATTTTTGGAGGCATGGTGGCTGAAAACATGATGGTTTGGCGATCCTTAGGTAATCGTTTAACCACCTGCATGATGTCGTCGTAGAAGCCCATGTCGAGCATGCGGTCGGCTTCATCCAGAATAAAGTACTTTACACCTGAAAAATCAATGTCGTAGAGATTAATATGTGAAAGCATTCGTCCCGGCGTTGCAATAACCACGTCAGCTCCTTTTTGCAGACCGCGCCTTTGCACATCCCATGCCTGAGCATCGTTGCCACCATAAACGGCAACCGATGAAAATGGAGTGAAATAGGAGAAACCTTCCATTTGCTGGTCGATTTGCTGTGCCAGTTCCCTTGTGGGAGCCATAATGATCGCGTTGATTTTTTCCCCGGCGTGCTGTTCTGACTGCAGATTATGAAGTAAAGGCAAAATAAAAGCGGCTGTTTTACCCGTTCCTGTCTGCGCACAGGCAATCACATCTTTTTTATCTAAAATAACCGGAATGGTTTGTTCCTGTACGGGAGTGGTTTCTTTAAAATTCATTGCCCGGAGGCCTTCTAAAACGGCCTCACACAACGGAAGTTCATTGAATTTCATACAAAATATTTATTTTGAAGCAAAGTTACGTATTTTTACCTGCATTTCCATCGGTTTTTTGTTCGAAACATTTTGTCTTCTCCCTTGTGATGGTTGGGGTGTTTGTTTTTTTGATTTCTGCAACACAACAGTGTTTTCTGCAGGAAAAGGATGTTCCTCCACTACCGGAATCTCTATAGAAATCAATTTCTGAATATCTTTCAGATAGGGTCTTTCTTCTATATCGCAAAATGAAATGGCTTTACCATCAAGTCCGGCCCTGCCTGTACGGCCTATACGATGCACATAAGTTTCGGGTATATTGGGTATTTCGTAATTGATTACCAGGTTCAGATCGTCGATGTCGATGCCGCGCGCAGCGATGTCAGTTGCTACCAATACACGTGTAGTACGGTCCTTGAAATTGCGTAAGGCGTTCTGCCGGGCATTTTGCGACTTGTTGCCATGAATGGCTTCTGTCTTTATATTCCCTTTTGATAGAATGCGTTGTACTTTATCGGCACCATGTTTTGTTCTTGTAAAAACTAATGCTGTTTTAATGGACTTGTCTTTCAGGATATGTAGCAACAAGTCTTTTTTGTTGGCTGCATCTACAAAATACATTTCCTGTTGGATGGTTTCTGCGGTGGATGATACCGGAGTGACCTTCACTTCTTCAGGATTGGTAAGGATTGTTCCTGCCAGAATCCGAATAGATTCAGGCATAGTAGCTGAGAAAAACAGTGATTGTCGCTTTGCAGGAATGATTTTAATCAGTTTTTTTACGTCATGAATGAAACCCATGTCGAGCATGCGGTCAGCTTCATCCAAAACAAATACTTCCAAATCATTCAGTTTAATAAAACCCTGATTGTAAAGGTCGAGCAGTCGTCCCGGTGTGGCAATCAAAATGTCAATACCGTCTTTCAGTGCTCTCACCTGTGGGTTTTGAGGCACGCCCCCAAAAATCACCGTGTGGCGAAAGCGCATATTGCGACCATACGCCGCAAAACTCTCGCCAATTTGAATGGCAAGTTCGCGGGTTGGAGTTACTATCAATACTTTTATTTTACGATGAATTTTATCATTTTCCCTTTTTAAATACAGATTCTGTAGAATAGGAATGGCAAAAGCAGCCGTTTTACCGGTACCGGTTTGTGCACATCCTAATAAATCGCGGCCTTTTAAAACAATAGGAATAGAAACTTCCTGAATGGGGGTAGGTTGAGTGTAACCTTCGTGTTGAAGAGCATTTAAGATCGGCTCAACAAGATCTAATTTATCAAATGTCATAGAATATTACGTGCATTCCTGGTACTTTCTCAAGTCGAATTTAAATTTGTGGAATGCGATTTTGTGCAAAGATACGGAAAATAATCCGGAATTTGTTTAAAAACGGACGCCAACTCTTAAATCAGCATAATGCATCCTGATTCTCTCAGGTTCGTCAAAACGTGGATATGAAGTATAGCTGTACTGAATTTTTGCAAAATAGATTAACCGGGTGTCAGTGTTGAAATTAAGACCTAAATCAAATTGCGTCTGATGGCCAAATACGGAACCTTCTCTTTCATCAACTCTGAGATTGTTCAGTAATAGTCCGTAACCAACGAAAGGAATTATTTTTTTATTTCTCATTAATTCATGTCTGACTGTCCAACCATAATTCAGCATAGAGATTCGTTTAGAGAGTTCATCATTTGGGAGCAGAATAGTGTAGCCCATTGGTACAGAAATGTATGAAGCATTTTTAGTTCCGTCGAAACCACTCAACTGCCAGGCGTAATCGAAAAGTGCTCCGTATCCGTGGGTGTTATTCATTGTGATGTTGGAGTGTGCAAACAGATTGCGGTAACCAAATTCAAAGCTGTATTGTTTGGGAGCTTTTTTTAATGTGTTTTGCTGTGCCTGAATGCTTAAAGTTCCAAGAACTAAAATGAGAATAGTAAAGATGTTTTTTTTCATTTAACCATTAAAATATTGTTATAGATTGTTTTTCAGAGATATTTACCCTCTTAAGTAATTATCTCTGAAAGTTTCATCTGTTAAACAACTATTTTATTTGTTTGTTCAGCTGTTGAACGTTAAAAAAGCATCTCTGAAAGATAAATCAGATATTTTTTCTCAAAATAATATTACCATTATATGCTTTGGCAATTTCTTCAAAGAATGTAACCAGACTGCTATAATTAGAAATATCCCAATAACCGCTTCTCAGGAAAAAACGTTGGTATATTGTTATTTTATTGTCTGTTTGAAATATCTCTGAGCTGAAATCACCAAATTGAGTATTTAAGTTTACCGACGAAGGCATTGATTCTATCTGGTATCCTTCGGGAATCTCAATGGTAAAGCTATCAATGTCAACTTCTCCCCGGTTAATTTGAATATCATTTGATCTGGGTGATTTTTTTAATCCGTTTTTTTTGTCATTTCTTAATGTATTGACGGGAACAAATAATCTGTTTCCTGTTTTTGAACCGTAAGAAGTTGTTTTCCAGTTGTAGCTAATTGACATTGATGGATGTGCACTTTTATTATCGCTGAGTTGAAAATTACCTATAGTGACCTGAGGTAAAATGATTGCTTTCCTGATAAAATCAGTTTGATCAGAAGCTTTAGCGGTAACAATATGTAAATTGTGATCATATCTTTTTAGCTCCCATGTCTTTGTGGCTTTCACTTCAGCATTGCCCTCTGAACCAAGTTTCACAATCATATTGTTTCGCTCTGTGTTCAGTGAGTCGGGATAATCGGGCAGGATTGCCATAACACCTCCATTATCTGTCGAAACCATTGCATGATGACCGGCTATGCCCTTGTGGATATATCCAAAGGGTATTATTGTATTGGTACATTCGAGCCATAATGTGTCGCCGGGTAGCGGTACCTGTAATATTATATGGTTTGTATTCATAAATGCTGTAAAATCATTGGAGAGTTCTTTTTTGTTTTCATCCATACGAATAATTGTGTAATTTGCAGGGATACCGATGTAATTTAGCATTGCTTTCAGGTAATTCGACAAGCCTTTGCAATCCCCAAACCCGGTTCTGCATACTTCATCAGCCGGAATAGGCTGAAATCCTCCTATGCCTAATTGAATGCTTTCGTACCTGGTTGTGTTACCCAGATAATTATACAAAACCCTTACCTTTTCTTTCGTGTCAGTGATATCTTTGGTGAGGTCAATAATTTTTTTCTTTAATTCATCACTTAAATTGTTCCGGTTTAAGTTCAGTTGTTTTTGCCATTGAATAATTGTTTCGACATTTATTAATGTGCCACCTGACCTGGCATAGGTGAATTTTTCAGGAGCAGCATATATTTGCGGAACTGATTTCTCAAGATCAGGAGCGTATTTTTCGCTTTCTTTTGCTTTCAGATGCTGAACCGTCCAGGTTGTTGTTTTCAGATCTTTAGTGATTTGTGTTACAGGAACAGATTTTAAATTCAGAGTCTTCAATAATATCGGGGTGGTTAAAGGGTGTTGAAGACAATAGGACGCTTCCTGAACCGAGATGTTATAACTGTACTGTGGGTTAAAATAAGGGAATAAAATTATGCCGTCAGAATATTCCATTTCATATTCAAAACTCATTGTGAATGGAACAGAAGGAGGATCGCAGGAAAAATAATATATGAAATTGTCGGTTGCCAGATGTGGCGAAAATGCTGAAGTTCGAATCTCCGACTTACCAAAAGTTTTGATTTTCTCTCCTTTGGCGTTATACATTACACCTTTGAAGTTTTTTAATTTGTCATATTTACTGCCATTCTCAAAAAAAACAGCTGCATCAATTCCCTTTTCGTCGATAACAGTAATGGCTTTTTTGATTTTCTTTGCGGCATTATCGGGATTCTTATATTCATAAATAATATGATTATACCGGACAACAGCATAAGCGTTTTTCTTTAAAGAATCAGGGATATTCAAAGTGCTGAAATCATATTCTCCTGCGGCTTTTGTAAAACATGCAAAAAACCATAAAATTATTATACAGAAAATATCTTTTTTCATGAGTTTGTTGTGTTAATTACTATAGCTTTTTTTTCAATACCAGCATTTGACTGTTCTTTGAAGCGACTTCTCCCCAGAATTCCTTCACTGCTTTGTAGTTGAGTTGCGAAATGATGGTCTGGAGCAGATCAAAACGATAGCTGACCTGGATTGTCCTGTCGTTAATAATATTTGTCAGATATGTAAATGTGCCTACATTGTCTTCTAGTACCATTTTGCCCGACCGTGGCATTTCTTCAATTGTATAATTTTCGGGAATATTGATGATTGAGTTGATAGTATAACTGTAAGGATAATTAAACTCTATTGGTAGTTTACGGTCGGATTGAACAAAGTCATTTTGAGTGAAATGTGGAAAAATCAAAGGATTAATGTATAGATATTCACTTGTTCCGGTATTGTCTTTTGTAAAATAGATCTTCCGACTTACTTTATTCGAAAGCAGACTTTTATGGTCTTCAATTTTCAGACTGTCGATATTTACAGTTAATTCTGAACTTGTTTTTTCTATATAACCGATTGAATCCTTTAATTCATTAAACATATTTTTAAAAGCATATGCCGGTTGATTGGTGAGCTTGGTTGAGTAAGTTCCTATCAAACTACCGTCGCTGCTTATGGTAGTGGATATGAGATTGATAATCTGATTTTTTGTAATGCCGGTTAAGTCAATCCATTGGTCATCTCCCTCAAATCCAAATATTCTTGCCCTGTCGACCAAAAGGTCAGTTGGAAGCATGTTGATGCCTCCGTAATAGGCAGAACCATCCATAAAACATTGTTCACCATTATTACATACAGCCATAACAATGAATGTGTTCAGTTTATCAAGAGATGGATGTGTATAGGGTAGTCTCCCCAGCGAACGCCGGCTTAACAATACCGGATGTGCAGTTATTCCCGCGTCTTTCAGCATGCTCATAAGTACAGCGTTTATCTGAGCATTGTTTCCTGTTCCGTTTTTAATTGCATCAGAAGGATTCGAGGTAAAAGCATACTTTTCGTTCCATCTGATTTTTTCTTTAAGAAACTGATAGATGATTTCAATTTTCGTCTTTTCATCAGATACACCGTTGATAAGTATGTTGATTTCTTTTTTATACGGATTCGACTTGTTTATATTGCTGACAAATTCAGTATTTTCTTTGATTGTTTTATCAATATCTTTCCATGTTTGCGAATAGAGTTTAAAGAAAGAGTAGGGGAATTGTGTCCCGCTCAGTTCAAAACGTATACCCGCTAAGAAATCCTCAAGACACCACACATGTTTTTCATTATTCATAGCCGGGATGTCGTGTAGTGTATATACTGATTTACGAGAGGTACAGGAAACCGTTTCGAATGTATTATTATTTTTAACCTTAAATGTCTGTATGGTATCAGTGGTGGTTGATTTAATGGGTTCATATCCCCTCGATTCAATATTATATATGAAGTATTCAGGAATAACTACTTCGTATTTGGCATATTTTACAGGAATGTCCGACTGAAAGGTCCAGTCAGGTACGTTATAATATGCTTCCGAAGAAAGGTTATACTTGTATTCGATAACAGATCCTGCTTTTACATTCGGAATGGCGAACTTAATTTCACGGTATCTCTCCGATATTTTTTCATTAAAAATATATTTTTTTTCTAATTTGGTTTTTACAATATTATTGTTCTCAAGATTATAGGAATAGGCTTCAAGTCGTTCTATGTCGTCACAAAAGTTGCTGTAACAGTAGTATCTTAATCTGATTGTAGCTTTGTCAACACCCTCTTGTTTTAAAATCTTAATGCGATGAGTAACTTCGGTGTTAATTCTGAATTTGTCGTTGATATAATCATAAGAGGTGTATCCCACCTGATAAAGTGTCACGGCTGAAGCCGCTGTATCATTCAGATAGGAACTCATTTCAAGTTCACTTTTATCAATTTTACCGAATTTGAAGGTTTTTTTCTGTGCGGCTAAGTTTATTAATGCAATCTGCAAAAATAAAAATAAACAAATAGTCAATCCAGATAGTTTTTTCATGTTTATTAATGATTAAATAGTTTAAACGGTCTTATGTAAGAAAAAAATATAGAATATTTCACAAATATATAAAAACATGTGAATTTGACAAACACAAAACATTAAATATTTTATATAAAAAATGTATTATTTGGCATTCAGGATTGAATTGTAGTTGATAAATGGTGAATATTTGATTGACGTAAGGAAAATATTATAGGAATCTATTTCAGGAATTAAAAAATATAACTTACTTTGCAAATGTTTAATAGAGCTATTAAATTATATTATTAAATCATGTAATTAATCCAGTCTTTATGATCGATTGTTGATATCAGGGTAAAACCTTTAAAATAAGTAAGCTATGGCAACAGAAGAAAAAAATATGGAGGAAATAATTCTGCAGAAAGCCGAGGAGCTCTTTCTTGAGAAGGATTTTGCTTCGGTTTCAACCACCCAGATTGCACGGGAAGTAGGATGTAATCAAGCCCTTGTGCATTATTATTTCAGAACAAAAGAAAAATTGTTCAGTGCTGTGTTTGAGAGTAAATTCAAGATATTTTCCGAATCATTACTTCCTATCTTTGGAAAGAAAGAGTTGCCGTTTATGGATCGCATTAAAGAGGTAGTAGCCGGGCATTTTGATATACTGAAGGTTCACCCGACGATTCCCCGGTTTATATTAAATGAATTATCAGGAAATAGTCAAAGAAGAAAGATGTTGGTTGAGAAGTTTAAGAGCCTGAGCCAACAGCTTTATACTGATCTTCAGAAAGAACTGGACGAGGAGTACGCAAAAGGCAATATTGTTGAAATGCGTGCTATTGATTTGATGCTTGATATTGTTTTGCTCAATGTTTCGGCATTTGTTACCTTTCCATTAGCGAGTGAGATATTTCATCATTATTCAGCTGTTGAGAATTATTTAGAGTCGCGTAAACAAGAAAATATTAAACTGATAATTTGTCGATTAAAAAACAGAGAATCTATATGAAAAGAAATTTTTTGCTTTTTTGCTGCTTAATCATCCCTTACATAATTTCATCTCAGAGTTTAACGCTCGATAGTTGTATGAGTAAGGCATTATCACGCTATCCTTTAGTGAAACAATATGGGTTGATAGAGAAAACCACTGAATATAATTTATCAAATGCCAACAGGGCGTGGCTTCCGCAATTCAATCTTTCGGTTAAAGCATCCTATCAGTCGGATGTAACAAAAATTCCTGATGCGTTGGGCGATATCCTGACTAATCTTTCAGGTCGACCGATAAGTTTTGAATCATTAAGCCGGGATCAGTATCAGGCCCTGATTGATATGCAGCAAACCATATGGGATGGGGGAATGATTGCTGCACGTAAAAAAGCCATAAAAAGCAGTGCAGAATTTGAAAAACAAAAACTGACGGTTGATCTGTACAGTCTGAACGACAGAATCACACAACTTTATTTTGGTATCATGCTGATTGATGCCCAGTTGAAACAGAATAAGCTGCTACAGGATGAGTTGGCAAAGAATTATAGTCGGGTTCAGGCAGGAATTGAAAACGGAGTAGCTAAATCATCGGATGCCGACAGGGTAAAAGTAGAGCAGATGAAAGTTATTCAGCGTGAAACCGAACTTGAAGCATTGAGTCGGACTTACCGGCAAATGCTGAGTGCTTTTACCGGTTATGAAATTTCATCTGATACGAAACTTTTGAAACCTGATCTTCCTGAAGTGTCGGGCAATGGTGACAATAAAAGACCTGAACTGTTGTTCTTCGAAGCCCAAAAAAAAGTGCTGGATGCACAGGATGCTGGTGTGAGAGCTGCCGTGTTGCCTAAAATAGGGCTTTTTGCGCAAGGTGGTTACGCCAATCCGGCACTTAATATGTTTGATCCGGGATTTAATCCTTTCTATATCGCCGGCCTGCGTTTCAACTGGAACCTGAGCGAACTTTACAATAAAAAGGACAATCTGAGTAAAACTGATATGAGCAGAAAAAGTGTTGAGGTGCAAAAAGAAACCTTTTTATTCAATAATGATCTGGCTGGTAAGCAACAACTAAGTGAAATAGACCGGCTTAAGTCTGTTGTAAATAGCGATGCAGTTATTGTTAGCCTTCAAAAGAACATAAAAGAGGCAGCCGAAGCAAATTATGTAAACGGAACAATCACGGTCAATGATTTGCTGACGGAGGTTACTGCTGAAAGTCTGGCTGAACAAACCCGGTTGTTGCATGAGATACAACTTTATATGGCTGTATATCAATATAAAAATAATATAAATAACTGATCTTATTTACAAAAGAATATAAACAACATATTTATGAAATCGAATAAAATAATTGTAGGATTAATGTTTATTGTCTTTGTCGGTTCCTGTAAAAAATCAAATGGTGATTATGATGCTTCGGGCTCGTTCGAATCAACAGAGATCATTGTTTCAGCTGAAACAACCGGAAGAATTCTTGCTTTTTTACCGGAAGAAGGTGATCAACTGGATGTAAACCAGGAAGTACTTGTAATCGACAGTACCCAGCTTTTTCTGAAAAAACTGCAACTTAATGCTTCCCTGAAAGCGTTGGAAAGCCGCCGTCCGGATATTCAAAAGCAAATTGCCGCTATCGAACAGCAAATTACCACGGCCAATACCGAAAAGAAAAGAGTGGAGAATCTGGTCAAAGCCAATGCAGCTACTACAAAACAGCTTGATGATATTAAAGCTCAGATTTCGGTACTTGAGAAACAACTTGTGGCATCAAGATCATCGATAGAAACTACTAATCAGGGTATCTCCGGAGAGGCTGAAGCGCTGAGAATGCAGGTATTGCAAATTGAAGATCAGTTACGGAAAAGTAAAGTGCTTAGTCCGATTGCAGGTACCTTGCTGACCAAATATGCTGAAAAAGGGGAACTGGCTGTGCCTGGTAAAGCGCTTTTCAAAATTGCTGATACTGATAACATGATTTTAAGGGCATATATCACCGCTGATCAGATGACTCAAATCAAGTCGGGTCAAAAGGTGAAAGTGCTGGCTGACTTTGGAGAAAATGATCAAAAAGAGTATGCCGGTCAGGTTAGTTGGATTTCCTCCAAATCAGAATTTACACCAAAAACTATTCAAACCCGTGATGAAAGAGCCAATCAGGTATATGCTGTAAAAATAAAGGTAAAGAACGATGGGTATTTGAAAATCGGGATGTATGCATCGGTTCTTTTTTAAATAAACTTTATGGTTACCTGCGAAAATATCAATAAAAGCTACGGGAAAGTCAGGGCGCTTACCAATATCAGTATGGAAGTGGGTGAGGGTGAGATCTTCGGCATTATCGGTCCCGATGGTGCCGGAAAGACAACGCTTTTTCGAATACTCACAACATTAATTGTTCCTGATAGTGGCACAGCTCTGATTGAAGGTCTTGACGTCGTAAAGGATTACAGGGAAATTCGTCAGCAGGTCGGTTATATGCCCGGACGTTTTTCTCTTTATCAGGATCTTACCGTCGAAGAAAACCTGATTTTTTTTGCTACAGTTTTCAATACTACTGTAGAGGAAAACTACGACCTGATCAGGGATATTTATTCCCAGATAGAACCATTTAAAACGCGAAGAGCAGGGAAGTTATCAGGAGGTATGAAGCAGAAGTTAGCACTGAGTTGTGCCCTGATTCACAAGCCGAAGGTGCTGTTTCTCGACGAACCGACTACTGGTGTGGATGCGGTGTCGCGTAAAGAATTCTGGGAGATGTTAGGTAAGTTGAAACTACAGGGAATAACCATTCTAGTGTCGACTCCCTATATGGATGAAGCCAGTCTGTGCGACCGTATTGCTTTGATACAGAACGGACAGTTTCTCAAAGCCGATACCCCCTACAATATCGTGAAACAATACAGGAAAAAACTCTGGGCGGTACGAAGCGCAAATATGTCGAAGTTGCTGAAAGACCTGAGAATTCTGCCTCAGATTGAAAGCTGTTATGCTTTTGGCGATAGTCATCATATCAACCTGCGTGATATTAATATTTCAATTGAAAATTTAAAAAACTTACTTGAACGCGCTTCGCATAAGGATATTGAGATCAGTGAAATTTTACCTTCTGTGGAGGATTGCTTTATGGACTTAAGCAGTGGTGATTTTTTAGCGAATAGCGAATAGTAGAGACGCACGGTCTGCGTCTTAAAGTGATAAGTGATAAGTGATAAGTGATAAGTGATAAGTGATAAGTAATGGTAGCAGCTAATGTGGTTAAAGAATAAATAATGAGGGACAAAGTAATAATCGTTGAAAACCTGACAAAGAAATTCGGCCATTTTACGGCTGTTGATCATATTTCTTTTGAAGTAGGGAAAGGGGAGATATTCGGGTTTTTGGGAGCCAATGGTGCAGGTAAGACTACCGCCATGCGAATGCTTTGCGGACTGAGTATTCCTACTTCCGGAAAAGGGTTTGTGGCTGGTTTTGATATTCACAAGCAACCTGAAATGGTGAAACGCAATATCGGTTATATGAGTCAGAAGTTTGCTCTTTATGAAGATCTTACGGTCGCCGAAAATATACGTCTATATGCCGGAATCTACGGAGTGCCGGAAAAAGAAATTAAAGATAGAACTATCAGCTTATTACAGCGCCTGGGTTTTGAAAAAGAACATGATACTTATGTAAAGTCATTACCTTTGGGTTGGAAGCAGAAACTTGCTTTTTCAGTAGCCATATTTCACGATCCGGGGATTGTTTTTCTGGATGAACCAACCGGTGGTGTTGACCCTGTCACCCGCCGTCAGTTCTGGGAGTTGATTTATGAAGCTACCGACCGTGGTATAACCGTATTTGTAACTACGCATTATATGGACGAGGCAGAGTATTGCGACCGGGTTTCAATTATGGTTGATGGACGGATTGAAGCACTGGATTCGCCCCGGAATCTGCGGAAACAATACAATGCCGATAGTATGGGAGACGTTTTTTATCAACTTGCGCGCAGCGCACAAAGATCAGCAGATTAAAATGAATCAGTTTACATCCTTTGTCCGCAAGGAGTTTCATCATATTTTTCGGGATAAAACCACTATGGCTATCTTGTTGTTATTGCCGGTGCTGATGCTTTTGCTGTTTGGTTATGCCATTACTACAGAAGTTAAAAATTCGAAAATAGCGATACTTAATCCTTCAAATGACATTGCTACACGGGCAATCATTGAGAAATTCAGAAACAGTGAATATTTCACCGTGGTAAGTGAGATTGATAATCCTGAAGAAATTGAAAGACTTTTTCTGAAAGACCAACTAAAAATGGTCGTGGTTTTCAGCGAAAATTTTTATGAAAATATGGTACACACCGGAACGGCTCAAATCCAGTTACTTACAGATGGAACTGATCCGAATTCGGCTAAGTCCGTCGTATCCTATGCTACAAGCATCATTGCCGGTTATCAGCAGGAATTGTTTGAATTACAAAAAGTACCTTTTCAGATTACCCCCGAGGTAAAATTACTCTACAATCCCCAGATGAAAGGAGCATACAACTTTGTGCCGGGGGTGATGGGGATGATTCTGATGCTTATTTGTGCTATGATGACCTCCATCTCTATTGCACGGGAAAAGGAAACCGGAACTATGGAGGTGTTACTGGTATCACCGGTGAAACCGATTTACATTATTCTTGCAAAAGCGGTACCATATTTTGTACTTTCATTGGTGAATCTTACTTCAATATTATTGTTGTCGGTTTTTCTGCTTGGAGTACCTGTCGCGGGTAATTTGATATGGTTGATTCTGCTTTCATTTGTTTATATTTTTGTGAATCTCTCACTCGGATTAGTGATTTCTTCGGTGGTTAACTCGCAATTGATGGCGCTGCTAATCTCGGGCATGGTGTTGATGTTACCTGTGATCATGCTTTCGGGCATGATGTTCCCCATCGAAAATATGCCGGTCATTTTTCAATGGATATCACAAATCATTCCTGCTAAATGGTTTATCATCGGGGTGAAAAAGATCATGATCAAAGGGGTGGGACTTTCGGCTATTTTGCCTGAACTGACTGTTTTATCGGGTATGGCCGTGTTATTGATTACGATTAGTTTGAAGAAATTTAAATACAGACTGGAATAGAGAATAGTCAACAGTCAACAGACAACAGACAACAGACAAAAGACCGTAGACCGTTGTCAGTCGACTAAAAAAGAATAAAATGATGTTTATACCGCATAAACGTTTCATAGGCCTCAGGTATTTACTGGAAAAGGAATTCCTGCAGATTAAACGGAATAAAGCACTTCCGCGAATGGTGGTAGTTCTGCCCTTTGTTGCGCTGGCATTGTTTCCCCTGGTAGCTAATTTTGAGATAAAAAATGTAAATCTGGCTGTTGTTGATCATGATCACAGCACTTATTCAGCACGGTTAATTCAGAAGATTAATTCATCGGGGAACTTCAGGCTCGTTAATTTACCACATCATTATGAGGAAGCTTTAGAAGATGTGGAGCAGGACAGGGCCGATATTATTCTCGAAATACCTGCTGATTTTGAGAAAGATCTTATCAGGGAAGGTAATTCCAAAGTTATGATCTCGGCAAATACGGTAAATGGTATGAAAGGAGGTCTCGGGAGTGGATATCTTATAAGTATTATTAATGATTTTGCAGGTGAATTGCGTGATAGATTTTTACCGCATGGAAATGCTCCGGCAATACCCAAAGCTGAAATAGTTCCACACTATAGTTTCAATCCTTTACTTGAGTATAAGTATACCATGATACCTGCCATCATGATGATGATGCTTGCGATGATTGTCGGATTTCTACCGGCACTGAATATCGTTGGGGAGAAGGAAAAAGG
>JAYFPP010000272.1:0-17181 GCA_034927635.1 Paludibacter sp.
ACTTATCGGAATCGGCGTAGGTTATCTTTCACTCGAACGTCCGGTGAGCACGCTCTCAGGAGGTGAGTCGCAACGGGTAAAGATGGCCAAACAACTCGACTGTAATCTCGTCGACATGCTGTATGTCCTCGACGAGCCTTCAATCGGTCTGCATCCCCGCGATACAGAGAAACTGTTGACAGTTTTGTTCAGTCTTCGCGATAAAGGCAACAGTGTGTTTGTAGTGGAGCACGACCCCGACATTATAAAAGCCGCCGAGTGGATAGTGGATATTGGTCCTGCTGCCGGCAAATACGGTGGAAATGTAATCTATAACGGTGAACCAGAAGGAATAACTGCTACCGAAAGTATTACGGGTAAGTATCTGTACGCCAATCCACCCAAAAGCTTCCAAAGAAAAGTGTCCGGTTCGTTTTACGAAATCAGGAACGCCACTGCCAATAACTTAAAGAATGTGAGCGTCAGAATTCCCAAAGGAGTACTAACCTGCGTGACTGGTGTGGCCGGAAGCGGAAAAAGCAGTCTGATACACGAATGTTTTGCCAAAGAGCATCCCGATGCCATTATCATTGACCAGTCGCCCATCGGCAAAACGTCGAGGGCAAATGCCGCCACCTTTATAGGCGTATTCGATCTGATCAGAAAAGAGTTTGCACAGGCAACGAATGCTGATGCTTCGTATTTCAGCTTCAACTCAAAAGGTGCCTGTCCGAAATGTAACGGACAGGGTGTGCTGACTTTTGAACTTCATTTCCTCGACTCGGTAAAAACGCAATGCGATGAATGTGAGGGCAAACGCTATCATGCTGAAGTACTTGAACTGAAATATCAGGAGAAAAATATCGCGGATGTGTTGGATATGACCATCGATCAGGCTTTTGACTTCTTTAAACCGGCTAAAATCAGAAAGCATTTGCAACTTCTTAAGCAAGTGGGTCTCGGCTACCTGAAACTGGGTCAATCGCTTACCACCCTTTCGGGAGGCGAATCGCAACGCCTTAAAATAGCTACCGAACTCAATAAAGAAAGTAACATTTATATCATGGACGAACCCACAACGGGTCTTCACATGTCGGACATCGATAATTTCTATCGCATTGTAAAATCATTGGTGGATAAGAATAATACGGTAATCATCATCGAACATAATCTCGACATTATCAGGTATGCCGACTGGATCATCGATATGGGACCTGAAGGCGGAAAAAAGGGAGGCGAACTTATTTTTCAGGGGACTCCCGAAGAGCTTGTACAATGCAGTGATTCATACACAGGTACTTATCTGAAGAAACTGATTTAAAATGATCGTCCCGCTTAGTTATTGTGCTAAACGGGACGACCTGTTGTTACTTTAAAGGAATATTAATCTTCCTTTTCCTGTTCTTTTTTCATTCTTTCCTGACGCATCTTTTTCATCTTTTCCATCATCATGTGCTGCTTGTCAGTTCCGGGACGTGCCTGCTGCATCATCCTCATTTTGTGCATTCTGTTTTCCTTTTCCAGGCGGGCAATACGCATTGACTGAAGCTGACGGAATTTTTCGTCACCGATGATTTTGATCAACTCGTCTTCCTGTGCTTTACGGTTGGCTTCAAATTTAGCTTTTTGCTCTTCTTTAATCTTTTTCAACTCTTCCATTCGTTGTTTGGCTTTTGCATCCTGTTTTTCGAATAAAGCCTGAACTTTTGCTTCTTCCACATCCGACAATTGCAATTGTTTTGCCATGAATTCAGCTCTTTTTTCAGGTGTAATCTTTTCCTTTACTTCCTGTCTGATTTCTTTTTTATCTCCCTTGTTGTGTTTTGGCTGAGCCTTACCCTGAGCCACAACTGCAGTACTTAGCATAAAAACTGCTGCTAATACCAATAATACATACTTTCTCATAATGCCCTTGTTTTTAAATTAATAGATATTCAAAACTTTCTGTCACTATAGACTAATCAAAGAACAAAAAGTTTAATATGCTTGTTGAACCATCTGAATAATAAGTCAATTTAGTACTTCATAAGATAAAAAATTTGTCAAAGTTTATAATTGTTGACAACAAGGCTTTCCGAAACAAATATATTTGCTAAAATTAATTTTAAAACATGTTATATGAAAACAACTAAATTAACCCTGTGTTTACTCTTTACTGGTATATTCTTTTGCTCGGCAGGAGATTTCAAACCGCAATTCGGACTTTCGCTGAAGGGATCGACATATGGATTGGGAGCTGATGTGTATTTCCGTCCCTTTAAGGTATTGGCTATTAAAGCTGGTTACGAAGGACTTGCCACGCAACTAACTGCCGATATGGTGCAGCCCGTTGCAGGAGATGCCGTGTCGGTAAAGATTCCGATGCCCTCGGGAAGTGATATGATTTTTAATCCTGAAGCCCGTTACAATACCGGATCTTTATCTGTACAATTAGGATTTCAACCCATCGGATTGTTTTATCTGACCGCCGGAGTGGGAACATTCAACCTCGACATGCAAGTGCTCGGAGTTCCGGCTACCGATTTAAGTTTCGGTTCGCAGGAAGTTCCAAATGTGGGTACGGTAACGCCAATCATTAAAAAAGAAGATCTGGGCAATTTCAAAATACAGTTCAACCCATCGAAAAAGCTGGCACCTTATTTCGGTATCGGTCTGGGTAGCTTTGTTCCCCGCAATAAAAGAATATCATTTGCCCTCGAATTAGGCGCCTATTATATGGGATCGCCAATACTTTCAGCAACACTTCCCGAAGGACTGAAATCTGAAAACATCGATTACGGAGCAGAAATTACCGAATCGCAGAAACAGGAATATTTTGGATCAATAGAGTCTGAGATTGACGGATTTATCAACGACATGCAAAATGAAATCAATACGAATGTCAACGACATCAATACTCAGATAGAGCCATTTAAAATTTATCCGGTGTTGAAATTGACGATTGGGATAAAAGTATTGTAAATAAGATATCCTTTTCAACCATTCAAACAATCCCGCTCGACTTTAGTCAAGCGGGATTGTTTTTTTTCAGAAGTCTGCGTGTTACCCCGGAATATTCCAAAAAGAGGAATATCCATTATTCAGGGTAAGGATAATGTGTGAAAGATGTAACTTATTCCCGAAATCATGTAATGCTTTGCTTTATTACAATCTTCAACTTTGTAATCAAATAATTTCAGATTGAAGAAATAAATATCATTAAATAAGTATATAAAAAACATCCAACTATATGCATTTCGTAGAAAACAAACTTATAATAACTACAAACAATCAGGCTATTAGTTATATAGATGAAGGATCGGTTAATAATCCGACCATCATTCTCATTCATGGCTTTCCGCTGAATAAGTCGATGTGGAATAAGCAAATCGGGGAATTAAAGAAAAATTACCGCGTAATTGCCTATGACATTCGTGGTCACGGAAATTCTGATGCCGGTGATGATGATTTCTCGATAGAACTATTTGTAAATGATTTGATTAGTTTGATGGATGATCTGAAGATTGACAAAGTCATTCTGTGCGGATTTTCAATGGGTGGCTATATTGCGCTAAACGCGATTGAAAACTACCCGGAGCGTTTTAGTGCACTTATTTTGTGTGATACAAATTGCACCGAAGATAAGCCTGAAGCAAAAGAAAAACGAATAAAGACCATTGAAAGTATCAGGGAAAACGGATTGGAGCAATATGCAGATGAAAGTCTGAAAAAACTTTTTGCACCATTATCAATTTCAAACCAATTAGAAGAAATAACTATTGTGAGGGAAATGATTTTGAATACATCCACAGAATCAATTTACAAAGCCTTACATGCTTTAGCTGAACGCAAAGAAACCTGCAGCAAACTGCATACAATAGAGGTGCCTGTACTTATCCTGGTAGGAAAAGAAGATGAGATTACGCCTCCTGATGTAGCCTCGTCGATGCGCGAAAAAATAAAAGGTTCAACGATTGACATTATTGATCAGGCAGGGCATTTAAGCAATATGGAAAATCCGAAGGAATTCAACAATCGGCTTGCCGGATTTCTTTTATCAATAAAGCATACTTAATATGGAAAAGAAAAAACTAACTACCGCAAGCGGCAGACCTTACACCGAGTTTGACAATTCGCAGACAGTTGGCAACCGCGGACCGATTTTGTTACAGGATTATTACCTGCATGAAGACATGGCACATTTCAATCGGGAACGTATTCCTGAAAGAGTTGTTCATGCAAAAGGAACCGGCGCATTCGGCACTTTTACGGTAACCCATGACATCACCCAATACACGAAAGCAAAGATATTCTCAAAAGTTGGCAAGCAAACAAAATTATTCGCCCGTTTCTCTATCGTTGGTGGTGAAAAAGGAGGAGCCGACAGCGAAAGAGATCCTCGTGGTTTTGCCGTAAAGTTTTATACCGAAGATGGTAACTGGGATTTAGCGGGCAATAATACACCGGTGTTTTTTATTAAGGATCCGAAAAAATTCTCTCACTTCATACACACACAAAAGCGGGATCCTAAAACAAATTGTAAAAGTCCAACCATGATGTGGGATTTTTTCAGTTTGAATCCGGAAAGTTTGCACCAGGTAATCATCCTGATGAGCGACAGAGGAACACCGTTTTCATACCGGCACATGCATGGATTTGGTAGCCATACCTTCTCGCTTTACAATAAAAACAATGAGCGGATATGGGTAAAATTTCATTTTGTAACATTACAGGGTGTGAAAAATTTCTCTGCTGAAGAAGCCGCTGAAATGAAAGGAATTGACCTTGATCAGGCTCAACGGGATATGGTGAATGCCATTGAAAAGAATGATTTCCCTAAGTGGGCATTAAAAATTCAGGTAATGACCAACGAACAGGCGAAAACGTTTAGATGGAATCCGTTTGATATCACCAAAGTATGGTTCCACAAAGACTTTCCTTTGATTGATGTGGGAATAATGGAATTGAACAAAATTCCTGAAAATTTCTTTCGCGATGTAGAACAAGCTGCTTTTGATCCTGCTCATGTTGTCGACGGTATTGGTTATTCTCCGGATAAACTGTTGCAGGGACGTTTACTTTCTTATCCCGATGCGCAACGTTACCGTTTAGGGGTTAACTATGAGCAGATTCCTGTGAACCAATGTCCGTATGGTCATTCAAATTACCAACGCGACGGACTTATGCAGGTTGGTGACAATGGAGGCGCCAACCCTAATTATCGTCCTAATAGCTTTGATGATATCATTGTTGACGAGTCATATAAAGAACCGCCTGCGCAACTGGAATCAAGTGTTGCCGACTGGTTTGACCGCAACGAAAACGATGATGATCATTTCACACAGCCGGGTTTGTTGTATAACAAGGTTATGAGCGAAAAGGAAAAGAAAAATCTGATCAGCAATATTGTGAGTTCCATGAAGGGCATTTCCGGAGAAAAGAAGGATGAAATTATAAACCGGCAACTGTCACATTTTTATCGTGCCGACAGTCAGTTAGGAACAGCTGTAGCAAAAGGATTAGGAGTTACTATTAACGAAAACATAATAAACAAACTTAAGTAGCATTGAAATAATATAAATATTAATGATATGGAAAATATAAATAACATAATAAAACCGGAAATGGTAAGAGCGGAATACATCGAAGTAGCACCGAATGTTCGCCTTCATGTTACAGATGCCGGTGAAGGCAGGCCGATTGTATTGATACACGGCTGGCCATTAAGCGACGAAATGTATGAATACCAATACAGCACTTTGATAAAAAATGACTTCAGGGTAATAGGTATTACTTTGCGTGGTTTCGGCAAATCAGATAAACCTTACGGAGTATACAATTATGATATCTTTGCCACTGATATTAAATATGTTTTAAGCACCCTTGAGATAAATGATGCTGTATTAGTTGGCTTTTCAATGGGTGGGGCAATTGCTATTCGTTATATTTCAATGTATTATGGAGCCCATGTTTCAAAACTGGTATTGTGTGGTGCAGCAGCTCCGCTATGGACACAACGCTCCGATTTCAAATTCAATCTCCCCTTAAGTACCGTTGATGAATTAATTGCATTGAACGACAGGGACAGACCTAAGCTATTATCCAATTTTGCAAAATTATTCTCAGCAACGGAAACTTCTTTAAATACAGGAATCGGCAGTTGGCTGAATGGTATAGGTTTAAGCGCTTCGTCGTATGCAACGGCGCAATGTTTAATGGCATTACGTGATACCGATCTCAGGCCTGATATGGCAAAAATTACAATTCCCACCTTGATTATTCATAGAAAGAATGACAAAATATGTTCATTTGACTTAGCCGGACAGATGAAGTCGGGCATTGCCAATTCGCAGCTAGTTGTCTTTGAAAAGAGCGGTCACAGCATGTTTTTGGAAGAAACGGACAAATTTAATTCAACGTTGATGAAATTTGCTGAAAAATAAATTGCAAAACAAAACACCATGGCAAAATATTCAAAAAAAGCTCAGGACAAAATTGAGGAAGTGATGCATGAATTTAAAGAAGGAACTTTAAAATCGGGCAAGAATGGTATAAATGGCAAAGTAACAAACAGAAAACAGGCTATTGCCATTGGAATAAGCGAAGCAAAAGAAGCCGGATTAAAAGTTCCTGTTCAAAAATCTGCAAAGTGAATATGATTGGTCGCACGCATTATAGCTGTGATGTAAATTGATATCTTATTCATAATATGAAGAAAGCTCCGGTCTGAGAAGATCGGAGCTTTCTTTTTATTATATTCACCTAAATTCAGGCAGATACTACCGATAGTTGTTTAAAAACAACAATAAGTAGCATAATTACAACTATAAGTATCTGTATTTTTGCTGATTCTCGAAATGAATCCAGGTATCTTTGCAAAGTCGAAAAAAACAAAAATTAAAAATAAGTCCTATGTTAACAACTAAAATGATTGGCAATAAAATTGCCGAAGCACGAAAGAAAGCAAGCCTTTCGCAGGCAGGTCTTGCCGAAAAGCTATTCATCAGTTCGCAGGCCGTCGGGAAATGGGAGCGCGGAGAATCAATGCCTGATATTACAACTTTAATTCGTCTCGCCGAAATATTAGAGGTAGACCTGAACTATTTTTCAGAAAATTTCCAATCAACGGTTGCTGAGATGGTATCCGTTGATCCGGTGACTTCTCCATCCGATGAATTACCCACAGGAAAGCCGACGAAAAAGCTAAAATGGGATATGTCGCAGGGCAACTGGGTCGATGCTGATTTTTCAGGTTTGAAGAACCTGCATGAAAAATTCAGTTCATCTAATATGCAACGCTGCAGGTTTATCGGTTCCGACTTGTCGGGACTTCTTCTGAAAAACAATAATGTTGACAGTTGCGACTTTTCAGCTTCCGACATCAGCAAAAGTGACATTCGGGGTTCTAACTTACTCAAAGATATATTCAGGGATAGTTCGCTGAAAGAAACCGAATTCACAAGAAGTTATATCAACGGTTGCGATTTCTCGGGCGTCAATTTTTCCGGAACGAAATTCTCAGCAAGCTATATCTACGGTTGTAATCTCAATGGCGCCGATTTTACGGAGGTGGTGATTAAATCCGGAGGTTTTACCGGAGTAAACGTAAAAACTGATGAGTCAGGGAGAAATACAATCGCAAATGCATTATGGAACCACACCTCGTTTATTGATTCACAGATTGCCGACATCGTTTATACAGGCACTTTGGAGGATTGCTACTTTGAAAATTGTGCTTTTACCAGAGTAACGTTCCTGAATGCGACGCTGATTAATACTTTCTTCAAAAACAACAAGAAACTGAAACGCATCCGGTTTATCGACTGTAAAGCCGATCGGATGACCTACGAATTTCTGAAACAAGGGAAAGCAGATTTAAACGGAATCACGTTGATAACAATTTGAAAGCAATAAAATAATTTCAAAATTCTTATTAAATTTGCAGGCTAAATCCCTAACCATAAAAATTTATGTCGAAAGATCACCAGCAAATTAAGGCCCTGCTCTACCCCAACCCTATGAAGAATGCAGGCGGAACCTACATGGCACGCACCAGTGCTTACGGCACCTTAGGTATCAAAGAAATCTGCCAGTCGAAAGGAAGTAAGCGTGGATCATTGAATAACCCTGAAAACATGGAATATTATGTCCATCTCTTTTTTGAGGAGATGGCTGAGTTGTTGACAGCCGGTTATAACATTAACACCGGTTATTTCAAGGCAGCAGCCAAAATCAACGGAACATTTAATTCCTCCAACGATGAATTCGACAGCATAAGGCATCAGGTTAACTTCAAATTCAGTCAGGGCATCACCATGCGTAAAATTGCCGCTGAAACAAAGGCTGAGATACTGCACCTGCTGCCCTTTAATTTTGTCATTTGTGAGGTAACAGATAATTTTACAAAATCTGTCAACGAATTACTCACCCCGGGACAAAACCTGATAATTGACGGAATAAAAATCAAAATTGTCGGCGAAGATCCTTCTGTTGGCATATATTTCATTAACGTATCAACCAATGCGCAGACAAAAGTTTCAGCGAACGAAATAGCTCTAAATCAAAACAATAAACTGATTATTGTCATTCCTCTTTTAGAGAAAGGAGAATATCGCCTCAAAGTTGTGACCCAATACTCAGCTAACAGCGTTCAATTAGTTAAACCTCGCTCTTGCTCACTCGTTCAGACACTGAAGGTGTTATAGATAACATACAACACCTTCATACGGCCGTATTAAACATCTTAATACAAACGTATTAAATACCTAAATACGTTCGTATTAAACATCTTAATACGGCCGTAACAAACCTTCAATGCTTAGCTGTAAAGGAAGGAGACGCTTCAGGTAATGAATGTGTCATAACGGGAATATCAACCGACACATACAATGCCTGATGATGAAGCTATGATTATGAAGCTATGATTATCGGACTAATAACCTTTACTCCAACACATTAAGAAATGCCGTTGGATATCTTATACTGACATACATAAAATTTTAAAAATATGTTATGAGAATGAGAAAAGTTACTTATATTTGAAACTGAAAAATAAGCTTTGTTCTATTAATAAAGCTATACAAATCATAAAGCAACATTAAGCCGGATATTACAGATTATAATATTGATTATCAAAACTATATCCTGACATATATCCGCTAATAAAAACATTACATGAAATTAATTTTCAGAAAGATTCACAGAACTTTGTTAAAATATGGCTTTGACGCTGTAAAATTTATCAAAGCGTTGAACCCAAAAAATAAAAGCTGGTACTACGCTGATCTTAAAGAACTAAAAAGACAAAAAGCAACAGATAATACTTTTGAAATAGGACCAATGTATGCTATCCTGACTGATAAATTTGATGAAGGTGGCACTATGAAAGGACATTATTTTCATCAGGATTTGTATGTTGCACGATTGATTAATTTGGCTAAACCGGTGAAACATCTTGACATTGGTTCACGGGCTGATGGGTTTATTGCACATGTTGCCTCCTTCAGAGAAATTGAATTGATCGACATTCGTGCGATTAAAAGTAAAGTGAAAAATATTGTTTTCAGACAGGCTGATTTGATGGAGTTACCGACAGATATGACAGATTACTGTGATTCGGTTTCTTCGCTTCACGCCATTGAGCACTTTGGCCTGGGAAGATATGGCGACCCTATAAATTATTATGGTCATATTAAAGCTATAAATAATATCACTAAAATTTTAAAAAATGGCGGTGTTTTCTACTTTTCTGTACCTATCGGTCCGCAGAGAATAGAATTTAATGCCCACAGAGTATTTTCAGTAGAATATCTGGTAAATATCTTATCTCAAAATTTTGAAATCAGTTCATTTTCATATGTGGACGATAAGGGTGATTTTTTTGAAAATGCCGTTTTATCAAGCGAAAATATGATTTCTAATTTTGGATGTCACTATGGTTGTGGAATATTTACTTTAATAAAAAACAAACCTTTGCCTGTATAATAATACACCCTTTATTGTTATTATCATCTTTAAAAACTATAAAATATGAAACGTTTATTTATTTTTTTGTGTGTATCAGCTATGCTGACAGGATGTGTCGACGATGTATCGAATGACAGGGACATGAACCGCTATGTAAACAAGTGGGTTCATGAATATATGTCGGCATTGTATTACTGGAACGAAGAGTTGCCGGCCTATAAAAGTTCCTATGATAATCCTGAGGTTTATTTTGAAACCCTTATAAATGAGGAAGATCGATTTTCAGCCATCTTCGATGATTATCAGGAAATAATGAACAAGTTAAACGGTGTAACAGCCTCGGATGTGGGGTTCGAATTTGAATTGTTCAGGGAAAGCAGTGCTAACAGCAATGTTATAGGTATCGTTGTGTATGTAAAACCCGGCACACAAGCTTCCACTATGGGAATTAAACGTGGCGATATGTTCAGAAAAATCAACGGTAAGCAGATTACTGTAAACAATTACAGCGAACTGATCAATACCTTTTACGATGCCACCGGCAAAGTCACCGTCACATTTTCGGAATACAACGGATACGCTTTTAACGATCAAAGTCCTTCGTCAATTACCAAAACCCTGAATTACAAAGAAGATCCCGTGTATCTGGATACGGTTTACACCATACAAAACAAAAAAATCGGCTACCTTGTCTACAATTTCTTTACCACTGATTCGGGTGATGAAACCATGCAATACGATCTGGAAATGAACAACACAATAGGTAGATTCAATCAGGCTGATATAACGGATCTGGTGATCGACCTGCGCTACAATAGTGGTGGAATGGTAACTTCGGCCATACATCTTGCAAGTATGCTGGTTCCCAATCTTACCGCAAACAAAGTGTTGACTTATACCGAATACAACCAGAATTACACCGACTACTTCAATAGTAATGAATTTAAACAACAATACGATGTGAATCCTTTAGTTGATAATTTCGCTACTGCTATTGTTGTGGAATCACCTTCGAAGCACAGTTATCCTGTACAAAACATTGGCGACAGACTTCAGCGTATCTATTTCCTTACAGGGCGCAGTACTGCATCAGCCAGCGAAATGGTAATCAACGGTTTGAAGCCTTATATCAACTGCGTACTGATCGGTGACACCACTGTGGGTAAAAATGTTGGTTCCACCCTGGTTTATGATGAGGAGAATAAGAAAAATAAGTGGGCTATGATGCCGATAATCCTGAAATACTTCAACAAAGATCATCAGAGTGATTTTACGAATGGCTTTGCGCCTGATTATCTGATAGCAGATGATTATAACCATTCACTTGGGGATACCCGTGAAGCTTTACTGGCAAAAGCTATTTCGCAAATTACAGGTGTTCAGCAGGGAGTTTCGAGAGTAAAAGGACTGTCAATATCAGGTGCTGCTGTTAATGGCCTGTGGCTTGAGAAAAAACAACGCGGATTGGTTGTCAGTACCAGATTTAACTGATGAATTTTATATATTTGCAGGATAAGGTATCATCATTCCACTCAGCATTCTTCCGGATTTAACCCCGAGTCGTCTTGCTGAAAAGAAAAGATCATGTTCAGTATAAGTACAACGGCCGGCTATTTCGATATGGCCGGCCGTAATGCCACATTGAAGAAGCAAATATTCATTGGCTTTCCACAAATCGAGGAATAGTCCTTCAGCATTGCGTGTAAAAATGGATGCAACAGGAAAACCCTTACCGAGAAAAGCGGAGTATAACTCCTCTCCTACCTGATAAGCATTTACTGAGACAGAAGGACCGATTACCGCATAAATATTGTTGGGAATGCAACCATAATCAGCCTGCATCACACGGATGGTTTCCGCAACAATTCCGGCACAGGTTCCCCGCCAACCGGCATGTGCTACTGCAGCGACCTTGCGGACATCATCATAGAAAAACACCGGCACACAATCGGCCGTGGTAACTCCTATGCAGATGCCCGGAAGATCAGTTACCAATGCATCAATTCCATATAGAAAACCGGCTCTTTCTGATTCAGTCGATTTCATAAAACCGGCATCAATTTTCCTTACACCGGTTTGATGCATCTGATAGGGAAAGATGACATTTTCGGGAGCAATGTTCAGTTTTGTGGAAAGCAAATTCAGATTCTCTGCCACATCATCCTGTTTATCTCCCGAAAAAGGGCTTGGGTTAAAGGTCGCATAATTGCCTTTACTTACCCCGCCCCGGCGCGTGGTGGTGAATAGCTTAAGGACAGGAAATCGTTGTGAGAGCTGGTATTCAATCATCATATTTTTTTGTGTGCATCGGTTTTTACTTCAATAATTTCATTCAGATTGGTGGTAAACCGGCGGGAAGTATATTCTCTTTTCGACATCCATGCTTTACCCGTACCCTGCGCGGCTATCCTTATTTTATCGGTACCGTTCTTTTTCGTAAATTCATCTACAACATTCATTAAACGCCTTTGTTTCACACGATCTTTTTCATCAAATAAATCAGGCAGCACATCTGTTTCGCGTATCAGGTCTGAAACAATCACTCCTGCCCTTTTAAAGGCATAACCTTCTTTGTAGATTTTTTTCAGGGCCTGATGGCAACAGGTAATCATTTCAGCCGTATCGTTCGAAGGAACTGACAAAGTAATCAAATGACTTTGATAGTACTGCGCCTGAGCTTTAAAACCATTGGTAGAAATGAACACAATCACAGCATGTGCTAATGAGTGTTGCTTGCGCAGTTTCCGGCAACAGGCGGCAGCAAAGTTGGCTACTCCTTCCATCAAAGGATCAAAATCACTGATCGGTTCGCCGAATGAACGCGAAGTGCATATTTGTTTTTTTTCAGGATCATTGTCTTCCCCGATAGTCGGGATACCCTGCAACTCAAGCCACATACGCTCACCTGTAACCGTCAGGTTTCTGCGTATCCACGATCGTGATTTCTGTGTCAGATCATAGGCAGTATTTATCCCGTAATACTCCAGGGTTTTTAAAGTCCTCCTTCCTACTCCCCACACTTTGCCAACAGGTGCAACCTGTAAAGCTTTGATACGTTTTTCTTCCGTATCTATAATACATACCCGCTTATATCCGGGATATTTTTTTGCAAAATGGTTGGCTAGTTTGGCAAGGGTTTTCGTTGGAGCTACTCCCAGACTGACAGGAATACCAGTGTTTTTAGTAGTGGTTTGAACAATCATTCTGCCATAAGTAGCCAGATCACTTATTCCGTCGAGATGCAGAAAAGCTTCATCAATAGAATATATCTCAATTTTCGGAGCCAACGAGGCCAGGGTTGTCATCACCCTGCCCGACATGTCGCCATACAGAATATAATTCGAAGAAAAGACCCTGATTTTTTCTTTATTTATGAGTTCTTTGACTTTATATACCGGTTCGCCCATGGGAATACCAAGGTCTTTTGCCTCCTGTGAACGGGCAATAATACATCCGTCGTTGTTGGAAAGAACAACGACCGGCTTTCCATTCAGCCGGGGATCAAACACCCGCTCGCAGGAAGCAAAAAAATTATTGCAATCAACCAGTCCGTACATCTATTTCTTTCTTCTGTGGTGTCGTATGGAATAGGTAACAATGCCCCATATCATGAAATTATTTTCTTCGGTTATCTGAATCGACGGGTAAGCAGGATTGGCCGGAGCCAGCCAGAACTGACCGTTTTCCATTCTGATATACTTCAGGGTAAAATCCCCGTCAATAAAACAAACCGCTGTATCTCCGTTTCGCGGTTCAAGCGATTTATCTACAACCAGAATGTCGCCATCCTCCAGACCTTCATCGCGCATGGAATCGCCCGAAACCCTTCCGAAAAAGGTACTGGCAGGATTACGGATTAATTCTTTATTGAGATCGATGGCAATATCAAGATAATCCTGTGCCGGCGAAGGGAATCCGGCTTTAATTCCTTCAGAAACATATGGCAGGCTCATAACCGTTTGATTATCTGCCATATAAAATTCAATATTTTTTTTTCTTTGTCGCATATCTATTTTAATGCAAAGATAAATTTATTCTTTGATTTACTTCGCAAATATACTCCTGGATTAGAATTCTTTGGAAAATGTTAAAGATATTGAAATATATTTTTTACATTTGCGTTCCAAGTTGAGAAAATCACACCTATGGCCAGAATAAAGTTCGAACATAGAATTACTTTCATCTATATCACTTTAGGTGCTGTCTGGATATTATTTTCAGATAGTATCCTTAAATTGTTTATCAGTGATATTGATAATTTATCTGAAGTTCAGACATTGAAGGGTGTTAGCTATGTAGTGATTACAGCAATATTTTTCTACTTTTTCATTCGGAAACATTTAAGTAAACTTCGCAACACTGAGCAGGAGCTTGAAAAACACAAAAGCAATCTGCAGCAGCTGGTGGAAGAAAAAACAATGAATCTTGACCATGCAATTACTGAATTAAGCAATACCAACATTGCTTTAAATGAAAAGAATGATATTATCAATCAACAGAATGCAAAACTAAAAAAGACACTTAAAGAACTGAAAGATACGCAAACGCACCTTATTCAGGTCGAAAAAATGGCATCATTAGGAGTATTAACTGCCGGCATATCACATGAAATCAACAATCCCCTGAATTATATTTTAGGTGGACTTACGGGTTTGGAAAACCATTTCGCGGATGAGAAAATAAATGATCAAAAGGTCGAACTGTATCTGAGCAGTATCAGAACCGGTGTCAACAGGGCTACAGCCATCGTTTCGGGACTAAATCAGTTGACAAGAAACAGAGAGACCTATGAAGAAGATTGTGATATCCACGAGATCATCAACAACTGTTTAACGATATTGGATGGTGAACTGAAAAATAAAATTGAAATAAAGAAGCAGTTTTCTGAGCAACCCATGGTTGTATCGGGGAATGTTGGTAAATTACACCAGGTTTTTTTAAACATCCTGATCAATGCCGGCCAGTCTATCGACGACCAGGGTATTGTTACCATCTCCACAGAAATTAAGAAAGAAAAGGCTCATATAAAAATATCGGACAACGGATGTGGTATAAGCAAAGAAAATCTTTCAAAAATCACAGATCCGTTTTTCACCACCAAAGAACCAGGCAAAGGTACCGGTTTGGGGTTGGCAATTACTTATAACATCATTGAGGCACACAAAGGTACGATCAGTTTCATGTCGACCCTGAACAAAGGTACCTCAGTCAAAATAGCATTACCTCTTAAAAATGAAAAATGAAAAAACCAAAGATACTTTACGTCGACGACGAACCAATAAATCTGATGCTTTTTGAAGCTAATCTTGAAAAAAAATATCAGATTATGACAGCTGAAAATGGCACCAAAGGATTGGAAATCATTTCAGAAAACAACGATATAAGGGTGGTTGTGAGCGACATGAAGATGCCTGTAATGAACGGCATTGAGTTCGTCAGAAGAGCCCGGGAGATGTCAGCAGGAATTAGTTATTATATTCTTACAGGATTTGAAATTACTGCTGAAATTCAACAGGCACTTGACACCGGCCTGATACGCAGGTATTTTAAAAAGCCTTTCAACATAAACGAAATTTCATCCGAAATTGAGATTGTAATCAATGGATAATCAGGAAGAACATATCACAGATATTTTCATGAGGCATTCGGAAATGAATGTTTCAAGATATGACAATGCTTTTCTGACTAACACTTTACATAAAAGGGTTAATGAGTCGGGGTGCAGTTCTGTTGAAGAATATCTCGATCTGCTTAGTAAAAGTGAATTTGAAAATAAGCTACTTATTGATTCATTACAGATTAGTTACAGCTCTTTTTTTCGCAATCCTCTTACTTATGAAGTATTGGATAAGCTTATACTGCCCGGTTTATTAGAACAAAGAAAAAATCTGAAGAATAAACAAATCCGTGTCTGGTCGGCTGCCTGCGCTGCGGGACAAGAGCCTTACACTCTCGCGATGTTGTTTGAAGAAGCAATTAAATGTAAAGAAAGCAGCAATTGTTACCGTATATTTGCTACCGACAGGGATGAGATGCAAATTGATATAGCAAAGAAAGGTCACTATCACGTAAGTGCGCTTGACAATATGCCCCTGAAACTGGCCAATAAGTGGTTCAGGCGCTTAGGTGAGATCTATACCGTAAAACCGGAATTGAAGAAACAAATCGAGTTCTCGGTTTTCGATTTGTTTGATCATCATTTCAGTAGTCCTCCATCCAGTATTTTCGGGGGGTTTGATATCGTTTTTTGTGCCAATCTCTTGTTTTACTACAAAACAAATTACAGAAAGGTTATCATTAATAAGATAGCAGCTTCAATGGCCAAAGATGGTTATTTAATTACCGGCGAAACGGAGAGAGAGATGTTGATAGGTAATAATTTTAAGGAAGTATATCCCCGGTCGGCAATATTCAGTTTAAAATAAATTTCGAAAACCACATGATATGAAACTCAGGAATCTTAAGATAGGTATACAGCTTTTAATAGGCTTTATGATTATACTGATATTGGTCATCACGCTTGGATTGCTTTCCAATCAGCAAAGCCACAAGTTACATGAACAAACAAGAATTATTTATGAGCATCCTTTACAGGTACGAAGAGCGATAGGAGCTCTGAATGCCGATGTTCAGCAAATGCGTTTAGGAACGAGGGATCTTATGCTTGCTTCCAACGAAAAAGAGCAACATGACGCTATTCAATTGATAGAAGTATCTTCCACCGATGCTTTCCGGCAATTTGACGTTATTTTCGATGCCTATCTGGGACCTAAAACTGATGTTGAACAAGCATATGAAGCATTTGTGAAATGGAAAAGTGCAAGAGAGGCTAACAACATTATGGCTTTAAAAGGAAACCATGCTGCTGTGAAAGAAAGTGTTTCAAGTTTTGGAGAAGTAGGAAAACTCAGGGATGATATGATCAGAAAAATAGCCGTGATTGATGAGTTTGCGAAAAATAAAGGAGAGGAACTATATAATCATTCAATTTATTTAAAAGAGAGTCTGACTACAAGGTTAATATCATTTATCAGTATTATTATCTTAATAACCCTCATCATTTACTTTTTATTACTGCACAATATCCGCAAACCGTTGGTAGCGCTGACAAAAATAACGCGCCGTTTTGATGAAGGAGAGCTGTCGGCACGATGCGATTATAAATCTGAAAATGAACTCGGGATGTTGTCGGAATCTTTTAACTCTTTAGCCACAAACATAGAGGCAACATCGATGTTAAATATTCAAACAGGTTTA
>JAYFPP010000014.1:0-38700 GCA_034927635.1 Paludibacter sp.
TAAAAACAGAAAAGGCTGATAAAACCAGCATCAACACATCAACAATGATTGAGGTAACTGATGGAGTATATATCAATTTATTTGATTTTGAATTCATCTACGAATAGGTGATATATGAATGTAAGAGGGTTGTTACAAAACATGATAACATAAGTTTACAAAAGTAATTATTTTTTTGTTAAAATGAAATATATTTATTTCTGACAAAGCATTTAGAATACAATGAGATACATTTTGCAGGTAGAATAAATTTTCATATATTTGGCCGATTTTAGATTAAAAACATTTTATACATTATAAAACTTGAAAAATAGAGTGTTAAAGGCAGTTTTTATTTCATTCTTATTCATATTTTTTTTCAATACTTTTCTAAATTCGGAAAATAAAGCGCTTGTTCGCGAAATAGTAGCACATGAAAACGACTCAGTTTTCAGGTATTGTTATTTTTTTGATGATAATAAAAATAAAGTTGTTGAGAATAAATACTATGTGAGTGATAATAATGTATCATATCCATTGTTAAGGACTGAATGGATTTATGAAACAAATAATTGTGTCCTGATGCGTAAACAAAAATGGCAGGAAGGAAACTGGGAGACTACTTACCTCATTGAATCAGAGTATCTGAATAATATCAAACAAAAAGAAAAATATATTGCAGTCTCCAAAAAAGCTGAACGGATAGAGAAAACCATTGTCAATAAATATGAAAATGGAAAGTTGTCACAGGTGAACAATAACAGAGGTGCTGAAGCGGAACATATAATTGATCAATCTGCCAGCTACGACTATGATAGTTCAAATCGTGTTTTGAATATGCAAATTGATGCAGGACCTGGTTTAGGAAATCAGTTTCAACAAAACTTTCAATACATATACCATAAAATAACAGGGACTTTAGATTCATTACTTTATCAGGAAAAAAAACAGGGGACTGTCACTGACCGGCAACTTAGTTTGTTTTATTATGATAAGAATAACGGAAATTTATTAGCACAGGTTCAAAAAAAATGGGATGTTAC
This sequence comes from Paludibacter sp., assembly GCA_034927635.1. GTDB lineage: Bacteria > Bacteroidota > Bacteroidia > Bacteroidales > Paludibacteraceae > Paludibacter. The sequence continues at coordinate 1,023 of JAYFPP010000014.1, forward strand.
TACCTCAAAATGGGAAAGTTTCACAAAATCTGAATTTTCATATAATATTAACGGGAAATTAGTTCAGGAAATTTATTCCGGTTTTAGTGGATATTTCTGGAACGCAATTATGCGTTATGATTATAATTATGATCAGCGGGGTTTGTTGCAGTCAAAAATTATGTATCAACCCATATACAGGCAATGGCGAAAGATTTATACCATTGAGTATAGTAATATTGAAAATGACCAACCCAATCTGATGGAGTCGAAATATAACTTCTGGGGAGGAAATACAGGGGAATATGTAAACAATTTTATTCCCTATTATTTTAATGATGAAATATCGATAATGGAAGCCAATCGTCTTGAATTAAAATACACCACTGATATTACTGTTGTTACCAACTCCTCATTTGATACCGGTTGGTTGAAAATATATCCTAATCCTTCGAACGGTGTTTTTTATATCAACACACAAAACTATTATATTGAAAGTTGGGAAGTGTTTAATGTAAATGGAATTCGACTGAAAGGTGATGTTAATCATTTCCGAACAGGAGTAGTCGATTTAACAGAATTTCCCGACGGAATTTATATGATAAAAGCTACTACAAATGATAATCAACTACTTAAACAAAAGATAATAATTAATAGAAATCAATGAAAACAAAATTAATTTTAATAATGACGCTAATTGCAACAGCCACTATGGCGAATCCTTTATTGAGTAAGTATAAAACTCCTTACGGCACAATTCCATTCAATCAGATTGAAGTAAAACATTACCTTCCTGCTTTTAAGGAAGCAATGATAATCAACCGGAAGGAAGTGGATGATATCATCAATAACAAACAAAAGCCCACATTTCAAAATACTATTGTTGCTCTTGAGAATGCAGGTCGTCTGCTCAATCAGGTGGCATCACCTTTTTATAATTTGCTGAGTTCCGAAACTAATGATGAATTACAAAAAATTGCTGAAGAGGTTTCTCCTCTGATGTCGGAACATGGTAATGCCATTCGGTTGAACGAAAAGCTTTTTGCCAGAGTGAAAGCAGTGTATGATATGCGCGACAAACTGAAACTATCGGTTGAAGATGCCAGATTGCTGGAGAAAACCTATGATGGTTTTGCCGATAACGGAGCCAATCTTTCGGTTGCTGATAAAGAGATATATCGGGAACTATCAAAGGAAATGAGTATGCTCACCCTTCAGTTCGGACAGAATGTGCTCAAAGAAACCAATAAATGGACATTGTTGGTTAAAGATAAGAATCTGCTGGCAGGATTACCACAGGATGTGCTTGATATGTTGGCACTAAATGCAAAAAATGCAGGAAAAGAAGGTTGGTTACTGAATTTGAAAGCCACCACTTATGGTCCTTTTATGCAATATGCCGAAAACCGTGACCTGAGACGTGAATTGTACCTGGCCTACAACACCCGTAGTATGAACGGTGGTGAATATGATAACCGTGAAATTATAAAAAAAATTGTCAATACACGTTTGAAGATCGCTAATTTGCTTGGACATAAATCCTATGCAGATCAGGCGCTGGTTCATCGTATGGCTGAAAATAAAGATAATGTATATAAATTGCTGAATGATTTGTTAACTGCTTATAAACCTTATGCCGAAAAGGATTATGCCGAAGTACAGGCCTATGCCGACAGCAAGGGTGCTTATTTTAAAGTTCAACCCTGGGATTGGTCGTTCTATTCAGATAAGCTGAAGGAAGAAAAATATGCTGTAAATGATGAACTGTTGAAACCATATTTTGAACTTGAAAATGTGAAAAAAGGCGTATTCGGACTGGCAACAAAACTTTACGGTCTGCAATTTGTCAAAAACGATAAGATTCAGGTGTATCATCCAGAAGTGGACGTATATGAAGTAAAAGATAAAAATGGCAAATTGATCTCTATTTTGTATACTGATTTTCATCCGCGCGACGGAAAACGTCCGGGTGCATGGATGAGCGAGTTCAAAGGACAGTGGATGGATAAAGGGAAAGACAGCCGTCCGCATATCACTATAGTAATGAACTTTACCAGACCAACAGAAACCAAACCGGCTTTGTTGACATTTGATGAAGTGACAACTTTCTTACACGAATTCGGTCACGCCCTGCACGGAATGTTAACGGAATGTACCTATGAATCATTGTCAGGAACAAACGTTTATCGCGATTTTGTGGAATTACCTTCACAAATCATGGAGAACTGGGCTTCCGAAAAAGAATTTTTAGATGGTTTTGCAATGCATTATCAAACCGGTGAAAAGATTCCCGTAGAGCTAATCAATAAAATCAAAGCATCGGAAAACTTCAATGCCGCTTATGGTTGTCTGCGCCAGTTAAGTTTTGGTTTCCTTGATATGAACTGGCATACCATGGAGACAGAATTCTCAGGAGATGTTATTTTGAAAGAAAAAGAAGCAATGAATCTGACACAAATACTGCCTGTTGTAAATGAAACAGCAATGAGTCCTTCGTTCAGTCATATTTTTGCCGGAGGTTACGCTGCAGGTTACTACAGCTACAAATGGGCAGAGGTACTTGATGCCGATGCCTACTCGGTATTTGCAGAAAAAGGAATTTTCGATACAAAAACCGCTACTTCATTCATGGAAAATATCCTGAAAAAAGGAGGTACCGAACATCCGATGACCCTTTATAAAAGATTCAGAGGACAGGAGCCGACGATTAAGGCGTTGTTGAAACGTAATGGAATTCTTTGATAGCGAATAGCGAATAGCGAATAACTAATAGCGAATAACTAATAGCGAATAGCGATAGGTTTTTGCAAAGTACAATCGTTTCCAATTAATTTAACCTAAACATCGATGGAAATTTTTGTGTTACACAAGAAAAGCTTTAATTTTGCTATAAGATGTGTGAAATTATACAAATATTTATGTGAGATAAAAAAGGAATTTGTTTTATCAAAGCAATTCTTGAGAAGTGGGACTGCAATAGGAGCACTTATCAAAGAAGGAAAATATGCAGAAAGTAAATTAGATTTTATTCATAAATATTCAATAGCACTGAAAGAATGTAACGAAACCCTCTATTGGATTGAATTACTATATCATTCAGATTTTATTTCTGATGAGGAATATTATAGTATTTACAAAGATGGAGAAGAAATTCTTAGGATGTTAACGTCCAGCATTGTAACGGCAAAAAAATCAATAAAAAAATAAACACGTGAAAAAACTCATCGCTATTCGCTATTCGCTATTCGCTAATCGTTTTTGGCTATACGCTTTACGCTATTCGCTATTCGCTCTCATCCTTCTCTTCTCTGCTTGCACGAAGGTGCCAAATTACGCATCGTACGATGATTATCCTGTTTATGAAGGTACAGATCTTGAGCTGATTTACTCTCCTCATGCTTCGTCGTTCAGGGTTTGGGCTCCAACAGCTACGGAGGTGAAATTGTTGCTATACGAAAATGGTTCAGAGGGTTCAGCCTATCAGACTGAATCCATGAAAAGATCTGAGGGTGGAACATGGAAACTGAAAGTATCAGAAGATCTCAAAGGAAAATTTTATACTTTCCAGGTGAAAATAGGTGAAACATGGTTGGAGGAAACTCCGGGTATGTGGGCGAAAGCTGTTGGAGTAAATGGAAAACGTGCAGCTGTAATCGATATGAAAGACACCAATCCTGAGGGATGGGAAATGGATAAGAGACCTGAACAACTTAATTTTACTGATATTGTCCTTTATGAAGTACATATGCGTGATTTTTCGGTAGCAGGGAATTCAGGAATCAAAAACAAAGGTAAATTTCTTGCATTTACTGAACATGGTACAAAAAATTCAGCAGGAGAAGCAACCGGAATTGATCATTTGAAAGAGCTGGGAATCACACATGTTCACCTTTTGCCATCTTATGATTATGCATCAATAGATGAAACAAAACTTAATGAGAATAAATATAACTGGGGATATGATCCTCTGAATTATAATGTACCGGAAGGTAGTTATTCCACCAATCCTAATGATCCGTATTCAAGAATCAGAGAATTCAAACAAATGGTTCAGTCATTACATCAGTCGGGTATTCGTGTAATAATGGATGTGGTTTATAATCATACATTTACCGGAAAAGGTTCTCATCTGGATTTATTAGCTCCAGGGTATTTCTATCGTTTTAATGCGGATTCTACATGGTCGAATGCATCGGGTTGTGGCAATGAAACTGCTTCGGAGCGGGCAATGATGCGTAAATTTATTGTTGAATCAGTAAGTTATTGGGCAAAAGAATATCATGTTGATGGTTTTCGATTTGATTTAATGGGTATCCATGATATTGAAACGATGAACGAAGTACGTGCTGCACTTGATAGAATAGATCCAACTATATTTGTTTATGGTGAAGGATGGACAGCCGCAGGATCACCACTTCCTGAAGAAAAAAGAGCGGTTAAGAAGAATGCAAAAATGTTTGATGGTATTGCCGTCTTCAGTGACGATCTCCGCGACGCGTTGAAAGGTAGCTGGATGCATGCTGATATTCCCGGCTTTGTTGCAGGAATTGATAGTCTGGAAGAATCGGTGAAATTTGGTGTTGTTGCCTCTACCTCACATCCTCAGGTTGACTATACCAAACCAATCTATTCAAAGGCTCCCTATGTAAAACATCCGACTCAAATCATCAATTATGTTTCATGCCACGATGATATGTGTTTAGTGGATAAACTAAAGGAATCGACACCAGTCGGAACAACTGAGGAAGAGCTGAAACGGTATAACAAACTGGCACAGACAGTAGTGTTCACTTCTCAGGGGGTTCCCTTTATATATGCAGGTGAAGAAGTTTACAGAAATAAAAAAGGAGTACATAATACTTATCAGTCTCCCGATTCGATTAATAGAATTAATTGGGATAACAAAACATTACATAAGGATATTTATAGCTATTATCAGGGATTGATTAAACTTCGCAAAGAACATGCGGCATTCAGAATGACAACAGAAACGATGATTCAGCAATACCTGAAGTTTCTGGATGTTAATACACCCAATGTTGTTGCTTTTTCGCTGAATGACAATGCTAATGGGGATAAATGGCGCGATATTCTTGTCATCTATAATGGAAACAGGAATCCTGCAAAGATAACTATACCGAAAAACAATTGGAATATTGCTGTTCACGATGGACAAATTAATTTAAATGGACTCGGAATTGCGACTGATACTACTTTTGTCGTGGCGGCTTCTTCGGCAACTGTGCTGTATAGCGAATAACTAATAGCTAATAACGAATAGCGAAAAGCGAAAAGCGAAAAGCGATTGGTGCTTATCAATAGCCTCCGGTTTTAACCGGAGGGATTGTGAAAAGGTGATATTGTTAATTTTATAATTATTTAAATGACAGAAACTAAGTCTATGGAATACACAACGGTTATTAAACCCAAGAACCGTCTTTTTGCGATTGACTTTAAAGAGATATGGCAATACCGCGATTTATTTACCATGTTTGTGAAGCGCGATATAATCACTCAATATAAACAAACTATTCTGGGACCGGCATGGTTTTTTATTCAACCGGCACTCACAACCATTATGTATATGGTAGTTTTCGGAGGTATCGCAAAGATTTCCACCGATGGATTGCCTCAACCCCTCTTTTATCTTGCCGGCATTGTGTGTTGGCAGTATTTTTCCGATTGTTTGAATAAAACATCCTCAACATTTACTAATAATCAGCATATTTTTGGAAAAGTATATTTTCCACGTATCATTGCCCCCTTGTCTACTGTAACTTCCAATCTGGTACGTATGGGTATACAATTTCTTTTATTTGTGGCAGTATACATTTTCTATCTGTTTAAAGGTGCCGGGTTAGCCCCGAACTTCTATTTGTTACTGTTGCCGTTACTTATCATCATGCTTGCCGGTATGTCTCTTGGTTTTGGTATTATAATTTCTTCTCTCACTACAAAATACAGGGATTTATCTATTTTATTCACCTTTATTGTTCAGTTGTGGATGTACGCAACTCCCGTAATTTATCCTCTGAGCACCATGGCTCCCGACAAACGATGGATTATGGCTATTAATCCCGTAACATCCATTCTGGAAACATTTAAATACGCAACAATGGGAGTGGGAACATTCAGTTGGGGTATGCTGGCTTATAGCTTTGTGTTTATGCTGGTTTTGCTGATAATTGGTGTCATTGTGTTTAATAAGGTTCAAAGAAGTTTCATGGATACTGTATGATATTTATAAGTTGATATACTTATATTTTTTAATTATAAGTGAATTTGCTTATAATAGTGCTTTATAAGTAAATATTCTTATTATAAAGTATTATATATTAAAATATCTTGCTACATTTGTATCCAATCATTTCTGATATTTATGGAAAATGCAATTATTTCTGCAGATATAATTAGTTCCACTTCCTTAACTGAAGATGAACTCTCATTATTATCCCAAAGAATAAAGGAAACATTTGTACTTATTGAAAATAACTACAATAAAGATGGTATTAATTTCTTTGGGAGATTAATAAAAGGAGATTATATCGAATGTTATCTTAAAAATCCCGCTGATGCATTAAGAGTGGCATTAATCATTAAAAGTATAGTTAAATCTTTTGCTATCAACGAAACATTAGAGAAAAAGAGCAGAAAGAGAAAACTTTTTAAGCAATTTGGCATCAGAATGGCAGTGGGAATTGGGAAAATGAGAACTCTCAATTTCAAAGAAGGGATTATGGATGGAGAAGCCATATACCTGTCAGGAAGAAAAATAAATGAGCAGAAAAACTATAATAAAGAGAAAATCACTATTAAGAATACGTTTTTCTTTGAAACCAGTGATGTGGAACTTACGGAACGTTTCACAGTAATTTTCGGATTATTAGATCGCCTGTTTGTTTCGATGACCGTAAGGCAAAGCGAAGTACTCTACTTCAAACTGCAGGACGTCAGCGAACAGGAAATTGCACAAAAACTGAGAATATCACAATCGTCGGTGAACCAACATTCAACAGCATGCGGTTGGAATATTATCGAACAAGCAGTGAAGTATTATGAACAAATAAAATTCTGAAAAATGGAACAATTGCTCATACTTCAAATAACAGCTCATATTTTATCAGATTTTATCTTTCAAAGTGATAGAGGATGCCGTGACAAAGAAGAAAAAGGTATCAGGTCGTTTTTTCTCTATAAGCATATTTTTATTGTTTTCATTGTAACGTGGACACTCTCGTTCCAATGGCAGTTTTGGTGGTGTGCTTTGCTGATCACAGTTCTGCATTACGGTATTGACTTATTAAAGAGTTATTTGCAGAGAAAATATATCAAACAGAAATTTATTTTTTTGCTGGATCAAATTCTGCATATCGTTGCAATATTTGTCTCAGTATATTTGTTTCTTGAGATAAACAAGGACACAATGCTCTTACCTCAATGGATTCCTGCAGCAAACATTTTAGTGATAGTCTTTATCATCCTGTTTAATACCAAGCCGGCAAATATATTTATAAAGGAAATATTTGATTTGTTTTCCATCCAGATACCGTACAGAACTGACACTAATAGTATTGATTTACCTAATGCGGGCAAACTGATAGGAGTAACTGAACGTTTATTGATACTCCTTTTCATCTATATTCAACAGTATGAACTAATTGGGTTTTTAGTCGCAGCTAAATCAATTTTACGTTTCAAAGATACTGACACCCTGAAAACAGAATATGTTCTTACAGGCACTTTGTTGAGTTATTCAATAGCCATTGTTTCAGGTATTCTGATAAATTTATTTGTGAATAATGGATTGAATTTCATATTATAATTTTTTGACAACAGCAATAGCTAAGAAAATAAAAATGACAGCCATCGAATTCGAAAACATCAGCAAACAATACCGTCTTGGTTTAGTAAGTACCCGGACCCTTCGCCACGACCTGAACCGTTGGTGGATGATGAATATTCTCGGGAAAGAGGATCCTTATCTGAAAATCGGAGAGGAAAACGACCGGGCACATAAAGGATCAAGCGAGTATGTCTGGGCTTTGAAAGACATCAATTTTAAGGTAGAACAGGGTGATGTGCTGGGAATTATAGGGAAGAACGGCGCCGGCAAATCTACTTTGCTGAAAATTCTTTCTAAGGTCACGACTCCAACTACAGGAATCATAAGGGCCAATGGACGTATTGCTTCTTTGCTCGAAGTCGGAACCGGCTTTCATCCGGAAATGACCGGTCGTGAAAATATTTACATGAATGGTGCCATTATGGGTATGACCAAATCCGAGATCACACGCAAACTTGATGAAATTGTTGATTTTTCAGGTGTTGAACGATATCTGGACACGCCGGTAAAACGCTATTCAAGCGGGATGACGGTTCGACTTGGTTTTGCTATTGCCGCGCATCTCGAACCTGAAATCCTTGTGGTGGATGAAGTGCTGGCTGTTGGTGATGCTGAATTTCAGAAAAAAGCCATCGGTAAGATGCAGGATGTGAGCAGGGGAGAGGGAAGAACTGTGTTGTTCGTGAGTCATAACATGGGGGCCGTAAAGAATCTTTGTACAAAAGGTATTATCCTCGAAAACGGAAAACTGGTTTATTCGTCGACAGCTCTGGATGCAGTGGATGAATATCTGAAAAAAAGAAATACCTTGTTTGATGATAATGCTCAGGTCCAGATTATGCCGGGTCACAGAGACAGAATTCTGAGCCTTGATGCGGAAATCCTTTCTGTTGGTTTTAAGAAAAATAAAACTAATTTTGCTTCTCAGGAACCCATTGTCCTTACCTATCGTATTAAAGGAAATAAGGATGTCGATAATTTTCATGTCGGGGGAATCATTCTGAATTTTGATGATCAGCCTGTTGGAATCTATTTCGGGGAAGATACTATATCGATTAAGAAAGGTGAAGAAAAAGAAATTGAGTTATCAATCATCGATCATAACCTGGGAATTGGCAAATATTATATCAATATGGGTACCGGTAAAGGAAATCATTTAACCGGAGTAGCTGATTATGATATTGTTAATAATGTCTTAAACTTCGAAATTGACAATTTTGATGTATCGGGAGCACTTGGATTTGCTAAATGGTTCCCGGTATGGGGAAATGTATTATTTAAAACTAAATACGGAGTGTGAAACGAACAATTATGAGTTCCATACAATCCGAAAAATATATAATTTAAACGTATGAAAGTAGTAATTTTAGCTGGTGGTTTCGGAACACGTTTAAGTGAAGAAACGAAAGATATGCCCAAACCTATGGTGAAAATAGGTGACAAACCGATTCTGTGGCACATCATGAAAATATATTCACAATACGGATTCAATGATTTTGTGATCTGTCTGGGTTACAAAAGCATGGAAATAAAAGAGTGGTTCATGACATATTATCTACAGAATAATGACCTTACCATTGATGTTCAAAAAAATAAGGTTGAAGTTCACGAAAACAAAACAGAACCATGGAAGGTTACACTTGTTGAGACAGGCCTGCATACGCAAACCGGGGGAAGAATAAAAAGAATTCAGAAATACATCGGGAAGAAGCCTTTTCTGCTGACTTACGGTGATGGTGTGTCGGATGTAAATATCCCGGAATTGATTGAACTTCATAAGAAAAAGGGTAAATACCTGACTGTTACAGCCTATAAACATCTCGAACGATGGGGTTTGCTTGACATCAACGAGGACGGTGATGTAAATGGTTTTCTCGAAAAACCTTCTGATGCTAAAACGCTGATCAATGGCGGTTTTTTTGTTTGTGAGCCGGAAGTGTTTGATTATCTTGATGGTGACGATTGTGTGTTTGAGCGCGGCCCCGTGGAAACACTGGCAAAGGAGGGAAAGATGACTTCCTATCTCCACACCGGTTACTGGCAATGCATGGACACACTGAAAGACAATATCGAATTGAATAATTTGTGGAATTCGGGCAATGCCCCCTGGAAAAAATGGTTATGAAAGACTATGCAGCACTGAAAAGCTTTTACAAAGGAAAGAAAGTTTTAGTTACCGGACATACCGGATTTAAAGGTTCATGGCTCTCCATATGGCTTCATAGCATGGGCGCTGAAGTGATTGGGTATGCTCTCGATCCATATTCTGAACGAGATAATTTTGTCTTGTCGGGTATAGGGACTAAAATGGTTGATTTGCGCGGCGACATAAGAGATTTGAATGAATTGAAGAATGTTATGTCAACATATCAGCCTGAAATAGTTTTTCATTTGGCTGCACAACCTTTGGTTCGTTTATCCTACGAAATACCTGCTGAAACCTATGAGGTGAATGTGATGGGCTCGATCAATGTGCTGGAAGCAGTGAAAGCCACCTCTTCGGTTAAGGTGGCAGTGATGATTACCACCGATAAATGTTACGAAAATAAAGAACAAATCTGGGGATACAGGGAAAGTGATTCATTGGGTGGCTATGATCCCTATTCTTCTTCCAAAGCGGCTTGTGAGATTGCTATTGCTTCATGGAGAAGTTCTTTTTTTAATCCCAGTAATTTTCAGAAACATGGCAAATCTATCGTCAGCGTTCGCGCCGGTAATGTGATCGGTGGTGGTGACTGGGCATTGGACAGAATCATTCCGGATTGTATTAAAGCCCTTGAAGACGGTGCTACAATTGATATACGCAGTCCGAAAGCAATCAGACCATGGCAGCATGTGCTGGAACCCCTGAGCGGTTATCTTCATGCTGCTAAAATGGCTCATGAAAATCCCGGGAAATATTGCGAAGCCTGGAATTTCGGACCAAAACAGGATTCAATCGCAACAGTATGGGAGGTAGCACAAATGGTTGTTGATAATTATGGTTCAGGAGAACTCAGGGATGTTTCTGATCCTCAAAACTTGCACGAAGCCGGATTGCTGATGCTGGATATTTCGAAGGCGAAGTTCAGATTGAAATGGCAACCTGTATTGAATATAAAAGAAACAGTTGCATTGACGGTGGATTGGTATAAAAATTATAAAACCCGGGAAGTGTATGATTTGTGCCTTGAGCAAATAAGATATTTTGAAACCTTAATCAACCAAAGGTCGTAATCCTGATGAAAGAGTTGGTGTACATACTTGGAGGTAGCGGATTTATCGGCAAACACTTATCGTCGTATCTGATGCAGGATTATCAGGTTGTGGTCTTTGATCAGTGGATAGATGCTGCATTTTTTGCCAAAAAACCTCTTATCACCACTCATTCTATGGATTTGATTGCTTCAAGAATCCCGGATGAGTTTCCTGTGCCTTCTTTTATCATTAATCTGGCATCGCCATTAGTCACTGCTTCACGTGAAATTGAATTTCTTGACAGGATGACTGCCGATAATCTTAAAATTTTGTTGAATCTGTACAATCGCTTTCATGACGAACCAAGACTGAAACTGGTGTTGCAATTTGGCAGTATAGAAGAGTATGGTAGCGGAAATGCTCCTTTCTCTGAAACGCAAAGGGAAATGCCCAATTCTACCTATGCTTTACTTAAACAAACTACTACCAACGCAGCAATGATGCTGAATCGTAATAACAACTTTCCGGTTGCGGTGTTGCGCCCGGGAAACTTATTCGGTCCGGGACAAAACAAAAACCGTTTCATCGCTTATGTCCTTGATTCACTGATACTGGGTGTGTCACTGGAAGTTACTTCCTGTGAACAAAAGAGAGATTTTTTGTCGGTACATGACTTCAGCGAAATATTGAAAGAGATATTGCTCAGGCATAAAAGTTTTGTGGGAGAGATTGTTAATGTAGCTTCAGGAAATAATGTTGCCCTGAAGGATATTATTGCGTTCATGCAGAAAACAACAGGATCTTCGTCGAAAGTTTTATACGGAAAATTGCCTTACCGTGAAAATGAAATCATGGATCAACGTTGCAGCATCGATAAACTTGAGAAGCTTTTGGTAAAACAGCTGAATTTTGATCTCTGGCAACGGTTAAGGGAATATATTGAGATAGAAAAAACATCAAACTGATGGATAAAATGGAAAAACATACGGAAATGCCTTTGGTAGGAATAGCAGTCCCGGTATATAATACGGATAAATATCTTGCTGAATGTCTGGAACATATACTTGCGCAGACTTATCAAAACTGGATTTGCTATATTACCGATAATGCCAGTACCGACAGATCATATGAGATTGCGCTGGAATATGAGAAAAAGGACAGTCGTTTCAAAGTGTTCCGGAATGAAAGCACCGTATCAGCCTTTAAAAACTGGAATATCACCCTTGGTCGTTTTGCAGGGCTTGATGTAAAATATGTCAAATATGAATGTGCCGACGACTGGATGTTCCCTCAGTGCATTGAAAAAATGGTTCAGCTTCACGAAAAGGATGAGCAGATAGGAGCCGTGTATGCCTATCGTTTGGAAGATAAATATGTTAACTGTGATGGCATGGATATTTATGACGGAAATGTTTTTGATGGGAAAGAAATTATCCGGAAAAGTCTGTTGCACGGATTGTATATTTACGGAGGATTAGGACAGGCGCTTTATAAAACTGAAGCTTTGAAACAGGTCGATGCAAATCTTCAGGTGATCAACGAAAACAACATTCACTGTGATGTGGAGATGAACGACAATGTTTTGAGAAACAGTAAAGCCGGTTTTATTCATGAAGTATTGACCTATTACAGGCGGCACGAAGGGCAGGTACTTTCGTTTGCCGAAAAAACCAATACATTGCTATATGGTATAGAACGCCGCATGTTTTTATTTCTGGATATTTTTCCGGAATTACAGCAGCCATACCGGGAATTACGGCTCGAATATGCCATCTTTCTGAATAAGTGTAAAAGAAAGAAAGAATCAGAGATTCTTGCCTGGCATGTAAAGCATCTGGAACGGCCAATAACTATAAACGAGTTAAAACTCGCAAAAAAACAAATGAGAAAAAGGTTTCTGAGAGAAATCAGGGTAAATATTGTTCGTCTGTTTACTGTGTAAATATTATGAAGAAGGTTTTGATCGTTTCGTTTAATCCTATCTATCCGCTTTATTCGGGTGGTGCGCTGGCTCAGTACTATTTTATTGATGAACTGAAAGATGAGGTTCAGTTTATTTTATGCACGGAAGTCAAAACGGAAAAGGAACTGAAAAATATCAGGATGCTGCAGGAGATTCAGCCGAACCTGAAAATTCATTATACCTATACAAATCAGAATAAGGTTCGTAAATCGTTTACATACAGACTGAAAAAACTTATCAAAAGAGTGTTGCAGGTAAAAAAAACAAATCAGGGTTCACCCTCTGATGCCGATGATTTTACAGACAACTATTTTGAACATGTCGATCATGTTTACAGCCACGAATTTACAGATATGCTACTGGAGGTCATACAAACAGAAAAAATCAGTCAGGTACAGCTTGACTTTTATGAAACCATTGATTTGTGTTGGTTACTTCCCGATGCGATACGTAAGATATTCATTCATCATGAAGTACGTTATAAACGATTGACATTGGCTGCTGCAAAAAGTAATGTGACAGAGCATTACAAACAGTTTTTGATTGATAAAACGGAAGCTTTCGAGCGGATGTGTCTTCGAAAGATGGATCATGTGGTGGTGTTTAATGAGGATGATTTTTCTATAATTAAAGAAGATTGCAAGAATATAACCCTTTCTCCTTATGCCATTCCGAAAGAACTCATTATAAAAGAGGAAATAAGTCCGGAATTTAACAAGTTTATTTTTCTTGGTGGTGAAGGACATACTCCTAATAAACTCGGACTGTTCTGGTTTATTGAATCGGTATATCTTTCAGGAACAGCATCGCAGCGATTTCCATTGTATATCATCGGGGATTGGTCGGAGGAAGTAAAAAATAAGTATCGCTTACGTCCTGAAATAGTTTTCTGCGGTCTTGTTGAGCATCTCAGTCCATATTATGAGAAGGCAATATTAGTGAATCCGGTACTGACGGGAGCGGGCATTCGCACAAAGATTTTGCAGGCATTTGTAAATCATGTTCCGGTGATAAGTACCCGTTTCGGGGCCGAGGGCTGCTTTACAGGTGTCAATCCAGGTCATATAGTTTTGTTTGACGATGCAGAAGAGTTTAATGCTGCACTCAAAACTGTCGATTTTAAAGATCTTACAGAAAAAGCATATCAATATTATCAATCAGCCTTTGTACAGTCAAACCTGGCAAAAATAAGATACGAAATATATAATTAACAGGTTAATCACGCCGAAAAAAATAAGACAGATGAAAGTTTCGGAAATACTCAGCAGGGATAAGAACAACCTCGATTTGGTGCGTATTATTGTCGCTACCATGGTGTTATGGAGTCATGCTTTTGCGTTGAATTACGGTGATGGAGCTAACGAACCTTTGTTCAGGTTCTTAAAAGTTACTTATGCCGGTGAGTTAGGTGTTAATATCTTCTTTTTTATGAGCGGACTATTAGTGACAAATAGCATATTAACCAAGAAAAGTGTTTCCCAATTTATTATTTCGAGGTTTTTCCGTATTTTCCCGGCATTGTTTGCCCTGATCATTATTACAGTTATTATCATCGGACCTCTTATCACGTCTTTATCTGTCGGGGAATATTTCCGTCATCCATCAACCTGGGCCTATTTCTTCCAGAATCTGTATTTAAAAACCAATTATATTTTACCGGGATGTTTTGATGCCAATATTTGGGCATCGGATGTCAACGGTTCGTTGTGGACACTTACTTATGAGGTTGCCTGTTATATTTTTCTGGTTGGTGTGTTTATCGTATCAAAGGGCAGTCCACGTATTCTGAACGGCCTCATTGTTGCCATTGTTGTATTGGCTTTCATGCCTCAAAATATCTTACAGGTACTTTTTAACAGGGAGTTCATTATGGCTACGATTCCTATGGCATGCTTTGCCACGGGTGCATTTTTTGCCATCAACAAAGAAAAAATCAATCTCGATTTTAAGCTGTTGGCAGGAATGGCTTTGTTATCTCTGGTTTTTTGGAGATTCAGCACGATGATTGATTTGATATTTCCCATTACCATTTCGGTTTTCTTTTTATTATTTGCGACCGACAAAACGGTTCTGAAACTGATGCCCAAACATGATATTTCTTACGGATTATATATCTGGCATTTTGTTATTCAGCAAGTTGTGTTCATGTATACCGGACAAATGAATGTTTATCTGTTTTTCATAATAACGTTTGTGCTGACGGCAACAATGTCTTTGTTGTCCTATGTTCTTGTGGAACATGGGGCCATTAACTACGGATATAAACTGGGTAAGAAAATCAGTGCTTCGCATTTTAATTTTGAAAGACTATACTTGTATGTCGCTTTACTTTTGTTTATCATCATGTTGGCAAAACTCAGTTGAATAAGAATATGAATACAGCTAAGCAATACTTTTCAATTCAAACCATTAGTGGCAGTGGGTTGGGCGATCAGCTCGGAACCCAGTTTTCACGTCTGTATGCGCTTGGGAAAGTGCTTGGTGCGGATTATGTGTATTCACCCGTTTCTTTTCAACGGAGTGTAAAACCTCCTTATCATACCTTCTTCTTTCGCTTTTTTTTCAGGATAAGGTATTGCCTGTATTTCTGTATCGGGAGAAATCTTTTGTCGATGGGCATGAATGTTCTGCTCATGAAAATTGAAAACAGGATTTCCCGTATTGCTGATAAATACAGTGAAAAGGAATTGACCGAATTCCTCGGACTTAAACATATTTCGGATGTGACGGGTGATGTACCTGATGTATATAATTACAGTGATCCTGATATAGGCTCATTTTTTAAAGAGAACAGCAATGCATCATTAGCAGATTTTAAAGCTTATCTGGCTGAAAAGCTCAACTCATTTCCTGCTGATTCTATCGTTCAACTAAAATGGACAGGCGATATGTGGTCGCTGATACCCGCAATAGATAAAGTTATTGCTGAAGCCGGATTTTCGCTGGAAACACTAAGAAACGAGATATTCTCGAAAGCATTCCGGCAACAAGCGCATAGTGTTGAAAATAAGCAGATGAATATTGTGTTCCATATCCGCTGTGGCGACAGTACAAAAATAACCGTCAACGGCCAGCAGCTGATTGTCTATGATAAATTTCTGTTTAGTTCAGAGGATGAGATGGAGCATATCTTCAAAATCGACCCCGACAGGATATCAAAAAGTCCCGGGGAATATCTACCCGTGTATGAATCTGTTAAACAGTTGTTTAGTGCAGAAGAAGCTCAAATATTTGTTTTGTCGGACGGCTATGAATTAACCTATCAGCATTTATTGCGAAACCTACTGAAACGCAAGTGTACCATCAGTCTTGATGCTACTGCAAAGAAAGAACTGAAAATGAAAATCAGAAATTTGAATACAGCATTTGATGCTTTCGGGGATGCGACCTTAATCATCGGAGAGACAAAACAAAACCTGAAATCAAGCATTCAGATACTGGCTGGAGCCGATATTGTGATTTGGGGCTGCGGTGGGTTTGCCGGCAACACCCATCAACTTTTCAAAAATCCTGAAAAGAAGAGCTTGGTCATAAAAGTGAGTGAGTTTAATACAAGCAGTATTTCAACCATTAAAGAAATGAAAAATGCCAAAAGTATCGGTAATCATTCCTAATTATAATCACGCTCCCTACCTGCAAAGGAGGATTGAGTCGGTATTCGCTCAGACTTATACTGATTTTGAGGTGATTCTGCTCGATGATTGTTCGACAGATAACAGTGCTGAATTATTGCTGAAATATAAGGATCATCCAAAGGTTTCGCATATCATTATCAATAAAATAAACACTGGCAGTCCTTTTGAACAATGGATTACCGGTTTCGGGTTGGCTAAGGGTGATTTTATCTGGATAGCCGAAAGCGATGACTGGTGTGAACCTGTTTTACTCGAAACATTGGTTGAACCGATGCTGAAGAATGAAAAAATTGTTTTGAGCTATTGCCAGTCGCAGGTGGTTACGCCCAATAATGAAATCATCTATAAAACGCAATATCCAGCGTTAACAGATTTAGTTGAAGGAAATGTTTTTGTTGCAACTCATATGTTTGGCGATCCGGTAATCATTAATTCAGGCATGGCTGTCTTTCGTAAAAACGTATTGGATCAAATCGATTACGGGTTCAGAAAATTTAAAAGTGCCGGTGACTGGATGTTCTGGGTTCAGGTGGCATCCGAAGGAAAAGTTTTTATATCGGGAAAATATCTGAACTATTTTACAAGACACATAAAAACCGTATCTTCGAAAGCTGAAGTGACCGGCTTAGATATGCAGGAAGGCAATATCATTTTTCGCTGGATTAAAGAACAGATGTATACATCAAAAGATGAATTAAAAAAAGCGCTGGATCAACGGATAAATTTGTATTTTCGGCAGTTAAACCTGTACGAGAATCTTACTGTTGCAAGGCATTCATTTAATGGATTGAAAAATCTGGATAAAACCTTTTGGCGCTTGTATTGTTCAAAATTATTAAAAAGAATATTAAAAATGCCTTTTACCCATTGGATCAGGCATATACGTGTCATGATTTAGATGGTTCTAAATTAAATCAATGTAAACGCTAATACTGACGGAAAAGATGTTTGTCTCCATTATCATCCCTACATATAACCGTGCCAACCTAATCGGAATCACACTGGAAAGTCTGCTGAATCAGACTTATCCGAAGAACTTGTATGAGATTCTTGTAGTGGATAATAACTCAACCGACAACACACCCGAAGTGATACGACAATGGGTGGAAAAATCGGAAGGACTGATACAGTATTTCATAGAGCCCCGTCAGGGTTCGCATTTTGCCCGAAACGGCATCATAAAAAAAACACGTGGAGATCTGTTGTATTTTACTGATGATGATATGATTGCGGATAAAGACATGTTAAGAGAACTGGTCTCTGTCTTTGAAAAACATCCTCAGATTGGAACAGCAACTGGAAGAGTGCTTCCTCATTGGGAAATTGAACCTCCCGCCTGGGTGAAAAAGTACTGCACAAATGGTTGGTTGAGCCTTTACGACAGGGAAGACGAAATTTATGTATCTGAGGATGATTTTGGCGTTTTCAGTTGTCATCAGGCCGTACGTAAAGAAGCATTTATACTTGCGGGAGGATATAATCCAGATATCGTGAACGGAGAATGGTTGGGTGATAACGAAACAGGTTTGAATATCAAAATAAAGAAACTGGATTACAGCTTTGCCTTTGTTAAAGCATCAGTTACGCAACACATTATTCCACCACGGAGAATGACGCAGGAATATCTGAATAAACGCTTTGCGAATCAGGGAAATTGCGATTGTTATACCGATTACAGGGAATATCTTTATACCGATAAACAACTGAAGGAGCTGATGAGTAAACACCGGAGACAATTATATATCAGGAGTTTAAAGTTTGTTTTAACTGGTATCACCGGCAACGATAAATGGCATATACACAGAGCAATGGTCGATTATTTTGCGAATCGGATAAAATATAATAAACGCCTGCTAAAAGATAAAAACTGGAGAGAAATGGTTTTAATCAATGACTGGATAAATATTTAAATAATTATGATAGAACAGATTGTTGTCGATGGAAAGATTTTGGGAATCATCATTCGTGCTGATTATCACAAAGAGGGTATCGCGTTTTTTACGCCGGATGATTTTTCGCAGCAACTCGGATATATGAATCGTCCGAAAGGGCACATTATTCCACCTCATGTGCACAATGTAGTGCAACGAAGTGTTGATTTGACTCAGGAAGTATTGTTTGTGAAGTCGGGGAAAGTAAGGGTGGATTTTTACAATGATGAGAAAAAATATCTTGAGAGCAGAATTCTGCTGCAGGGCGATGTTGTGTTACTCGCTCATGGCGGACATGGATTTCAAATGCTCGAGGCCTCAGAAATGATTGAAGTGAAGCAGGGACCTTTTTGCGGCGAACTCGACAAAGTAAGATTCGATGCTGTGGCTGATGAACAGGTGAAGATTGTAGAATAAGTCTTATATAAAATCGGGCAAAAAATGGAGAATGAATTTATTCCGGTATGTGAACCCTTTTTGAATGGCAATGAACTGACCTACGTTACCGATGCTGTTTCAACAGGATGGATTTCCTCGGCAGGAAAATATGTGTCGGAGTTCGAAAAGCAGTTTGCCGCCTATTGCGGTTGTAAATATGGTGTGGCAGTGTGCAACGGTACAGTATCTCTGCATCTGGGGCTTGTAGCGATGGGTATTGGTTCGGGCGATGAAGTAATTATCCCCACCTTCACAATGATTGCCAGCGCTTTTGCAGTATGCTATACAGGTGCCATGCCGGTGTTTGTGGATGCCGACCCCGAAACATGGAATATTGATGTATCAAAGATAGAAGAAAAGATCACTGAACGTACCAAAGCCATCATGCCGGTCCATATTTTCGGTCAGATGTGTGAGATGGATAAAATCACGGAAATTGCCCGCAAATACAATCTGAAAGTGATTGAAGATGCTGCGGAAGCACATGGGGCTACTTATCAGGGTATTAAAGCCGGTTCATTCTCGGATATTGGTTCTTTCAGTTTTTTTGCCAATAAAAATCTGACAACCGGAGAAGGAGGAATGCTGGTTACAAATGATGAAGCGCTTTATATCAAAGCAAAATACCACAAGAATGTGTGTTTCCCATTGGATGGAAACCGGAATTACCTACACGACGAGATCGGATTCAATTACAGAATGTCCAATGTTATTGCAGCTATCGGATTAGCTCAGGTGGAGAAAGCCGATGAATACAAAGCGCTAAGAATCAATAATCATAGAAAATACGAAGAATTTTTATCCGGTGTGCCCGGAATAATTTTCCAGAAAATTCATCCGGAAGCATTATCAGTTCAATGGATGAATGCTATTCTTGTTGATCCGTCCATCTATGGCAGAACAAAAGAAGAGCTTGTAGTTGAGTTGAAAAAACATGGCATAGATACCCGTTTGTTGTTTAACGGGATGCATCGTCAAAAATCGCTAACCGACTATGGATGTAACGTGAGTGATGCTTATCCGGTATCCGACAGATTGTCGGAAAACGGATTGTATTTACCCTCCGCAAGTAATTTGCCGGAAGAAAAAATCCGCTTTATCTGCGATACAATCAGAAATTTCTCATTGAAATGATGTTATGGTAAAAAAAATAGCGATAGTAAGCCCGAATACTGATACTTTTACCAATCCGACGATGTCGGCCATGTTTAAACTCCTTCAGGATAAGGATGTAAAAGTATATTTGTTCGGTCCACAGCAATCTCCGGGATGTCCCGATTCGCTTACGAATATTATTCATATACCTTCACTGTTTAAACTGAATCTCTTCCGTAATCCCCGGTATTACATCAAACATTGGCTGTCATATTGCAGGGTTATCCGTACCCTCAAAAAAGAAAAAATCCGGGTGTTGCTGGGTGTTGATCCTTTGGGAATCATCGTCGGAGGTCGAATCAAAAGATTTCCGGGCATGAATATTCATTTAAGTTACCTTTCTTTTGAAATTTTCTTTACAGAAGAATTAAGCGGACATTATTTAAAACTCAAAAAGAAAGAAATTAAATATTCATCTGCTGCTGATTCCTTATTGGTACAGGATGAAAAAAGGCATGAACTGCTTATATTAGAAAATAAAATTCAGTTGCCAGATGACAAAATAGCGTTGGTACCGGTTAGTCCTTTAAAGATTGAAGTGGCCGAAAAGCCTGATTTACATACGAAACTGAATATTCCTGCAGAAAAGAAACTGGCAGTATATTCGGGAAGTGTAGGGGAGTGGTGCGGTACAAAAGCCATCATCGAAGCATTTAACAAAGGCTATTGGAACAGTGATTTCTGGTTGGTTTTTCATACCCGTAATCCTATTGATATCAACAACGAGTATTATACCGAACTGCATCGCTTAGATACTGATAAAAACATACCATTCACCTTGCATCCGCATCCTTTTGAGGGTTTTGGAGAATTGGCCGTATTCCTTTCCTCTTTTGATTTAGCTTTTGCCCTCTATTATCCTAATAATCAGAATCCTTATTACGGGAAAAATATGAAAGAAATAGGATTCTCATCAGGTAAGTTTTCCATGTATATGATGCTGGGATTACCTGCTATTGTTACCAACTGCGAAATTTACAGTAAATTGATAAAAGAATACCGGTTTGGTGCAGTAATTAATAATATAGATCAACTGGGAAATATCTCTGAAAACGACTATTCAAAGGAAGATGCTTTCGCTTTGTATCATGATTTGCTGGAACCTGAGAAAGCGCTGACAGGCTATATAAGAATGCTTGACAGTATTAATAACTGAGTTTAATTTGATAATTATGAAAATAAAAAGATTATTATCAACTTTCTTAAGCCGCATCAGAGGAGAACAATCAATTGATAAGCTTATCAAAAGAGGTCTGACGGTTGGTAAAAACCTGAAGATCATGGGAGGTTGTATCATCGATCCTTCTCATTGCTGGCATATTACTATCGGTAATGATGTAATACTGGCACCCCGTGTGCATATTTTGGCACATGATGCAAGTACCAAACTTTTTCTGGATCATACGAAAGTTGCTAATGTGAAAATCGGCAACAGGGTATTTATAGGTGCCGGAAGTATTATCCTGCCGGGGGTAACCATCGGCGATGATGTGGTAATCGGCGCGGGAAGTATTGTATCGAAAAACATTGCTTCAAATTCAGTTGCAGTAGGGAATCCCGCCAAAGTGATATGCAATCTTGAAGAATACCTTCAAAAGCAAAAAGATCAGATTACGGAACACAATGTTTTCAGTGAGGAATTTACGCTTCGTAATCCTTTGTTTTCGGAGGAACAAAGACAGGAAATGAAGCTTGTTTGTGAAAAAAACGGTAAGATATTCGTCAAATAGGACTTTATGAATGAAAAAAATAAGCCTCGCCTGTCTGTCATCACGGTAAATTATAATAATGCTGCCGGGCTGGAGAAAACCATCGTAAGTGTCGGGTCCCAGACTTATGATTCGATTGAATTCCTCATTATTGATGGTGGTTCAAAAGACGGGAGTAAGGAAATTATTGATAAGTACGCTGCAAAGTTGTATTACTGGATATCAGAACCTGATAAGGGAATTTATCATGCGATGAACAAAGGGATAAATGCGGCCACCGGTGATTATTGCCTTTTCCTTAATTCAGGGGATATTTTCTTTGATCGGCATGTAGTTGAAAATGCGCTAAAAAACATTGACAATGAGGATATTATTTATGGTAATGCGGTGAAAATAAAACCACATTACGAAAGACTTATAAAATACTCTCCAAAATTGACGCTCTATGATTTCATTAAAATTGAACCCGCTTTACATCATCAGGCTTCGTTTATTAAAAAGAATTTATTTGATAAGTATGGGCAGTACGATGAATCGATAAAAATTATTGCTGACTGGGAATTTTTTTTCAGAACCATAATATTGAATCGTGCAAAAACAAAGTACATTGATCAGACGATTTGTGTTTTTGAAGGAACAGGTTTAAGTAACTCACTGCCTGTAGGTAATAAAATGAGGATAGAAGCCAACCTCTGGAGAGACAATTTTCTTAAAATGCATTTTCCGGATTATATTCTCGACGATTACAAAAAACTGGATTATTTTCTGTCCTGCAAACCGGTTTATAAAAAGATTTTAAATAAAATTTCGTATTTTCGTTTCAGAAAATAATAGAGTGT
Source organism: Paludibacter sp. (assembly GCA_034927635.1). Classification (GTDB taxonomy): domain Bacteria; phylum Bacteroidota; class Bacteroidia; order Bacteroidales; family Paludibacteraceae; genus Paludibacter. Next base: position 23,692 of record JAYFPP010000014.1, read on the forward strand.
AGCCAGGCCTATGAAAATACTTCAGATAATTCCTTCTTTAGCCTCAGGTGGTGCCGAACGATTAGTGACTGACCTGTGTAATGAAATGTGTCGTCAGGGCGCTGAGGTGCATTTATGCATTGTTCAGAACCCCGGAGAAAGGGATTTCGGATTTTATTTGCCTGCCTTGTCCGACAAAGTGCATTTTCATAGCTTAAATCAACCCAAAGGTTTCGGATGGAAAAATATCGGCCAACTGAGTCGGTTGATTCAACAACTTAAACCGGATGTCATTCATGCACATCTGGGTGCTTTGCTCTATCTCTACTTTCTCAAGCTACTAAAGAGTAAGTATCCTTTTTTTTACACGATACATAATCTCGCAGAAAAATCGGACCCGAATCTCTTGTTACGTGCCATAAATATTTTTTATTTTGGTTTGAAACTGATCCGGGCCATCACTATATCCGAAAAATGTGACATCTCATACCGGAAATTTTATGGTTTGAAGAACGCAAGCTGTATTCCCAACGGCAGAGAAAAATTATATCCTACAGATCAATATACTTCCGTATCAAAAGAAATTAATAGTTACAAGCAATCAGAAAGTGATCTGGTTTTTATACATGTTGCCCGGTATTATCCGCAAAAGAATCAGGAAATGCTTGTAAAAGTATTTAATCGTTTAATTGACGAAGGTCATGCTATTGTGCTGTTAATCATTGGTGACTGGAGTTTTTGTTCCGAAGCCCGTGAACTGGCGGCAACGGTAAAGCCGCGCATACATGTGTTAGGCACCAGGACGAATGTGGCAGACTATTTACTTTTATCCGATGCATTTTGCCTGACTTCCTTATACGAAGGGCTTCCGATAAGTTTAATCGAAGCTATTTCCTGCGGATGCACACCTTTATGTACACCTGCAGGGGGCATTCCCGATATTATTAAGCATGGTCAAACCGGTTTTCTTTCTGCAGATTTTACTTATGAGTCCTATTTTAGTATGATCAGAGAATATATTAATCATGGTAAAGACCTGATCAGCAGAGCAAAACTTATTGAGACATACGAAGATAATTTTTCGATTGAAATTACAGCGCGAAGACATTTAAATCTTTTTTCAGATACTATAAACTGACACATAATACACATTTTACACATGCTGGATTATTTTCCAAAATATTTCACTACAAAAGCAATATTTCTGTACTTTCTTTTATTGATGGTTGTATCCTTAGCTTTCTTTAGCCAGGTGTTGCCGTTTGTATGGTGGATTTTTGGCTTGACTGAAGTAGTCGGTTTCTTTTTTCTGTCCAATTATCTGACGAGAAAATGGGCAAATTATTCTCCTAAGTTATTTGTGAAACAACTGTTTTTTCTCTCATTTTTCCTGAGATTAATTTGGGTAATCTTCAGCTATTTCTTTTATAGCAATATAACGGGACAACCGTTTGAATTTTCAACGGCCGATGCTATTAATTACCACGACAGAGCTATCTGGATCAATTACCTGATAGATAACAACAATATGGAGCCCTACTTTACCTTTGTGAAAGACTCCTATTCCGATGCCGGATATCCATCATACCTGAGTTTTATTTATCTTTTGACAGATGAATCAATACTTGTTACCAGAATTTTAAAAGCAATTTATGGTGCCTGGATGGCAGTGCTGGTTTATAAACTGTCGTCACGTAACTTTGGAGATGGTCCTGCCAGAATTGCTGCAATATTTGTCGCGTTAATGCCCAATCTTATTCTGTATTCAGGATTACATCTGAAAGAAGCGGAAATGGTATTATTGTCGGTGCTTTTTATTGAAAGAGCTGATCATCTTTTACGAAGTGAGAAATTTAAATTTTGGGATATAATTATTACGTTCGCATTGGCCGGTATTTTATTTCTTTTCAGAACTCCATTGGGCATAATCGCTTTATTTGCTTTGTTTACAGCTTTATTCTTCTCTTCCGAGAAAGTAATGAAATTAAACAGAAAGCTTGTAATCGGGGTATGGGCAACAGTAGCCGTTGCTTTTCTTGTAGGGGGAGTATTTTCGTCAGAAGTGAATGAATTGTGGTCGGACAGAAATGAAAATCAGGATGTTTCAATAGAGTGGAGAGCCAAAAGAGAAGGAGGCAATCAGTTTGCTACTTATGCTTCTAAATCAATATTTGCTCCGGCCATTTTTATCATACCTCTACCTACGATTGTGAGGGTTGACGGACAAGAGAATCAAATGCTGATCAATGGTGGTAATTATGTGAAAAATATCCTGGCATTTTTTGCCATGTTCGCTTTGTTTCTGATTATTAAAGAGAGAAAGTGGAAGGATTTTATGCTAATAGGCTCATTCACATTAGGCTATCTGGTGGTGGTGGCGTTGAGTGCCTTTGCACAGTCGGAGCGCTTTCATCAACCTGCGCTACCTTTTATGCTTATTCTGGCAGCCTATGGAATCAGCAGATTTACCAATGCAGATAAGAAATTTTTCATCTGGTATCTGGTATTAATTTTTGTCGCCATAATTGCATGGAGTTGGTTTAAGTTAGCAGGAAGGGGAATAATATGAAAAAGGTACCTTCACAAATCAGCGTATTAATTGTTTGCAGTAAAAACTCAGGGAAAGTTGCGCCTTTTATTACCGAACAGGCAGCTGCAATTCAGGCAACAGGAATAAAGATGGAGTATTTTTGTGTTGAAGGGAAAGGGTGGAGAGGATATCTGAGTAACAGAGCAAAAATGATGAGAAAGATTGCTGAATTTCAGCCTGATATAATCCATGCACATTACGGACTGTCGGGTCTGCTGGCGAATACCCAGCGCAGGATTCCTGTAGTAACAACCTATCACGGAAGCGATATCAATGAGCCAATGGTGTATCCATATTCGAAGCAGAACATGTACTTATCAGCACATAATATTTTTGTTTCGAAAAAAAATCTGAAGAAAGCGGGATTAAAAAGGAAATATTCGCTGATACCCTGCGGGGTTAACTTGTCATCATTTGAAGCAATTGATAAAAGGATTGCAAGGGAAAAATCGGGACTTGAACCTAATCGTAAATATGTATTATTTTCGGGTTCATTTGATAATAAGGTGAAAAATTCTGAGCTGGCAATAGCAGCAATTAAATTGCTCAATGATGTTACCTTGCTCGAACTGAAAGGATACACGCGCGAAGAAGTCACCCGTCTGATGTACGCGGCAGATGTTTGTCTGATGACCAGTCATACCGAAGGTTCACCGCAATTCATCAAAGAGGCCATGGCCTGTGGTTGTCCGGTTGTGTCGGTTGAAGTGGGCGATGTGGCTGAAGTAACAGGTGATGTTGACGGCTGTTATCTTGCCTCGTATAAAGCAGATGATGTGGCAGCTAAGTTACAACTGGCAATGAGTTTTGGAAAAAGAACAGAAGGTCGGAAACGGATTATTGATATTGGAATGGATGCTGAAACGGTAACCCGGAAAATAACAGAAGTATACAAAACAGTGATTACTAATCGACGTAAAAGCCTTTTTGGCCGTAGATAATATGAAAAAAGGAGCAAGGAAAATTATCACAAAACGTTAACCACAGCAATGAATATATTAATTGATATTGCGCATCCGGCACATGTACATGTTACACGAAATGTGTATGATGAACTCATCAAACGTGGACATAAAGTATATGTTACAGTAAAAGATATCCCATCGGCAGTTGCTTTGTTGGATATATATAAGATTCCTTATATACATTTGGGGGGAAAGAAAGATTCACTGTATAAAAAGGCTTTATTACAAATAATGTATAACCTCAAAATATGGTGGTTGGTGGTTACCAGGAATATACATGTTGGATTCAGTTCATCTATTACACCGGCACATATATCGCGTATAACAAAAATGCGTTCAATTCTTATTGATGATGATGATGATGCAGTAGAGCCATTGTTTGTAAAATGGGGTCATGCTTTCGCCGATTTTGTGCTTAGTCCTGCATGTATTATTCGCTCAACAAATAAATTGGTATCCTACAATGGTTATCACGAATTAGCTTATCTCCATCCCAATCGTTTTACTCCGGATGCTTCTGTATTGACAGAGATAGGTGTAAAGGAAGGCGAAAAATATTTTGTACTTCGGTTTAATGCCTTCAAAGCGCATCACGATGTGGGTGTATGTGGGTTATCAAAAGAAAATAAATGGAAGATCATCCGCTTATTAGAGAATAAGGGCAGGGTATTTATCACAACTGAAAGAGAGATTGATCCGGAGTTCAGCGATTATCAATTGCGTTTGTCGCCGGAGAAGATACACTCATTACTCTATTATGCTACTATGTTAATAGGCGATAGTCAAACCATGACTTCAGAAGCTGCTGTATTGGGTACGCCAGCCATTCGTAGTAATACCTTTGTTGGTAGATTAGCATGTTTAGAGGAAGAGGAGCATAAGTATGAGTTAACTTATGGTTTTTTACCGGAAGACTATGAAGCTATGCAAGCCAAAATTGAGGAATTACTGGCACTGCCCAATCTGAAAGAAGTTTGGGAAGAAAGGAGACAGCGAATGCTGGCTGATAAAATTGATGTGACTGATTTTTTTGTTAAATTTATTGAGGGAGCCTGTGATAAGTGATAAGTGATAAGTTTTGGATGTTAAATTATTGAATAAGTGTAAAATGGTTGTTTGTAGTAATGATATAACCCGGATAGATGTATCTCAGTGGTCAGATCTGATAAGAGAGAACGATACAGCTACTTTCTTTCAGACTCCGGAATGTTATCATTTTTATGCATCACTTAGTTTTCTGAAACCGTTTGTTTATGCCGTTTCAGAGAATGATAAGCTTGTGGGTGTGATGTGTGGTTATATTATTGCTGATGGAAATGTTGTTAAGCAGTTTTTCAGTCGCCGTGCTATAGTACCCGGCGGATTATTATTGCATACCGGTATATCTACTTCAGCATTGAAAAGCCTGCTGAATGAAGCTACAACTCAATTGAAGAGTAAAGCCATTTATCTGGAGATAAGAAATTACAATGATTACTCTGTTTTTCGTCCGATAATAGAAACAACCGGATTTGTATACAATGCCCATTTGAATTTTCATATTGCCACACCTGATGTTGAATCGGCACTCAAAAAGCTGAATGTAACTAAACGAAGGGATGTAAAACTCTCACGTAATGAAGGTGCAGACTGGATTGAAACTAAGGATCCTGATGATGTAAATGAGTATTATGAGATTCTGCATGATTTATACTTAACTAAAGTAAAAACGCCATTGTTTCCCCGTGAGTTTTTTGAGAAATTGGTGCAATTGGATAATGGAAAGTTGTTCGTAATAAAATATAAAAACAAAGTAATAGGTGGAAGTGTGTGCGTGGCTTTACCCGGTATTGCTTTGTACGAGTGGTTTGTGTGTGGTTTGGATGGGCAAATTAAAAATGTCTTTCCTTCAACAATTGCTACTTATGCTGCCATAGAATATGCCGCGGGCAATGGTTTTCAGCGCTTTGATATGATGGGAGCAGGAAAGCCGGATGAGGCTTATGGTGTAAGGGAATTTAAAAGTAAATTCGGGGGTGAACTGTTGGAGCAGGGGCGGTTCTTATATGTATTAAAGCCCCGACTGTTTAAACTTGGTAAATGGATGGTGAAAAAGATGAAAGGATAGAAATGTTTTGTTGAATATTTTTTTGATTTGGAATAAATGATTTAAATTTGAAGATTTGTTAGTTGTGAATGCGTAATAATTGAACAAATGGATTTTACTTTGAAGATTTATCGTCGGCTAATTGAGACCTTGCAAGCTAAAGGTTATTCGTTTATTACATTTGAAGACTATTGTCTGGGTAAAGTACCGGATAAGTATGTAATGCTGCGTCATGATGTTGATTTACGCGCAGGACATTCCTATACAACAGCCCAAATCGAGGCCGCATTGGGCATTCGTGCCAGTTATTACTTTCGTGTCGTACCTCAGAGCAACCAACCTGATATCATCCGATCGATTGCTCTGTTGGGTCATGAAATCGGGTATCATTATGAAGACATGAGCCTGTTTAATGGAGATGCTGAAAAATCATTGACGCATTTTCAACAACAGTTGGCATACTTTCGCAGGTTTTATCCGGTTAAGACAATCAGTATGCATGGAAGTCCCACCAGTAAATACGATAACAAAGACCTGTGGAAAAGCTGTAATTACAGGGATTATGGTATTCTTGGAGAACCATATTTTGATGTTGATTTTAATAAAGTGTTTTATCTGACCGACACCGGCAGAATGTGGAACGGAGATCGTTATAGTGTACGTGACAAGGTGAAATCAAACAGGATAAAGGACTACAGAACTACCAAACAATTAATAAAAGCTATTGAGTCGGGGATTTTTCCGGATATGGTAATGATTACCACCCATCCGCAACGGTGGACTGACAATATTGTTGAATGGTTTGCCGAATTTCTGATACAGGGAATTAAGAACCGGATGAAATGGATTTTGATAAAAAAAAATACTAATTAAGTTAATCCTACCTGAATGAATATATTAATTTACGTCGGCCATCCGGCTCAATATCATTTCTTTAAAAATGCTATCTCTATCCTGAAAGATCAGGGGCATAAGGTCGTTTTATTGATGAAGACAAAAGATGTGCTTGAAAAACTCATTCAGGAAGATGGCCATGATTATGTCAATATTCAGCCGAAAAACCGAAAGAACAATCCTGTATCCATCTTTCTGGCATCAGTGATGAGAACCTGTAAGGTAGTGAAATTGGTGAAGAAACATCACATAAATATTTTGCTTGGCACAGATTCTTCCATAGCACAGGCAGCATTTTTTACCAAAAAACATGCTGTTACTACCCTTGAAGATGATTATGATGTGATTTCCAAACTGGCAAAACTTACTTATCCTTATACTTCATCTATTCTTGTTCCTTCTGTCTGTTCTGTAGGAAAATGGGAGTTGAAAAAAGTGGCTTATGAAGGTTATATGAAGCTGGCTTACCTTCATCCCAACAGGTTTTCACCTAATATTGCCATAAAGAAGAAATATATCAGTGATGAAAAATATTGTATTTTGCGGTTGGCAGGACTTACAGCTTACCACGATGCCGGTATAAAAGGATTAAATGAAAATCTGGTAAAAAAAATCATTTCTACTATCACTGATAAAGGCTTCCGGGTTTATATCAGTGCTGAAGAAGAACCGGATGCTCAGTTTGCTGATTATCAGTTGAAAATCAATCAGAACGATATTCATCATGTGCTGGCATTTGCATCTTTACTTATTTCTGATAGCCAGAGTATGTCGGTTGAAGCAGCCATGTTGGGCGTGCCATCCATAAGGTTCAGCGATTTTACAGGACGAATTTCAGTGCTTGAAGAACTGGAACAGAAGTATCATCTTACTTTTGGAGTACGAACAAATGATGCTGATAAATTATTAAAACTGATTGATGAAATACTGTCGGATCCTAAGTCGCATAAGCTGTTCCAGTCGAGCAGAAATAAAATGCTGACTGATAAGATTGATGTTACCGCTTTTCTTGTTTGGTTTATTGAGAATTATCCCGAGAGTGTGACAATTATGAAAAAAACTTCCTGGTTCCAGCTGAAATTTAAATAAATTCAGTTAACCGAAGCCTTCTCAATTTCCCATTTATCTTTCATATTTTTCAATGCTTCTTCATTAATCACTAATTTTTGAGGAACAAAATCTTTTACCCCAATCTGATTGGTTGGTTTTCCCTTTAACAGGGAAGCTGCCATTTCTCCGGCAAGATAACCTACATCGTAATAGGAAGCGCCTAAAGCGAAAAGGGTATTACCGGTGACTTTATAGGGATTATTGGTGAACAGAGGGATTTTTGCACGTGCGCATGCATTAATAAGCTGATCGATACCCAGTTCAACCACATTGTCGCCTCCCAGCCAAATAGCTTCTATGCCTCTCATGGTGAGGGAAGTGGCTGCTTCAAAAATCTGAGATGTATTTTCAACACTTACTTCCACCAGTTCAATGCCCAGTGTAGCACATTTTTTTCGGGCTAATCTTACGCATGCTTCCGAGCAGGTTTCACTCGTACACCATACTGTGCCGACTTTCTTTAAGTCGGGTTTCATCTGCTTTGCTAATTCAAAAGTTGCTTCAACAGGCTGAAAGGTACCAATACCAACCAGATGCTGCGGGTGCTGATCGGGTTTGGGTCCGGTAATGCCAACGCCTGATGCATAGGGGTCGGTGACGGTGCAAAATACGTGCTGCATCTGTCCTTTTTTGTTGGCATTGGCCATGACCTGTAAAGCAGGTGTACTTATGGTGATAACCATGTCGAACTTGCTGCTGAGAATATTTTGTGCAATCATATTGGCAACAGCCATGTCACCTTCGGCACAGAATTTTCTGATACTACAGTTCTTTTTGTCATCAAATCCTTTATCTTTCAGACTCTGAATTACTCCTGTCTCACTATCATCCAACACCGGCCGTGAAGCTATTTTAAAAATAGCTATCGAAATGAATGTTCCTGAATCGGGTTTCCGGTTATCCAGATCGATCAACAGCAGGAGAACCGATGTGATGATAATAGCAAATAATGCCCGAAAGACACCTTTTAATTTCATGTCAGATGTATATTTCCGTCAGTAAATTAGCCACGGCAAGGTCAATATTGTCTTTTTTACGCAACTCGTCAAACAATACGAGCAAATCCTGTACTTTCAGATGTTTTTTTTCATCGCCTTTGAAATCGTAGGCAACTTTCCCCTGATGCATCATGATGATGCGATCGCCAAGATTTACTGCCTGTTGCATTGAGTGAGTCACCATGAGCGTTGTGAGCTGATCGCGGCTGATGATTTGTTGCGTCAGGTCAATTACTTTAGCTGCCGTTTTAGGATCTAAGGCAGCAGTATGCTCGTCGAGCAAAAGCAGTTTTGGTTTGAGCGCTGTTGCCATCAGCAGGGTAAGTGCCTGTCGCTGTCCACCCGACAATTTTCCGATAGGGTTTTCCAGACGGTCTTCAAGTCCCATATTGAGAGGACGCACGAGATTCTTAAAATCCTCAATCAATGATTTTGGCAGACCCCATCCGATACCGCGTGGTTTACCACGTTTCATTGCCAGCGAAAGGTTTTCCATGATCGACATATTAGGGGCAGTTCCGCTGAAAGGATTCTGAAATACACGTCCAATCAGTTTTGCGCGTTTATGCTCTTCCCATTTGGTAATGTCGGTATTGTCTAAGGTGATATTGCCTTTGTCGGGCATGAAACTGCCGGCAACAGCATTCAGCATCGTTGATTTTCCCGAGCCGTTGGTACCCAGTACACAAACAAAACTTCCCGCTTCAATTTCCAGATCGACTCCCCTGAGAGCCTGCACTTCGTTGACAGTGCCCGGGTTGAAGGTCTTGACTATATTTTCAATTTTTAGCATGTGCGTGTAATTTAATAGAGATTTTCTTTTTATTTTTCATGATTACAGGAAGGATGAGAGCGATGAACACAAAGATGGCTGTGATGATTTTCAGATCGTTGGGATTCAATCCCCACCGCAGGGCGATGGCAACCAGAATACGAAACAAAATCGATCCGGTTACTGCTCCTGTAATGACAAAACCTATGCTCGTGTCGTTAATGATGGCTTCGCCGATAATCACACTCGCGAGTCCCCAAACCATCATCCCGATTCCCATTTGCACATCGGCGAATCCCTGATATTGAGCAAGTACTGCACCCGACAAAGCGATGAAACCGTTTGACAGTGCGATGCCGGTGATAATCATTACTTTTGTGTTTACGCCAAGCGCCCGTATCATCTGACTGTTATCGCCAGTGGCCCGCATAGCAGTGCCGATATTGGTTTTGAAAAACCACCAGAGGATCATACTGAAAAGCACAATGGCAACCAAACAAAATCCCAGTACATATAAATCTCTGACAAGTACTTCCCAGCCAAGCACATTGGTTTTGGTACCTTCACCGACCATTTGTACTGATAAATTTTCTACCCAACTGAAAATAGTTGTTTCGCTCATCAGTGGTAAATTACTTTTTCCCATCACATGGAGATTGATTGAATACAGGGCTGTCATAACGAGGATACCTGCAAGCAAAGGATTGATTTTAAAGCGGGTGTGGATGATGCCGGTTGTTGCGCCGGCAACCATTCCCGCCAGAAAAGCGATAAAACTTGCCAGCATCGGATTCATTCCCGATAGAATAAGGGCAGCGGCTGTGGCTGCACCAAATGTAAAAGAACCTTCGGCAGTGATATCGGGGAAGTCAAAGACACGAAAACTGATGAAGATGCCCAGCGCCAGCAGCGACAAAATCAAACCGATGGTTATCGAACCTATTAATAGTGCCATAGTTGTATGTTATTTGATGGAATTAAACTCAATGTTTGTCACAGGGGCTACCCAACAGAAACCGTGAATAAACTGACTTTCACCCAGTCCCACGATATCCCGTGAATCATAAGCCAGATGCAGAATGTCTTTTAATGTTCCCGAATCGAAAAGCGTATCGATGGTTTCGTGCATATCAATATTGGTTTTTTTGAGCGGGATGTATGGGAAAACGGCCGTGTGAATATGTGAAAGGGTAGAAGTGTCGGGCGTTAATGGTCGACTGAATCTGCATTTTCCTTCGTCAGTGTCTTTACTGAAAAATCCAAGACTTACCCCCAGCATCTTATTGTGCTCCGGTTCAGTGGTAAAATTCACGCTGTCCTTAATTTCAGGAAAATTAAAAATCCGGTTGCTTTCCGAAGGAATCTGGTTCAACGAAACGCCTACCAATCCACTGATTTCAGCAATCATTACCATCACAAACTCTTTGTAATTGGTGAGTTGAATAATGCTTTCGGTCAGTTGGCTCAAACCCAGACTTCCTTTTTGTTTATCGCCTTCGAAGCTGATCATTTGTGAAAATTCACCGGTAAAATGAATGCCGTATAATTCAGATAGTGATCCTATCAGTTGACCGCTGTTCATCATATAATCCGGTTTCTTCGAACCATCCGCCGGCAGATAAGCGATATTGCCATCGAACATCACAAATTCGCCGAAATGTTTATTACAAGCTTCAAAAGTGTCGCCGATAGCCCCCATTCCCAGCGCATAATGTCCTTTTCGTGCCTGCACGGTACGCATATCACTCAGACCAAATCCTTTTCCCAGCATTTTTTCGGGTGTACCATAAAACTCAGCCTTCACAGGTATTGTACTATTGATGGGAGTGATGGTAAACTTATAGTTGTCGCGTGTGTATTGCTCAACTTTCGTATCAACCGACTTTGCCACTTTTGCCGCTTTGGGTTTCCCAATGAGCATATCTGACATCCCCACCATCTTAAGTATTTGCTCTACAGCATCCGACATTGCCGAAAGGTAGAAAGTGCCATTAACAGCGTTCAGACTTTTATATTGCGACACCAACAGCCTGATGCCGGCTGAACTCAGGTATTCAACTTCTGTGAAGTCGAGCGCGATGTTGTAATGTCCGTCGCGTACAAACTGATCGATGGCATCATTCAAATGACCGGTATGATTGGCATCCAATCGCCCTTTACAACGAATCAGTATCTCACTTTCCTGCTGTTTACTTAAAATTTCAAGATTACTCATGATATTATATTTATTTATATTTCACCACAAAAGGCACAAAAGAAAGACTTAGGGAACACAAAAGGAAAGTAAAAATTTAAAATTAAATGTCACTTATCATTCATAACTTATCACTCTTTTGTGATCCCTAAGTCTTTCTTTTGTGCCTTTTGTGGTTTGTTTATGAAAAAATTATTGAGATAATGTCCTATTATTAAATCGGTTGTTGTATTATTTCAGGTATTTTTCAGGAATCTTGATATTAAAATACTCAATTGCCTCCCGATTTACAGTAACTGTTGATTTTGAAACCAACCGGAAAGGAATATCTTTAGGAGATTTACCATTCAGCACCTGCACGGCGACTTTCACGGCATCTGACCCGGCAGTATGATAATCGCGGGCAATCGATGCCACAGCTCCTTTTTCAATCTGACTTGAGATGAAAGCAAAGTACGGCACTTTGTTGTCGCGGGCATGTTTAATGATGACAGAACTACATCCGGAGGTCAGGTTGTCGGATATCTGCGTGAATGCCTCAATGCCTTTGGCAACGAGTGTGGCAGCTGCATCAGATACTTCCGTTACCGAATTGGCAGGAGCAACCACCAATGTCAATCCTTTCTTTTCGGCAGCTCTCTTTAAGGCTTCCATGTAGAATACTGAGTTGATTTCTCCGGGTGTATATACTGTACCTATAAGTTTGATGCCGGGCATGCTTTCTTTCACTAATTTCACCATACCGTCGAAATCACTCACGGTAGAAATACCGGTAACATTTGGCAGGTGATTGGTGAAACTTGTACCAGCACCAGCCCCCACAGGGTCACCCGAATTGGTAAAGACAATCGGCATATTCTTTATTTTCTGAATAAAAACCTGCAGGGTGGGAGTGGAAGCGGTAAAAATTAAGTCCCAGCGCTCTGCGGCTACCGATTCGGCTATGCTGTTACAAGTGGATATGTCACCCGAAGCGTTATAGACTTTCAGGGTGTAATCTTTATTTTCAACCATACCGAGATTTTTCAATTCACTTCTCAGTCCTTCTTCAGCTTCTTCTGCAATCTCACTAAGGGAGTAATGCACCAGACATAACTTTAATTTTTTTCCTTTCAGGTTATTAACGCCGGCTGTTACAACTGCATTGGTATTTGTGGCAATTTTAACAGTATCGCTGATCCTGTATTGTTGAGGAATTGTTAAGCCAAATTTCTTAACTTCAGCAGCATTTAAAGTAATAATTTCTTCCACATAATTTTCGATAGGTATATTCGCCGGACTTTCGCCATTTAATACCCGCGCCACATAAGAGGCAGTACGATACCCCGTAGCACCCCAGCTGACTCCGATACCTGCCAGTACACCCTCTTTTACAACATCATTGTCGTTAATGATGAGGGGGATGTTATTGTCGCGACAAATTTTTATAACTGCGTCGAACGATTGCAACAGGGTATTGTCGCCCGTAATCCACATCACATCAATATCTCTCATACACAAAGCTGAAACAGCCTGGTATACCTCGTTGGTATTGATAACTGTGTTTTCAACCAGGGTCAATCCTTTTTTTGCCATGATTTCTTTGGCATTATCTATCACCTTGCGTGAATTTACTTCCGAGGAATTATATGCAGTACCGATTCGTTTGGCATTGGGAAAAACATCCTTGATGAATTCAAAGGTTTTTTCGACAGGTGGATAGGAGCCTACACCGGTGATAAAGGGCAGATGGTCGTTGTATGATTTACCGGCACCGGCTTCGAGCGGTGTATAGGAAAAGGTAAAAACCACCGGCTTGTTTTTGATGGCCGACACTGCAGAGGCAATACCAGGTGTGCTCGTAACTAAAATCAAATCTACATCCTGATTGTCAAGATTTAAATGGATAGGCTGAAAATTTGCCAGTTCGGCATTGGCGCTCTGAGCGATGACAGTGAGATTGCTGTCTTTTACAAAGCCCAGTTCTCTCAGGCCTTTCCAGAGGCCTTCCATAGTGATATCCAGTACAGGATCAGGGGCAAAATAGGAAATTCCTATTTTGTAGTGTTTACCCGTAATTGCATATAAACCTCCCGGTTTATCCTGGTCTGCGGTTGTTGCTGCATTTCGGTTACCAAGATCCGAAAGGAGTAAAATGCCTGCAGTAACAATGAGCGCAAAAGCAACATTAAGCAACTTTTTCATACCGAAGCCGTATTTGATTTGTGGTTATTTGCGATGATTTATCAAACTTTATTTTTGTTAAATCAAAGGCAAATATATGAATAAAGTTGAAATATTATAAAATATTTTTCAATTTTATTATCAATTTGTTAAAATAATATACATATATTTGCGTAATTCATGCTATTAAAATCACATTATTCATGGCGATATTCTTCAGCATACTTCCTGTCTTACTTTTTTTAATATTTCTTTTTTTACTTGATAGCTTTAAATTAGTTATTAATAAGCTGCTTTTTTTCTCATTATTGTGGGGAATATGTAGTGCCGGCATAGCTTATTTATTCAATAAATACATGCTTGAAGTTGGTGAAATAAAATTTGAAGTTCTTTCACGTTATATTGCGCCGGCATCTGAAGAACTGATAAAATCGCTTTATATCTTTCTGCTAATTTACAGAAAGCGTGCAGGATTTATGATTGATGCCGCTATTTATGGGTTTGCAATTGGAGCGGGATTTGCATTGGTTGAGAATGTTTATTATTTTCAAAATGCCATCAGTTCCAACTTATTGGTTTTAATTATCCGTGGCTTTGGTACTGCACTGATGCATGGAGGATGCACAGCTCTTATCGCCATAATACTGATCAGCGGCCGACAACGTGAAAGCTATTATCTGCTTCATTCTTTTTTTGCAGTTGCTTCTGCCTATATAATCCATTCGGCATTTAATCATTTTTATATAAATCCTGTATTGCAAACCATCGGTATCATCATTTTGTTGCCGGTAATTTTTATTTTTATTTTCAGGCACAACGAAAAGCAATTACACAACTGGCTCGAAATTGAGTTTTCGGGTGAAGTGGAATTACTGCAAATGATCAACAGGGGAAAACTATCTGCTACACGTGCAGGCGATTATCTGTCATCATTAAAAACGAGATTTTCGGGTGAAACAATTTTCGATATGTACTGCTATATTCAGCTTTATCTTGAACTTTCAATCAAAGCTAAACGAAATCTGATGCTGAAAGAAAGCGGTTTTCCCCCCATTCCGGAACCCGACATTCAGGGAAAACTACTTGAACTTGCTGCCTTGAGTAAACAAATCGGCAAAGTAGGTGAAATAACGTTGGCACCATTGATAAGAATGAATTACAGAGATTTGTGGAAATTAAATTTATTGAGATAACATAAAGATAATTTTCTCCGATAATTGAAAAATAGTAATAATTATATATTCACCTTAAATTTAAT
>JAYFPP010000022.1:0-8987 GCA_034927635.1 Paludibacter sp.
TAATAAATACGGGCTGAGATCATACCCTTTGAACCTGAACGGATAATGCCGTTGAGGGAAGAAGCAAATCTCCGTTTTAATTTTTTTGGACTCTCAAAATAAATTATTAATTCATTCATTTAATTAATTTGTTATGAGAAAATTTTTTATCGCAGCTGGTCTGCTGTTTTCGGGTGTTGCCTTGATGGCACAAACTTCACAGAAAAAAGATTCAATGCATGTGCTGCTGAATGAAGTTACGGTAACTTCTATTCGTGCACATGAAAAATCTGCTGTTTCTTACAGCGATGTTTCCAATGAGGAAATTGAAAAGCGAAATTTTGGTCAGGACATCCCTTATTTATTGTCGCTGACTCCCTCTTTTGTAGCTACTTCGGATGCAGGAACAGGAATTGGATATTCCGGTTTCCGGGTGCGGGGAACCGATGCAAATCGTATAAATGTTACAGTGAACAGTGTGCCTTTGAATGATGCCGAATCACATGGGGTATTTTTTGTCAATATGCCGGACTTTGCATCATCCTTGTCATCTGTACAGGTGCAGCGTGGGGTAGGAACTTCTACAAATGGCGCTGCGGCTTTTGGTGCCAGCATGAATATGCAGACGGAAGGATTGAATCCTAAAGCTTATGCAGAGTTGTCGACAAGCATTGGTGCGTTCAATACCAATAAGAATATGCTGAAAGCAGGTACAGGGCTGATCAATCAACAGTGGTCATTTGATGCACGTTTGTCAAATGTTAGCTCTGACGGCTATATCGACCGTGCATGGGTTGATATGAGCTCCTATTATTTCTCCGGCGGATATTTCGGGGAGAAATCAACCCTGAAATTTGTGACTTTCGGAGGTAAAGAAAAAACATATCAGGCATGGAATGGAGTTACTTCTGATTCTTTATTGACTAACCGGACCTATAATGAAATTGGTGCTTATACAGATGCTGATGGGAAGAAGAAATTTTACGATAATCAGACAGATAACTACAACCAAACCCATTATCAGTTACATTGGAATCAGGAGATATTACCTGAATTGTATTTTAATGCATCCGCACATTATACCAGAGGAATAGGTTATTATGAAGAATATAAAGGTGACAGGTATTACAGCGAATATGGCCTGACCCCTGATACAATCAATGGTAGTGCGCAGGCAACAAGTGACCTTGTCAGAAGAAAATGGCTGGATAACCATTTCGGAGGAATTATCTGGGCGCTTAATTATCAGAAAGAAAACATCAATGCTTCTTTAGGTGGAGGTCTGAACCGTTATGTTGGAGAACATTTTGGTAAAGTAATCTGGGTTAGAAATGCTCAAAACCTCGATGTGGATCATGAATGGTACAGAAGTCACTCGGTGAAGGATGATGCAAATATTTATGCAAAACTAAATGTCGGTATCCTTGATGATCTTTATGTTTCAGCAGATTTACAATATAGATATGTTCATCATACTATGTCAGGTCTGAACGATAAATTCAATTGGAATACCATGTCAATGCGTCCTTTGGATATCAATAAGCCCTTTCATTTTTTCAATCCAAAACTTGGTGTGACTTACCTATTGGCTGACAATCAGAACGTATACGCCTCATTTTCGGTAGCTAACAGAGAACCTAACCGGAATAATTATACCGATGCCGGTGAAAATGATCAACCTTTGAGTGAACGGCTTTATGATACAGAATTAGGTTATCGTTTCGGAACAAAAACTTTTAGTGCCGGAATCAATGCTTACTATATGAAATATAAGCATCAGCTTGTGTTGACGGGTAAAATAAGTGAAATTGGTGAGGCGCTTACTTCCAATGTAGATGACAGTTACCGTACGGGAATAGAACTTATGGCGGGATGGCAAATTCTAAAATCATTTAAATGGGATGGTAATTTGTCATTAAGCAGAAACAAGATCATCAATTATACAGATGTGGCTTATATTTATGATGAAGATTATAATATTACCGGTCAGATTAATACAGAGCATAAATCTACGAATATTGCTTATTCTCCCGGTTTAGTAGCCAATAGCGTTTTTACGTATCGGCTCAAAAATTTTGAGATGGGATTTTACAGTCAATTTGTAGGCAAACAGTATCTGGATAATACTACTTCGGATGAACGTTCGATGGATGCATATTTTGTGAATAACCTTAGTTTGCAATATTCCTTACTTTTGAAAAATATCCGGTCAATTGACTTTAAACTGATGATTAACAACCTTTTCAATGAAGTGTATGAAACGAACGGTTATGCCTGGTCGGAATATTATCAGAGGGACACAACCCGCTATAGTTACAAATATTTGTTTCCTCAGGCGGGAATTAATTTAATGGCCGGAGTAACCGTAAAATTCTGATATTTTGAATATTAATGTTCGTTATACCATAAACAGGGTATAAAAATACCATTACCCTGTTATTGCAGCAGCTTTCCGGCTGCTGTATTTTTGTCCTATCATTAGAAATGAAAAATCAATAACAATTTAAACAAATAAGGTATGTCGAAAATTGCAAACAATTTAATGGAATTAGTTGGGAACACCCCTTTGGTGCAGTTCTCTAACTATGCAGTCAACAAGGGCCTTCAGGCCAATGTTATTGCCAAACTGGAATCTTTCAATCCTCTTGGATGTGTGAAAGAGCGTATTGCTTTATCAATGATTGAAGCTGCTGAGAACAAAGGGCTTTTGAAGCCGGGTGGTGAGATCGTTGAGCCGACAAGTGGTAATACCGGTATCGGATTAGCATTTGTGGCAGCGATAAAGGGTTATAAATTAACCTTGACCATGCCGGAAACAATGAGTGTGGAGCGTCGTAATCTATTGAAGGCGCTGGGTGCAAATATCGTGTTGACTCCCGGACCTGAGGGTATGAAAGGAGCTATAGCAAGAGCAAATGCTATTGCGGCCGAATCGGGAAATGCCTTCATTCCTCAACAATTTGAGAATCCTGCCAATGTGGAAATACATCGCGTAGCTACCGGTGAAGAAATCTGGCGTGATACTGACGGTAAAGTTGACATTTTTGTAGGAGGGGTGGGTACAGGTGGTACTATAAGTGGTGTTGGTGCAGCTTTAAAAGCGCATAACCCTGCAATTCAGATTGTTGCGGTGGAACCTGCAGATTCACCTGTACTATCAGGAGGAAATCCTGGCCCACACAAAATTCAGGGTATCGGAGCAGGATTTATTCCTAAAAATTTCAATCCGGTAGTTGTGGATGAAATTATACAGGTTACCAATGATCAGGCTATTCTGACTGCCCGTCAGCTTGCCAGGGAAGAGGGGATGCTGGTGGGGATTTCCTCAGGCGCTGCCGCTTATGCTGCAACTCTGCTCGCACTTCGTCCCGAAAATAAAGATAAAAATATCGTAGTGTTACTTCCTGATACCGGTGAACGATACCTATCAACATTATTATACGCTTTTGAAGAATACCCCCTTTAATAGTTGAAAGTTGAGAATTAAATTAACTTTCAACTCTCAACTAAATCAAATCATCTACAATAATAAAAAACAAGAATCATGTCAGAAAATAATTATAAATTTGAAACGCTACAAGTGCATGCAGGTCAGGAAGTTGATAAAGCAACCAATTCAAGGGCTGTACCTATTTACCAGACGAGCTCCTATGCTTTTGATGATGCACAACATGGTGCCGATCTTTTCGGATTACGTAAATTCGGAAATATTTATACCCGATTAATGAACCCTACAACAGATGTTTTTGAGAAACGTGTTGCAGCACTTGAAGGAGGTATAAGTGCTCTGGCTACTTCTTCGGGACAATCAGCACAATTCATTGCCATTAATAATATTGTTGAAGCCGGGGATAATTTTGTTTCTACAGCTCATTTATACGGTGGAACTTTTAATCAGTTTAAAGTCCAGTTTAAACGCCTGGGTGTTGAAGTTCGCTTTACACCAAACGACGAACCAGCTGAATTTGAGAAATTGATTGATGATAAAACGAAAGCTATTTATCTTGAAACCATCGGCAATCCGGATCTGAACATCCCTGATTTTGATGCTATTGCCGCAATAGCAAAGAAATACGACATACCTTTAATCGTGGACAACACTTTCGGTGCCGGTGGTTATCTTTTCCGTCCGATAGAGCATGGTGCAAGTATTGTTGTGGAATCAGCTACCAAATGGATTGGAGGTCATGGTACTTCCATCGGTGGCGTCATTGTCGACAGTGGGAAATTCAATTGGGGCAACGGTAAATTCCGTACCTTTACTGAACCTTCCGAAGGTTATCACGGCCTTGTTTTTTGGGATGTTTTTGGTGCTGATGGTCCGTTTGGCAACATCGCCTTTAATATTCGTGCCAGAGTCGAAGGATTACGTGACTGGGGAAATGCCATCAGCCCTTTTAACTCATTCTTGCTTTTACAGGGGTTGGAAACTCTTTCCTTAAGAATGGAAAGGCATGTTGAAAATGCACAAGCCCTGGCCGAATGGCTTGAACAACATCCGGCAGTGGAATATGTCAATTATCCGGGATTAAAAAGCAGTAAATATCATGAAGTTGCAAAAAAATATCTGAAAAAAGGATTTGGCGGTGTGTTAACATTTAAACTGAAAGGTGATGCGATACTTGCCGATAAATTAATTGATAATTTGCAATTATTAAGTCATGTAGCCAATGTTGGTGATGCCAAAACCCTTATTATTCATCCGGCAGCAACCACACATGAACAACTGTCACCTGAAGATAAAGCAGCTGCTGGTGTTGTACCGGGAATGCTGAGAATTTCTGCCGGGATAGAAAATATCGAAGATATAAAAGCAGATATTCAACAGGCTTTGGAGAAAGTTTAACTTTTCTCTGAAACGAAAGTAATTTTTTTTAATAACCAGAGCTATTACTGTTACTAATACAGATGAATGCTCTGGTTATTTTTTTAACTCCGGATAAATGATACGTGTGTGGTACATATTCATTATTTTTTCCTTGAAAATTGCTTTAACAGTTTCCACATCCCTGAAGCTAATAGGTGCTTCTTTGAATTGACCATCAGCGATCTGGCTGTTAATCATATCTTCCACGCAATTATTTATACTTTCTTCCGTGTATGTAACTAAACTCCTTGCCCTTGCCTCCACTGCATCTGCCATCATCAGAATGGCCGTTTCTTTTGTGTCAGGAAGTGGACCTGGGTAAGTAAACAGAGCATCGTCAGGCTTTATGTCAGGATTGGCGTTGATAAATGAATTATAAAAATACTTTGTTTTACTGATGCCATGATGTGTACTTATAAAATGGATGATCTGTTCCGGTAGATGTTCTTTTTTTGCGATCTCTATCCCGTCGGTCACATGGCCAATGATTGTTTTTGCTGCTACTTCATATTTCAGTTCACTTAGTGGGTTATGTCCTCCCAACTGGTTCTCAATGAAAAATTCGGGGTGTTGCATTTTACCTATATCATGGTATAAAGCTCCGGTACGAACCAATAAGCTGTTTGCCCCTATTTTCTTTGCTGCTTCTGTTGCGAGATTTGATACCTGTAATGTGTGTTGAAAAGTGCCCGGAGCTTTTTCGGCAAATTTCATCATCAGGTCACTGTTAACATTTGTTAGTTCAAGTAGTGTGATGGCTGAAATCAAACCGAAGATTTTCTCAAAGATATAAATTAATAAGTAAGCAAAAAGTAAAAATCCACTACTAATAATAAAATATACGAGTGCCTGCCAATGTATTCGCGATAAATCACCTTCACTCATAAACTCAATGGCGAGGTAAACGAGAAAATAGGATAACATAATGATTAATGCGGTCTGGGCAAGTTGCGACCGTTGTGTCATATCTTTTAAACTCGATACGGCGGTCATCCCGATAGCAATCTGTATTAATAAAAACTGAAATGCATTATCGACCATCAATGAAATAATGAGTACGGCAATGAGGTGTGCAAACAGAGCGGTACGGGAATCAAAGAATACACGTACAATAATTGGTAAAAGTGCAAAAGGTAACACATAATAACTGACCGAAGTGTGTTGGATGACAAACGATGCCAACGATATCATGATAAGTATCAAAAGGTTGATAAACAGAAGATTGTTAAGGTTATTGAATATCCTTGGTCTGAATAGTGATAGATAAAGAAAAAATAGAATTATCAGTCCTGCGATTACAATAACTTCTCCCATTAATACCAGATAAGATCGCTGAAATGAAGCTTTTCGTTTATCATACTCAGTTTTCATTGAGTTTAATATCAGAAACAATTCTTCATTGACAATTTCACCACGGTCAATTATTCGCTCTCCTGCCTGAACAATACCTGAAGTGAGGGAAAGGTTTTTTAATTTTTCTTTTCTTGAAAGATCGGAAATTACACTGTCATATTTCAGATTCTCAATCAAATATAAATTAAAGTTATCATTGTTCATGACTGATGGTCCGGATTTGATGAATTCCTGATAAGCCATTCTGGGAGAATACAGTTCATTAAATTTAATAATACGTATAACTTTGTTTGGTAATATACAGTTAATTTCAGCGATTTTTTCTTTTTTTAGTCTCTCATATTGGTCGGTAGCAATGATAGCATTGTCATAGATAATTTTAAATTTTCGTTGTATAAGTTTATCAAATTTATGTTCTTCTCCGAATTTGTCAAAATAATCTTTTGCGAATCTTTGATATTGAACATGCATAACAGACGTGTCAAGTTTGAAATAAGGAACAAAATTTTCAAGTAATGCTGCTTTTTCCTCCTGAATTTGTCTCTCGCTTTTGTAGACGGGAAAATCGAAAGAGGCCGTTATTAAATCATACGACCATGGTTTGCCTATTTCGAATTGATATTTAAAAGTATCCTGATTAGGCAATAAGTAGGATATAATTATTATAACACCGGTGAACAACAATGCTTTGAGGATGTTGTGCCATGTATTTGAGGATAATTTCAGCTTCATATTGATTATTATTGATATGAGATGCAAATATATTAAAAATTAAGTACTTTTGTAAAAAAAATCATATTCATCTTTAATTGCATAATATGTACGGACTAGTGACTCTTCCGGTTGTCCCGTTGCGTGCTTTGGATAGCGAACGTAGCGAAATGATATCTCAATTATTATTTGGAGAATTTGTTGAAATACTTGAGCAATCAGAAAAGTGGTTCTTTATTAAAAATACAGCTGATGATTATCAGGGATGGGTTGACCGAAAAATGATAAAGCAGGTTTCCGGGAAGGAGTTTGCAGCATCTGATAAATCAGAGAAACTGAGGTTGTCAAGACCTTACTCTATTATTTACAATGCCATCAACAATCAAACAAAACTTTTACCGGGAGGAAGTATTGTTTATGAACTAAAAGGTGATGATTTTCAAATCGGATCAGAAAACTGGAGCCTTATTGATCCGGTGTACGTTCCCGAATTGCCTTATTCTGCCCATCAGATAATTGAAGTGGCTTTTCAGTACATCAATGCGCCTTATCTCTGGGGAGGAAAGACGATACTAGGGATAGATTGTTCAGGCCTTGTTCAGTTGGCATTTGCCATTGGAGGATATTCACTTCCGAGAGATGCTTCACAACAAGTAGCAAAAGGTAAAACAGTTGATTTTTTGTCTGAAGTCTTGCCGGGTGACCTTGCCTTTTTTGAGAATGCAGAAGGCTGTATTTCGCATGTTGGGATATTAATTGATAACTCAAAAATAATACATGCTTCAGGATGGGTAAAGGTTGAAAGTGTTGATGCTCAAGGAATAATTTCGTCCGTAACAGGAGAATATACCCACCAGTTGCGCGTGATAAAACGGGTTATTTAGTTGATAGTATATTAATTACATTATATAATATTCCAAAAGAACCTATTACGATGATTATAATTCCGATAATTCGGTTCATCATCTTTAATCCTCTGTAACTTAGTTTGTTTCTGAATTTGCTTACTAAGAAGGTTAATACACTCCACCATAAAAAAGCACCTCCAAGTATTGAAAGTAACCCAATTACATTTAAGAAGAATGTTGTATTATTGTCGAGAAACTCAAATCTTGCAAATAATGCAATTAAAACGAAAAGGATAAGTGGATTCGATAATGTTAATATGAATGAACTGAAAAAGTCATTCATCAGCGTTTCATGCTTTCTTTGATCAGGCATTGGTTGTCTTGAAGGATTGCTCCTGTTGATGAATACTCCGAAAATGATTACGATAATACTTCCTGTAATTTGTATTATCAGTTTTTTATCTTCAAGAAAATCAACTACAAAACCTATAAAGAACAATGCGACGATCGTATAAATCAAGTCTGATGTTGTTGCTCCCAGACCGGTTGCAATACCGTAACGTCTTCCCCTGTTGAGGGTTCGTTGTACGCAAAGCATGCCTATTGGTCCTAAAGGAACTGACACAAACAAGCCAATGATTATTCCCTTAATAATTATTTCAATCATTCTTTTTTGTTAATGGCGCAAATATAAACTTTTTTATTGAAAAAATTTCTGATATAAAGATGGTTTGTTAACAAACATTCTCCGGAGTGATAGGAAAAGGACAAATTATACACTCAGAGTGGTCGTTTTTATCTTTTGAGTAGATATTGGATCTTTTTTTTACATTTTTTTTTGTTGATAAAAATCTTCATATTCAGGGATTAAAAAGATTCAGTGCTAAAAAAGGGTTATAAAATTGAGAAAAGATTTTGCAGGAAAGGAAAAAGTGTCTATCTTTGCACCCGCTTTGAGAGAGAGGCGTATTATAGTTGAAAAACAAAGCACCGGCAAATGTTTGATTTAAATAGAAAGATTCTCAGGTCTGCTTTTAGCAGGATACAGGAAAGCTTGAAAAAAGTATTCAAAAATTTGTGAGATTAACAAAAAGTGTTTAACTTTGCAGCCCTTTCGTCAAAAAAAGGGGTGTTAAGGAAAAAAAGAAAAGGGATTATTTTTCGGGAGCGAAACAATAGTTATCACAAGGGGGTGAGCATTGACAAATCAGGATTGGGTTATAACGCCC
>JAYFPP010000246.1:0-28670 GCA_034927635.1 Paludibacter sp.
ATCATCACATTCTCCCCGCAGGGCAAATGCCTGATTAATGGCAGCACGGTCTTCCGGTTTATACCCGGTTGATTCTATGTTTATTTCGATCAATTTGAGCGTTTTCACTGATCGTAACTGATACGGTATAAACTCCACTAGTCTGATTTCATCATCATAGACAATCCTGCATTTATATAATCCATCTTCAGGGATAGTAAGATTATGAAGATAAGCTTCAAGATCAATCACAGGAATTTCCGGATAGAACATATTAAATGCCTTTTCTATCCTTTGCTGATGATATTTCAAGCGGTAAAACTTACCATCCTTCAATTTAATTACTTCAAGAAACCGGCACATACACTTTTTGAATTAATTCTTCGTATTCTTTTTCCATCTCACTTTGAAAGGTGATGCCTCCCCCGCTTTTGTACATCAGGCCATCATTTGTTTGTTCCATAAAACGGATCATAACTGCAGAATCTAATCTCTCCCCATCGAAACATCCACACACTCCGGTATAAAAACCTCTTTCATAACCTTCAGCTTTTTCAATAATCTCAAGGGTTTTTGGTTTGGGAGCGCCACTGATGGAACCTGCAGGTAACAATTTAAATATAATATCACCCAGATGTGAGCGATAACTTTCCGGCAAAACACCACTAATTTCTGAACTCACCTGCAACAAATCCTTCTGAAGTGTTTTGATTTTTTCGACATAACGGTAGCGCGTTACCTGTACATTTTCAGCCACCATACTCAAATCATTTCTTAGCAAATCAACAATTGTTGCATGCTCTGCCATCTCTTTCACATCATTCAGAATAATTGTTTCCGCATCAGGTATTGAGGCATCTATCGTTCCTTTCATCGGGAAGGTTTTGATGATGCCGTTTTCAATCTGAACAAAGGTTTCAGGAGATAAAACCAGAAATTTATCCTTCAGCCATAATTTGTAAGGAGCATAACTACTTTCATATATTTCTTCCAGGGTGAGATTCGTAGTTACCATTGTCGGCTGTGTTAAATTCGTCAGAAAAGAGTTTCCCAAATGAATTTGTTGTTTTACGTACTTAAATCTGCGTGCATATGCTTTCCTAGGAAGAGGATTGATTTTCCATTGATGAAAATTATTAAATTGTTTGCCTGTCAGCTTATCATGGAACGCAAAACGTATAAATTTGTTATCTAATTTATCCTTTGCTATAACAAAACCTTCTCTTGCATGAAAATCCACAATAAAAAGAAAAGGCTTTGCGGCTTCGCCCATTTCATTTATCAGATTAATGATACTTGTACTATTCAGTAATGGATAAGGGAAACTTGTTGACATGTAATGTTTATTCTATGCAACAAAAGTAAGAAAATAATAGTAAGATTAAATGAAGGTTTATTTAAAATAAAGCCTTAATTTTGCACCTCGGAAATCTTTCGGAGAACAATTTTCCCTGTTGAAAAAACAAATGACGACTCAGGAACAAATAATCATTGCAGCAAAACATATCCAGGAAGGCCGTTTGGTGGCTTTTCCCACTGAAACAGTATATGGTTTGGGAGCCAATGCCCTCGACCCAATTGCGGTCGCAAAAATATTCGAACTAAAGGAACGACCAACTTTCGATCCGCTGATTGTGCATATTGCTTCGACCAACGATATAAAAAAACTTACCATTACAGACGACGAACGGGTGTATAAACTGGCAGAACGTTTCTGGCCGGGACCACTGACCATCATTTTGCCTAAGAGTGAACTGGTGCCTGACATTGTGACCTCGGGACTCGGGACGGTCGGTATTCGTATGCCGAACCATCCTGTGGCACTGGCGTTGATAAAAGAATCGGGTTGTCCGATTGCTGCTCCGAGCGCCAATAAGTTCGGACAGTTGAGTCCGACACAAGCACGGCATGTGAGCAAACAACTTCCGGGCGTTGATTATCTGTTGGATGGCGGCGAAGCTAAAGTTGGGATTGAATCGACCATCATTTCACTGAACGAAAAAGGCTTTGAGATTCTTCGCCATGGTGTTATTACCAAAGAAGATATCGAAGCCATAATACCTTATCATGCTTTACCGGCAAATGAGAAAACCAATATTGTAAGCCCGGGCATGCTCAAATCTCATTACAGTCCTGAAAAACCCATTTATATCCTGGGAAAAGACCTACCGGCCAGCATCGACCGGACGAAAGCAGGACTTCTTTCCTTCACAGGTGAAGATACCGCAAACTATCAAATTGTTGAATTGCTGGCTCCCGACAAAGACTTGAAAACCTGTGCCGTAAATCTTTTTGCCGCCATTCACAAACTCGAAGAATCGGAAGTGGAATATATCCTTGCTGAACCGGTTCCGGAAACGGGCATTGGCATTGCTATTATGGATAAATTGAACAAAGCAGCGTACCGCTATCGTATCAGATAAGGTCAACGGTCAGCAGACCGAAGACTGTAGACCGTAGACTGTAAAAATTTATCAGGTATCTGTCGAACTGACTCAGTATATACATGTACACTATTCTGTTCTGCGCTGCCGTTTACAGTTTTTGCGAATTCAGTTTTTCTCTTTTTTCAGCATTCTTCATCCAGACAGGAATCACTTCTTTTTTGAATGTATTTTTCTTTTCAATTATTTGTTTCATATCCAGACCGATGTATTCCTGTGCTTTGGCTTTGGTGGAGATATCAGGCATTTTCACGTCACCCTTCACATTCAATGCAAATAGTACTTTCTGTAATGCTAGTTGTGCCTGCAGACTACGATCTAAACTGTGTGCAAGGATACGTTGCGATTCCACCGGAGCATGGAAAGTAGCACCATGACTGGCTACCACAAAGTCCCAGCGCCATTGTGCCTGACGGATTAAATCAAGTGCTTCTTTCATTTGCCCTTCTGTAGCTCCATTAT
The DNA here is from genome assembly GCA_034927635.1 of Paludibacter sp. GTDB lineage: Bacteria > Bacteroidota > Bacteroidia > Bacteroidales > Paludibacteraceae > Paludibacter. The sequence goes on from JAYFPP010000246.1 coordinate 2,886, forward strand.
CCCAGGCATATTTGGCAGTAATATGGGCTTTTGCAAGTTCCACCTCTACCCTGTCGCGGATTTCCAATGCTTTATCCTGATACTCATACACATAATTCCGTAGTTTTTCTTCGCTATCGCGATGGCAGGTCTGGCAGGTAGATGAAATATTCTTCAGGGGACTCATGATGCGGTGATCGCTGTATTTGATACCACCATCTACTTTGTAAGGCATATGACAGTCGGCGCACGACAGTCCTCGTTGCGCATGCGGTCCCGCTTGGAACAATTCATAATCAGGATGCTGTGCTTTCAACATCGGTGCTTTACTCAATTTATGTACCCAATCTACATGACCCGCTTCATCATAATACTGCTCAATGGCTTCCACAGTTGTTCCTTTATCCCATGGGAAAGTCAGGTATTTCTCATCTCCTTTAAAATAATACTCCACATGACACTGTGCACAGGCGAGCGAGCGCATTTCCTGAGCAGTTGCCCTGTTCACGTCTTTACCCATTCGTTCGAAAGCCTCTATTAATCCCGGACGGGAGATGTTCAGCTGCATATTATTGTGATCGTGACAGTCGGCACACCCGATCGGATTCACGATTTCGGCACCCAGTTGCGACCATTTACCGGAATAAAATTCTTTAATACCCTTTTCGTGCATCATGCGGGGCACATCCGGACTTTTACAGGTCCAGCAGGTTGCCGGTTGAAGATTTCCTACGTGGGTCAACGGGTCCGGCGAACCGGTACGCAAGGTATTCCGCACATCTTCCAAGGCATTCATATGACCACGTGGCGCCATATAATCCATCGCAAAAGCATAACCCGCCCACAGAACCACCATTTCAGGACGCGATTCCAGCACATCTTCCGGCATATTGCCCAAGTGCTTACTCCTGAAATCCATGTCGGCTGTCTGCTTCCAGGTTTCATACTCCCTCGGATAATTGATTCCCCAGATATCACTCCGGCTTTCAAACTCCTTGATTTCAACACGGCGGTTGTTGAACACACTGGCAATTTCCGCCCTGCGCTCAGTAATCGAAGCTGCCAGCAATCCAATCAGAAACACCACCAGCATAATGCCAAAAAACAATACCCATCCCCAGACAGGTTTACGGCTGATAAAATCGGATAATCGGTGAAGCATAGTATTTTTGTTTAATTGTTGAAACGTTTATTTGTGTAGATGTGTAATTGTGTAGTCGTGTAATTGTGTAGATGTTTAAATATGTATGAGGTGAAATCACTCTCAACTCTCAATTCTCAACTCTCAACTATTCATCACTTAGAGACGCCCGATTCGGTCGTCTCTACATCTCGCTATACGTTACTACCTATTCGCTCTTCACTACCTCATCGCCTTCTTCAGCCACCCCGGAATTGGCGATTCGGGAAGTGGTGTTACGATGGCATTAGGTGTGGAAGCGATATTGCTTTCCTTTCCATGCGCGATGGAGGTATGGCAATCCCAGCAAGCTTTTCCCTTTCCTTCACGCGCCTCATCAAACGACATCATTCCCGTTCCCACAAATTCATTATTCAGCTGCTCATGGCAACGGATACAATTTTCCATGACCACATTCGAACTGGCCTTACGGGCACGAATCGCAATGGGTTCAGCACGCATCGTAAAAACAGCCGAATGAAGCATTCCATCCATGGCTTTGAAATAATACTTTCTGAAAATGTTATCCTGAGGAACGTGACATTCGTTGCAAGTGGTCCATTTTGAATGTGAGTTATGGAACCAGGTCTGATAATAGGGTGTCATGATATGGCAATTGACACAGGCAGCAGGGTCGTCGAACAAATACATGTGTGCTTTCGACATGTATATTGTATAAGCCCCGAGACCGGTAATTAAACCACCAAAAATGATAATCGGCAAGAGTAACCGCCGTGGAATGATTTTTTTTCTCCCCTTCATCTGTACAGTTTCTATTTGTAAGAAATGAAAAAAGCAGAATTGTGATTATTTCCTTCAGATTGACTGATAAACAGTACAATCACAGGGCAAATATAGTGTTTTTTTTGAAAGGGCAAGATGTTAAATGAAAATATATACAAAAAAGCCCGCGGCCTTCAGGGTAAAAGCCGGCGGGCTTTCATTCCAAAGCCCGCGGGGTTTTATTGAAGAGCCCGCCGCCTTTCAGGTGAAAGCCCGCCGGCTTTTTTATTGAATTATTGTTGATAAAAAAACTTTATTATGAACAATATTATCATTAGTGCTGTTATAGCTTCCAAATTGATATTTTTATTTCTTTAATAATTATTATTTATGAGAAATTTGTACTTAATCTTTGCTCTTTGTAGTTTAACGGCCATAGCAAATGCACAATGGCAACAACGTAATTCATTCCAATTGAGTTATATCGACAATATTTCAGTTGTCGACAGCAATATTGTATGGGCAGGTGACCAGACCGACCAATCACTCTCCGTTTCAAAAGATGGCGGACAAACATGGACAAGGAACAACTATCAGCCCGGTTCTTTTGCAGGCGGAGCTTTTACCCTGGGGACCTTCTCTGCCGTGAACGATTCCACTGCCTTTATTATCGCTGCAGGAGCGGATGCAGCAGGTACAGCCAATAACGGCGTCTTTAAAACCATCAATGGCGGTAAAAACTGGACAAAACTCCCGGGAGCTTTTTCGGCTGCTTCTTTCCCGAATTTCGTTTATTTCTGGAATATAAATGAAGGGGTAGCCATAGGCGATGCTTATCCGAATCAGTATTTTGAGATTTATACAAGCTCGAATGGCGGTCAAACCTGGAACCAGGTACAAGCTGCCAATCAGGCCAACGGTAATGCTGAGTGGGGACTCAACTCCGGTATTCATCTGAGGGTAGTTAACGGAACCATCTATTTCACAACCAGCGGCGGACGATTATTCAAATCATCAGACAAAGGAAAAAACTGGACAGCCATCAACACTCCCGCTACTTCCAACAATTATCTGAGTTTCGATTTTAAAAACGATAATGAAGGGATGGTTGTGTTTTCCAACACATCGGCCGGTGAGAAGTTTGTCTATACCACCACCAACGGAGGCACCACATGGACACCACAAACCGGAGGGGATTACTCGTTCCTGCGACAGATTAAATATGATGCCTCCCGTAATATTTATTTCTCAACAAGTAATTTCGGACTGGCTTATTCTTCTGATAATGGTGCCACGTGGACACGACATCCATCATTTATCAATCTTTCGCTTGGTGCTTTGCATATACTGCCAAACAACAAGGTGTTAACCGGAGGTTGGGGTGGAATTTATTATTCAACCAACTATACTGGAATAAACCCGACTGTCACATCAGCCTCATCTTCTGATAAAAATAAAATTAATATCTATTTCAGCGATAACATCAATGAAACATCCGCCGCTGTTACTTCAAAATATATAGTAACATATGCCTACAGTAAAGGAACCGCTAACATAACGGATACTATTCCGGTTTCGTCGGCAATGGTTGATGCTGTTGAAAAAAATAAAATTGTGTTGACAACCGCCGAAGATCTGCCATACGACACAATTACTGTAAGGACTTTCGAAATTGTATCTTCAGACGGATTACCGGTACTTTTCCCGGGCGCAGGATCCAGAACACAATTTGTAAAAACGGCCAATACAGGATTACAGGATATTGCATCCTACGGAATTAGACTCTATCCTAATCCTGTAAAAGATATCGTACATATAGATTCCAACCGGAACATTGCGGGTGTAAAAATCATCAGTATAACCGGACAAACAATTAATGTGTACAACAACTTAAACCATAACATTGGTTCAACGATTTCTTTACCTTTAAACATGAAAACCGGAGTTTATTATCTACAGTTTACCGACCCATCAGGACAGGTGATTGAGACCCGAAAGCTCATCAAAAAAGACTGACCTGATAAGCGTTTAATTAACTTCAAACAACAAAAGCAGGCTGCCGTAAATTAACTAACGGACAGCCTGCTTTTAATTTTCAGCTACAAGGCCTTTACCGGGATGCAAATATCCAGAATAAATTTCTTTTCAGGATGTTGAGTATGATCATTGTAGTAATACTCCATGGGATTACCTTCTCCGGGTTCGTAACCACTTTCACTAAGCCATAAACACATGGTGTTCCAGGCCTGTTCAAATTCCATCACTCCGATCTCGAAATGCCCCACGGCATATTTACCTCCCTTAACAGTCATTTTGCCAACTTCGCCATTCACCTGAACATCTTCATTTACTGTCAGACAAGCACTTTGGCGAACTTTAGAAATTTCAGTTACCGACGGATCGTCGTGATACACCGTTATTGTTCTTGCTGAAGGAGATGCCAGCAATCCCCGCGGACCTGCAAACTGCATCAATTTTCCGTACGCTTCTCCAACTTTGTCGAATGCTCCGGTGTGTCTCACATAAATCACCTGCATATCAGGCAATTCCTTAATTGTTACTTTTGTTTCCATAATGATTAATTGTTTTAAGTTTACGGAACAAAGTTCGTGGTTAAGCGCCACATAAATTTTACTTTTCTTGCTGAGAGCTTGACCTTTCTTGCTATAATATACACCATCCTTCACCAGTAAGGGCACTTCAGAATGACGATAATCGGTAGCGCTTATGCCAAAATGTTTTTTAAAAGTACGTGCAAACAAAGCCATACTACTAAAACCGCAATCAAATACAACATCAGAAATACTCTTCTGAGGATAGTCTTTCAGCTGTTGCGCAGCTTTTTCAATGCGGATTCTCTGAAAATAATCAGCCGGTGTTTCGCCTGTTAGCACAGTAAATATCCTGTGGAAATGAAAAGGTGAGAAACTTGCTACCGATGCCAGTGTTTCAAGTTTTACTGACTCCGTATAATGATGTTCAACATATTCCAATACCCGGTTGATCCGGGCAAGGTATTCATTTCTGCTTTTTTCCTTTGATGTCATTGATTGATTAATTTGTAACAGCGTACAAATTTATGATGAACCGGGAAATGATGTTTGATTTTTCTTGCGAAATTAAATCTTTATCAAACATGGTGGTTCTCCCCACCTGACGAGGTCATAGAACTGCCTGAATAAACTTTTCCGCCTCTTCAATTATGGACTTAATCATCTATATATATGAATATTAAAACATAATTAAACATTCTACTCAATATATTGAGCATATTTACTCAAAATTTTTATGTCTCAAAAAACTCACAGCAAACTACATCCCGATAGGCTTAATATACTTCCTGATTTCCTTGATATCAATTATCCTGAAAGTAGCAGAATCTTTATACTGATCGTATTTCTCTTTGCCCTTTTCAATAGCATTGATAAATGAATCATAAGATTCAACTCCCAAAAACCGGGTAAGATCTTTCTTCAATCCAACTTCTTCGGTACCCAGTAAGGTTGTTTCCAGATAATCCATTTTTGTATGCTTTCTGTTGACATAAAAACCCAGAAACATATGACCGGGAACACGAATCAGAACCGGATCAATGCCTATCGCTTTCAACAATGAAGCAAAAAGTACGGTACCGTCGACACAATTGGCCTGTGAATAAGTCAGGGCTTCTTCGACTGTCCTCACCCGTTGAGAAAAATAAACCGGCGACGACTGACTTGATTCGATCAGATTGCTGTATTGAATACCTCTGGTTTCCAATGCATTCCAAATGGATAAAACCTGCGCATACACATTAATTTCGTTTCCGCCATGGTAGCCTTTGTATGATTTGATGATGCCGGTCTCTAGTCCTTCCTTCAGAATCTGCTGTATCATCGGATGATCTTCATTAACGTAAGCTGCAAAAAGCATGTTATAGTCAACAAGCCGACTCCCCTCCCTCATTGCATACACACATTCATTCACACTTCGTAAAGTTACCGTTTTCGAACGCTCACCTGCATCCTCTCCATTTACAACCAACTGAATGACCATATTCACGGGCGTCGGCTGATTCAGCTTCCTCAATACATCATATTTCCAATTGATCACCGGCTTGTATATATAGCGATCTTCTGCCTGGTCGCAGGTAAAAACAGCTTTCGATGCATACCAGTATTCCGATTCTTTTACTTCAACCTCGATTTTTGTATTATCTTCCTCAGGCACTAAATATATCGAAACATAATCTTTGAGCATTCTGATTGATTTCGTTCTGGCAGTTTCGTCTGCACCGGTCACACTATTTTCATCATATCCTGCCAGTGCTATCACAGCAGAAGGATAAATTGAGTTATCCTTCTTTTCTTCAAATCCCCAGTCAATAACTCTGAACAATGAACAGGAACCGGCAACCAACATGATGGCTATCAAAATAAAATACAGCTTATTTAACTTCATAAATCATTTCTCTATTGTATTGAATCTCACTTTTTTCGTAGTGCAAAAGTATCTATATTTAATGAATAAATCCATGTTTTTTTTCAATAATTTTAATGTCATTATTTGTTACTTAAAAGATTATTTTTACATTTGCACAAAATATTACCTGAAAGTAGCATTTAATGAAACTATCCAACACTTCTGAATATGCCCTGCGTATCCTTTGCTTTATGGCAAAGGATGAAAATCGCTTGTATTCAGCTAAATACCTGATTGATGAATTAAAGATATCAGACAAGTACCTGCGCAGGTTGATGACCGATCTCACTAAATCAGGCTTTATCACCAGCATTCAGGGAAGAGAGGGAGGCTACAAGTTCCAAAAAAGTTCCGGAGAAATTTACCTTGCAGATGTAATAAACTCTGTTGAAGGAATGGATAAATATACCGGATGCGCCCTCGGCTTCTGTGAGTGTAGCGATAAAAACCCTTGTGTCATGCATTCCACCTGGGTACCAGTAAGAAAAGAATTTATTAAAGCTTTTAATTCTAAGACAATCAAAGATTTAGATATCTTAACCGTAAGTAAATATTAATTTTTTATCTTTATATGCTACTTGAATATATTATTTAATCATTAATAAAAAAAAGTATGAAAGAATCATTGCTTGACAAATTTATGAGTAGAAAAGGCTTATACACAGCCTTCTGGATCATTGCGCTGATCATGGTTGCCATGCTCATCCGCTATACTGCGAATCTGCAAAAGGAAGTCCCACCAATACCGAAAGAAGTAAAATCGGTGAGTGGCGAAAAACTTTACACCTACGACGATGTAGTTGCCGGAAAAGGCTATTTTCAACAGTTCGACCTGACCGACTGGGGTTCGTTACTGGGGATGGGTGCCTATATGGGTCCCGACTTTTCGACTGATTTTATGCATTACCGTGCGGTATATCTCTATGATTTTTACGGGATGGAACTTTACGGTAAACCAAATGATCAACTATCGGATATTGAAAGGGGCGCTGTAAAAATCAGGGTAACTCAGGATTTCAGAAAGCAGACTAAACTGCTCGAAGAAACGACGGTCTATACCGATGCCTCAGCAGCAGCTTACCATAAAAACGTGGAATATCTGGTTAATATATTGGTTAACGGCGATCCTGAAAGAGCTTTTCGTGGAGGAATAATCCGTCCGGAAGAGGCTGAAAAAATTGCTGCTTTCGTTGATTGGGCGCAATTAGTAGCTTCCTCTCTTCGTCCGGGTACCGACCGCACCTGGTCGAACAACTGGCCGCCGGAACCTATGATCGATCAGGATCTGACTTTCTTCTCGCATGAGGTTTCCTTATGGGAGTTTTTGATACTTTGGTCATTAACAATTCTGGTCATCTTCCTTTCATATGAATATCTACTGAAAAAAGATGAAAATGAAAAGTTAGAAGAGCCCTTGCAGGTGACATCGCTTTTCCGTTCGCAAAAGAAACTGCTGAAATACATCCCGATAGTGATGGGATTGTTTGTGGTACAATTGTTTATCGGAGGATATCTGGCACATTTGTATACCGATCCAACTAATGATTTCATTATTTCTCAGGAGATATTGCCTTTCAATGTATTGCGCTCCATGCACACGCAACTTGCTATACTTTGGGTAGCTGTGGGCTGGCTGGTAGGTGGCTTGCTAATCGCTCCGTGGGTTGCCAACCGCGACCATAAATTCCCATGGCTGATTGATGTACTCTGGATTTCTCTGGTAATAGTTGCTGTGGGCAGTATCATCGGTTTGTACATGGGCGCCACAGGACAAATGCGAGAAACCTGGTTCTGGCTGGGCAACGAAGGTCGGGAACTGATTAACCTCGGTCGTGTATGGGACATCGGGCTGGTAGTGGGACTGGTATTCTGGTTCATTCTTATCATTTCCCTTATTCGAAAAGCGGCTACCAACAACCCGATAGTTAGTACGATTATCTGGTCGGCATTCGCCATTGCAACTTTATACATTGCCGGGATGATGCCGGTGCATAAAATCATACCGAACTACACGGTTGACGATTACTATCGCTGGTGGGTAATTCACCTGTGGGTGGAGCTGACTTTTGAATTATTCGCTGCCGGGGTGATTGCCTTCTTCACGGTGTCGCTCGGACTCATCAGCCACAAAACTGCCGTAAGGGTCATGCTGTTCGAACTTTTCCTTATATCGCTGAGCGGAACATTGGGAGTAGGACATCATTACTGGTGGCAGGGACTTGACGAATACTGGATTGCCATCGGAGGTATTTTCTCCGCACTGGAACCGCTACCATTGGCACTGATGATTATTGAAGCCTGGAAGAATCAACGGGAGAAACTCTTTTCCGGTCAGGACTTCCACTACAGCACACCATTTATGTGGATTGCGGGCTCGGCCGTAATGAACTGGATTGGTGCCGGCTTCTTCGGTATGGTAATCAATACGCCGACTATCAACTATTATTCTCATGGCACTTACCTGATTATGCCGCACGGTCACGTTGCATTGCTCGGTGCTTTCGGTTACATTTCCATCGCGTTCCTCTACCTGACTTCACGTGCCAATGCATTGGCCAACAACTATGTATGGAACGACAAACTAAGTAAGATCGGGTTCTGGACGCTGACAGCAGGGGCATTGCTCTTTACCATTCCAACCTACATCATAGGAATTCATCAGTCGGAAATCGCCATGGAAGCCGGTTACTTCACTGCCCGTCTACGCGAAACAGTTGAAACAATGAAGGGCTGGATGTGGGCGCGTACACTACCTGATGGGTTGATGATTCTGGGTGGTTTGATTATTTTCTATGATTTAGTTCAAAAAACTTTTTTTGCCAAAAAAAGCTAACGATTAATATTACCATATAAGTCATATAAGTTACATATAAGTTTGTTTTGTGTATGCTATTTGTGAATTTACAGGTTCCATAATTCAGTGAAGTGGCAACAAATAACTCAGTATAAACTTATATGTAACTTATATGACTTATATGGTTAAAAACAGACAAACATGATTCGACTACTAAGGAAACACCATCGCTGGTTGGGCGTTATCCTGCTGATATTTCTGATTTTATTTAGTATCTCCGGTATTATCATGAACCATAGGGAAATGGTTTCAGGCATTGGCATTGACCGGAAATACCTGCCCGGTAATTATGCGTATAATGACTGGAACTTTGCAGCGGTACGCTCTACTGAGAAGTTTACAAACGACAGTATTTTAGTATATGGAAACATCGGCATATGGCTAACAGATAGTCTTTTCAGTCATTTCACAGATTTCAACCATGGTTTTCCAAAAGGTGTCGATAATCATAAAATCTCAAAAGTATTAAAACTAAACAATCATACACTCGTAGCCGGCTCCCTGTTCGGACTACACATTTATAAAACCGGAAAGAACATCTGGGAAAAAGTTGAATTGCCCGAAAAGGAAGAGAATGTAGTAGATATCATCTTACGAAACGACACCTTACTGGTGTTGACACGTTCCAATTTATTTGCATCGACAGATTATCAGACTTTCAGTCGGATCGATCTTCCCGCCCCTGCCGGGTACGATAACAAAGTGAGTCTGTTCAAAACATTGTGGGTGATACACAGCGGTGCCATTTATGGATTAGTCGGCAAGCTGGTAGTCGATTTCGTGGCATTGATCATCATCTTTCTTAGCATCGGCGGTTTTATCATGTTTATCAATAAGAAAAAACTGAAGCATAAAGAACACAATGAAGATAAAAGAAAAATCCTGAAGCGTCAATACCAGTGGCACCTGAAATGGCACAACAAGGTGGGTTACCTCACCATCATTTTACTAATCATCACTACTGCAACAGGTATTTTTCTTCGTCCGCCGCTACTCATCCCCATTGCTGAAGCAAAGGTCGGTAAGATTCCAAACACTGAACTCGACACCCCTAATCCGTGGTATGATCAGCTCCGTCGCATCATTTACATTGAAGAGGAAAACCGGTACATTATTTCTACTGCAGAAGCATTTTATTATTCTGATGATCATTTAAAAACTATGGTACTGTTTGAAAAACAACCGCCGGCAAGCGTGATGGGTGTGACAGTATTGGAAGAAATGGGTGAAAACACTTTGTGGGTAGGTTCTTTCGAAGGATTGTTCAGCTGGAACTACAAGACCGATGAGATCATTGATCTGATTGACAACAAACCATGGATACGTCCGGTAAAAAAAGGTCATCCTGTTGGTGCCCACAAAGTTTCCGGATATTCATCACATTTTGGCAAATATCCTTTGATATTTGATTATGACAAAGGAACCGGTAGTACATTCAACAAAGAAAAATTTCCGGAGATGCCCGATGAAATAATTCGAAAAAATCCCATGCCCTTGTGGAATGTGGCTCAGGAAATACATACCGGGAGATTCTATCAGTTTTTTATGGGTAAACTATATATCTTAGTTGTACCACTGACCGGTTTATTCACTTTATATCTCAACATCTCAGGTTTCATTATATGGTATAAAAGATATCGTTCTAAGAAGAAAAATAATAATGACCACAAAAAACATTAAAGAATAAATAAGAGTTAAGAACTAAGAACTAAAGTGTACTCATGTGGCTTATGTGGTTAAATATTAAACAAATTTATATGAAAACAGCAACACAAAATTTAGAGCACGACCACGTTTACATCCTGCAACTCACAGAAATCATGCAGGCAATGGTCGAAAAACAGGTAAACAATATTGAACATTTTGAATTGGTTGTAAATCTTATCCGTAAGTTTGCCGATGGTATTCATCATGCCAAGGAAGAAGACTTGCTTTTCCCGAAAATGGGAGAGAAAGGGTTTTCTCCGGTACAAGGTCCCGTAGCCGTAATGCTTAGCGAACATGTACAGGGAAGAAACTACGTAAAAGGTATGACAGAGGGTATTCAAAAGGTAAAAGATGGCAATCAACAGGCACTTGAAATCATCTATGAAAATATGGAAGGTTATGCCGATTTGCTTCAAAACCATATTGCCAAAGAAAATGGCATGTTATTCAGAATGGCCGACAGAGCACTAACTGATGATGAGCAGTCCACTTTACTCATTCAGTTTGATGAAGTTGAGGCACAAGCATCAGGAGAATTCAACACGGCCAATTCCATAGCAAAAATAACAGAACTGGCCGCATTATATTTGTAACTTATTTCTTCCTCCAGATGGTGACTTCACAAATTCGCTGAAGTTGCTGTCTGGAGTTAAACCATTCATATTTAAACAAGTTGAACGGATTGTTTTCCAGCGTAAATCTGTCTGAGAGCAGTTCGCTGATGCCTTCCAGTGAGCTTACCGGTTCGCCGTCCTTCTTAAATCCTCCGGGGCGACACTCCGGCTTAATATGATTGCGTTCCCAGTCGTAGTCGGAAGCTATTACCAGATAACCCCGGTCATTCAGGCGTTGATGAATATCCGTCAAAAACTGTTTAGGACAACTCAGTTCGTCAAGTATGCCGGGAGCAATAATCAGATCATAACCGGTATAATTAGGCCTCAGAGTGTTGGCATTGTCCTGCATGAATTTTATTTTATCCAGTCCTTTATTGAGGCCGGTATCCGCCAGCACCACTTCGCGATAAAAAACCAGATCATTTTCGTCCCTCACAATGTAACGCATAAATCCACGTTCCTGCAAACGGATTGGCATGCGGATAAAACGCGCCGAAAAATCCAGCGCCATCAGTTCCTTCACATAGGGAGCCAGTTCGAAAGCCAGTCGACCGGTATCGGCATTCAGGTCAAGTACTTTCATCGTTTCAAGTTCCTTAATTTCTTTACGAATAGCAGAGGCAAGCTGCTGATGAAAATTCGAAACAGCCGATTGTCCCCAAAGGTTCTCGCAGGAATTGGCAACCTCCATATCCGTTTCGTACGACTCATCCTGTATCACCAGCGGTTCATCCGACTGCACCAATCTGAATCCCGCATGCTGATAAAAATGCCTGCGGAAAGCATACCGTGAGTGCAGGGTAGCCTCATTTCCGGTCGAAATCCACGAACCTCCTTTAATAATATTATGCTTCCCGTCGAAAGTCGGCGTTGAGAAATCATCGTACATAGGATGCACCTTAAATCCGGGGAAACCGGTAATCGGTGTTTCTGTCCACTGCCACACATTGCCCAGCACATCATAGAAATCACCGGATTTAAAGGAATCAACCGGACAGGGAGAAGCATAATACTCCAGATTGATATTACCCGGAGCCTTTTCCCATTGAGGTTGGTCTTTCACTCCGGAATGTGCTGCCAACCGGTACCATTCCGCTTCAGTCGGCAAGCGATAAGTTTGACCTGTTTTAGCCGATTTCCAATTGCAAAAAGCTTTCGCTTCAAGATAATTGACCTCAACGGGCCAGTTCCACGGCATCGGAATTTCTTCGGCAACAAGGCGCAGCCAGTAACCGTTGTTCTTTTCCTTCCAGAACAAAGGCATTTCAGCCTGTTTAAACTGGCACCAGTTCCAGCCTTCTTCCGTCCAATACATTGACTGATGATAACCTCCATCTTCAATAAACTGCAAAAACTCTCCGTTTGAAACCAGCATCTGTGAAGCTTCAAAATCTTTCACATCCTCAGTACACACACCGTATTCATTGTCCCATCCGTACAAGGGATGATTGGCAGGTTTTCCAAGTTCCATTTTAGCTCCCGGAACCTGTAGCATTTTATTAACAGGCGCCTCCCCTCTGTCCTGACAGACATTTCCAAAGCGGCACGAAACGACCTCCTCCAATGGTAGTTGACGAATCAGCACCGAAGATGTTTCGAGGTGAATACGTTCATGTTCAATTCCCATCATGACAATCCAAAAAGGATCGTTCCAACTAACAGGTAGTGTAAGGGTTGCTTTATCAATAACCTCCAGAATGACTTCTTTTGCCTTATCACGATAGACTCGTACTTGCTGCACCGGAGGCCAGCGATAATGTTTCTCGTCCAGGTCATCCCAGCTCATTTCATCCACACCAATGGCAAATATCGATTCAAAATCAGGATTGATGCGCCTTTTTATCAAGCCGGACAGTAGCATCTTATTAATAAAAAACACGGCAGTATGACCCAGGTAGAACAGGATAATATGCCGCAACGGATCACCACGGTGATAAAACACCTCTTCCGATTTTAGTTGCGTATAGAGTAATTCGTCGATTTCCCATGTTTTAAGGAAATACTCCCTGATTTCTGCTCTTTTAGTTTCAGGATTTCCTTTATCTAATACAATTGTTTTTGTAACCAGTTGATTCAAATTCATACCAACATTTCTTCACTTATCACTTATCACTTATCACTTATCACTTATCACTTATCACTTTAAGACGCACGGCCGTGCGTCTCTACTCTTCGTTATTCGCTATCACCTATTCGCTAATTAAAGCCCTCGTTTCAGATACAATTTCTCCATCAGGAAACGCGTTTTACGGTCGGTAAACAATTTCCACTGAAAGATCTTTCCAACCACTTCAAATCCGGCATCGGTATACAATCTGAGTGCCGAAAAGTTTTTATTCCATACACGAATAAACACTTCCCTGAAGCGGTTTTCCTTCAGAAATCCCAGTGTTTTTTTCAACATTTTTCTTCCCAGGCCGCGACCACGGTATTTCTCTCTTACCATCACTTCGGCGATATAAGGAGTATGCACTTTGTCACATACATCCGACAATTCAGGATTAAACCCGGAATCGTACTGCAGGGGATACACAAATAAGGCACCTGTAAGTTTTGACTCATCATCATCATCAACCGCCACCATCATCATGCCTTCTTCATAAGTTAATCTGATTTCATTGTCCAGTTCTTCAGGATCAATGTGCTGTGCAGCATCTCCATGGGAAAAAGTATCCATGTACAATTTACGGATTTCTTCCCTGAACTGGTAGTGGGTGTCCTGAAAAATTCTTAGCATAATCGTAATTATTTAAAATGATATATAATAAACAAATCGTCGTTATCTTGTCTCACCCTGTCTTTGATATTCATATTGCCTGCTTTCTCTACAAGCGGAGTTAGACGAAAAGAGCAATCAGGCCGGGCCATCACAAACTATATTTCGCCGGCAATTACTGTCAGCTTCTGCCCGAATGATTTTCTGAGGGTATTGATAAGTTCTTCAGTCATAAGATGCCCAATAGCCGCAACTTGTTGCAAAATAGCAATTTTACAACGTTTATTATCCTGAAATGTTCTGTGAATCACAATTTTTGTGAGAAATTAAGAGTAAGATGAATAAAAGTCAATTAAACCGTCAACATCTCCCTGTAATGATAGAGATTTATGCCCGGAACTTGTCGTTTTGAGGCTTGTATCATAGCCCTGGCTACCGTGGCTACCTGAATTGGTTTTTGTTTATCAGGGATAAAAAATTGAAAAGGTCGCATTAGTGCCGCTGCAATTTTTTCCGCGGGACGGGGCCTGCTTCTTTCACCCAACAATAATGAAGGTCTGAAGATATTTCGGGAAGGTATATTCAACCTTGAAACTTCTTCTTCGACCTCACCTTTCATTTGCAGGTAAAAATTCCGGCTTTTAGCATTGGCACCCACCGAGGAGACCAGCTGAAAACATTGTACTCCTTTTTCAGCACATGCTTTAGCTGTATTTACAGGAATATCTACATCCACTTTTCGGTATTGCAGCAAATCGGGAGTTTGACTGCGGGTGGTCCCCACAGCACAAAAAACAGCATCACTTCCTGTAATAGCGTTCTTCAAGGCAATAACATCACCAAAATCAAGCTCAATAACTTTCACTTTTGGATCAGACGACTTAAAATCACTGCGCACGATTAACCAAACTTCTCCAAAACTTTCATCAGCACAGAGTTGTTGCAGCAAATGAGAACCGATCAATCCGGTAGCTCCGATTAAGGTAGCAGTGGTAAGTTTTGTATCCATGTGAATGCTTAATTATATACCATCATAAAACATTTGAGAAAAATAATTGTTCAAATATAGTATTTATAGATGGATATGATTGTTTTTATTGTTTACTGAACACAAAAAAACCCTTAAAATTCTAAAATTCTAAGAGTTTCTGCGGAAGCTACGAGATTCGAACTCGTGGACCGGTTGCCCGATCGGCAGTTTAGCAAACTGCTGGTTTCAGCCACTCACCCAAACTTCCATGTGGCTTTTGCGGGTGCAAATATAGAAAAGAATTTCGGATTATCCAAACAAGCGTTAACAATAAATTTAAAAACTTATGTGTATTTTTGCATGCTCAAAAAAAACAATATTCTCTTACCAATAATGACTAAATCAATTCACAAAAAAAGTTTATTGCAGAAAGCACTCTATGGAGTCGCTGTTCTTTTCGGTGCGTTTATTATTTTTGTTATCTATGCGTTACTTGCACCCAACACGCATCTCATCAATGAAGATACATACATCTATATATCCGACAATGATCAGTACGAAGATGTTTTAGCTCAACTAAGTGAAAAATCGATACTTTACAGCGAATTCACATTCAACCTTGTGGCAAAACAATGGGGATACGATAAGAAGATTCATTCAGGAAGGTACAAGGTTACAGCCGGAATGCCTAACCTTATTTTGATCCGGAAATTGAGGGGGGGAAAGCAAGATCCGTTAAAACTCGTTATCAACAACATTCGTACTAAAGAACAACTTGCCGGAAAGTTATCTTCGCTGGTCATGGCCGACTCGTTGAGCATTATTAATTCACTGAACGACACAGCTTTTCTTAAGCAATACAATTTAAATCCTTATGATGCCGTATGCTTATTCATTCCTAATACTTATGAAGTTTTCTGGGATATTGACACGAAAGAGCTTTTCGACAGGATGAAGAAAGAATACGATATTTTCTGGAATGATGAGAGAAAAGCAAAAGCCGCAGCCATTCCCATGACACAAACCGAAGTGATGACGCTGGCATCGATTATTGAAGAAGAAACAAATAAGAAAAAGGAATATCCGATTATTGCCGGACTTTACATCAACAGACTGAAACTCGACATGCCCCTGCAAGCTTGTCCTACCATCAGATTCGCCTTAAACGACTACACCATCAAGAGAGTATTAATCAAACATCTACGTGTAAAATCTCCATTCAATACATACAAAAATGAAGGTTTACCTCCGGGACCAATACGATTACCGTCAACAGTCTGTATTGATGCTGTATTGAACTACAAGAAACATGATTATTTATTTATGACAGCCAAAGAAACGCTTAACGGAGAACATAATTTTGCAGTAACATACAAGGAACACAGTGAAAATGCGCGAAGATACCAACAGGAACTTGATAAGATCGGGATTAAATAAGGGGTTAGCTGATGAAATTTACTTCAGGAATCAATTGAATTCCAAACTTTTCGTTCACTGATTCCTGAATCTGAAGGGCAAGTTGTTCAATTTCTTTACCTTTTGCACCACCCAGATTAACCAATACCAGTGCTTGTTTTTCATGCACACCGACTTTCCCGATGGATTTTCCTTTCCATCCACATTGTTCAATCAACCAACCGGCTGGAATCTTTTCTTCAGCTGCAGATACTTTGTAATGAGGCATCTGTGGATATTCCTGTTCGAGCGATTCAAATTTGTCTCGGGATACTACCGGATTCATAAAGAAACTACCTGCATTGCCCAATACTTTAGGGTCAGGCAGCTTGGACTCACGGATTTCAATGATGGTATTTCTTATATTATGAAGATTCAGCACTCCCTTTTTCAGCACTTCCTGCTCAAGGTGTTGGTAATTTAAATTCAGCAACGACTTTGCAGACAATTTAATGACAACTGAAGTAACAATATAGCTACCCTTCAACTCATTCTTGAAAACACTTTGGCGATAACCATACCCACACTCCGACACATCAAAAACTCTGCTTGCTGAAGTTTCAATTTCGATGGTTTTTATCTTTTGCACCACATCTTTAATCTCAGCACCGTAAGCACCTATATTCTGAATCGCAGCAGCACCTGTTTCTCCCGGAATAAGCGACAAATTCTCAACACCCCACCAGTTGTTTTTCACACAATAAGCAACCAGATCATCCCAAATAACTCCTGCACCCGCTTCCAGCAGCACATCATCCCCTTTTTGTTCAAGTACCCTGATATCATTCATGGCACAATGAAGCACAACCCCATCGAAATCATTCAAAAACAACAGGTTACTCCCCTGTCCTACAACCAACAACTTGTTTTTATGAATAGTATCTTCACTGAGAATTTGTTTCAGGTCCTCCTCCGAACCAAATTCGTAAAAGTATCTGGTCTGAATGTCCAAACCGAATGTATTATAATTTTTAAGAGAATAATCTTTATAAAATTTCATTGTTTTGCTATTAAATATCCTTCTTTACAAGAACCTCACTCATCACTCATGCCAGACGTGTCTTCTTCTTCAGTTCAAAGTCTCTCCCGAGATACTTCTCACGAACAACCGGATTTTCGGCCAGTTCCTCAGATGTCCCCTGATATAGGATTCTTCCTTCAAAAAGCAGGTAAGCCCTATCGGTAATACTCAGCGTTTCGTCCACATTGTGGTCGGTAATAAGAATACCTATGTGTTTATCTTTAAGTTTCCACACAATATCCTGAATATCCTGAACAGCTATCGGGTCAACCCCTGCAAAAGGTTCATCAAGCATTATAAACCGGGGTTCGATCGCCAGACAACGGGCTATCTCTGTTCGTCTGCGCTCACCACCCGAAAGGCGGTCACCTATATTATGACGGACATGTTCCAGGTTAAATTCTGCAATCAGGGTTTCCAGTTTTTCCCGTTGATCCTCTTTACTGAATTTTGTCATTTCCAGCACAGATTTTATATTATCCTCCACTGTCATTTTCCTGAACACAGAAGCTTCCTGTGCCAGATAACCAATACCATTCTGAGCCCTTTTGTATACAGGATATTTGGTTATATCCACATCATTCAGAAATATCTTACCTTCATTGGGTGTTACCAGCCCGGTAGTCATATAAAATGTTGTCGTTTTACCGGCACCATTCGGACCCAGCAAACCAACAATTTCTCCCTGTTTTACGTTGATGGAGACATCATTCACCACCATGCGTTTACCATATTTCTTGAAAAGACTCTCGGTGCGCAGCACCATTCCTTCGTTAATCATATTCAGTTTCTTATTGGATCGTGTAGATGTGTAAGCTATTCGCTATTCCCTCTCCTTATACCATCCTGCATACATGGCATAATTATGCGCAATCTTGCGATTCATTTCATTTGTTTTTTCCGGTTCTACGTTTTTCACAAACTTGGCAGGAACACCAGCCCATAGCGTGTAAGGTGGAATTATCGTATTGCTAAGCACCAGCGAACCTGCCGCCACAATAGCTCCTTCACCTACCTCAGCATAATCAAGCAGCACGGCTCCCATGCCAATCAAAGCATAATCATTTATTTTTGCCCCGTGAACAGTAACATTATGTCCTATCGAGACATAATCACCTATTTCAACGACTGATTTCTCATAAAGGGTATGCAAAACAGAGCCATCCTGAATATTCACATGATTTCCTATGCGAATAGAGTTCACATCGCCACGCAATACTGCGTTATACCAAATGCTGCATCCCCTACCCATCACAACATCGCCAATGATGGTCGAGTTTTCAGCCAAGAAACAATCTTCACCAATTTCAGGTGTAAATCCCCTGACAGATTTAATTAGCGCCATAAAAAAACTTTTACAAAAAAAACTTTTCAACTTCTTTTAAATCATCCGGTGTATCAATACCAACCGAACGCTCCGTTGTAAAACCAACTTTTATTTTATACCCGTTCTCCAGCCATCTTAATTGTTCGAGTGACTCAGCAATTTCCAGTGAAGAAGGAGGCAGGGAAACAAGCTTTTCAAGCACATTTGACTGATAAGCATAAATCCCTATATGAGAGTAAAAGGTATGATGATCAAAATACTCGTTGGTTGGTACATTTCTCAGGTAGGGAATTACTGCCCTGCTGAACAGAAGAGCATCCTGTTGATTATTGATAACAACTTTCGGATGATTGGGATTGAGCAAAAAATCAATACCGTCCTCATTGGTAATTTTTCTTACCAGAGTGGCAATCTGGATATGATTGTCGGTAAAACAATCCATCAGTGTCTGAATCTGGCCAGGTTGAATAAAAGGCTCATCCCCCTGAATATTTATGATAACGTCGAAACGCCGGTTCAGTTTGGTATAAGCTTCATAGCAACGATCAGTAC
Source organism: Paludibacter sp. (assembly GCA_034927635.1). Lineage (GTDB taxonomy): Bacteria > Bacteroidota > Bacteroidia > Bacteroidales > Paludibacteraceae > Paludibacter. Next base: position 22,448 of record JAYFPP010000246.1, read on the forward strand.
CACTTCTGTGTTGGTCGGAAGTCATCACAGCTTTTCCACCGAAATGGGTTACTTCATTATATATGCGATCATCATCAGTAGCCACATACACATGCTCCAGCACATTGCTGACCTGATCATACACCCTTTGAATCATTGTTTTATCACCGATTTTCACCAGCGGTTTCCCCGGGAAACGCGTTGAAGCATATCTTGCAGGGATGATGCCTGCAAATTTTATTTCTTCCATTGAAGTCCGTCTGAAGTTGGAGTAATTAAAATGTGTAATAGTCTTTCCTCCCTGCGCAACGTCCTTAAGAAAACAAGTACAGCTATAGGAACCGATGCAGCAACGATTGAATGAACAAAGAAAGCACTCACAATAATACATATCAATATCAGCAAAAGGCTGAATATGTTATAGAAAAACAGAAATTTTCTTGCCCCCCGATGCCACAGCAGAAAAGCAGCCAATATATTCAGTGGATTAAGCCACAATAAATTCAGATTATTAGCCACCAGGGGATGTACTGAGAAAAATGAAAAAACCATGATAAGTAACCCGGCAACACCAGTGAACAGATACAAAACAGTATCAAAAATTCTATAAATACTACTTTTCTTCTCTTTTAAAAAAGTAATGATTATTCCCAGCATTAACCATAGCAATGTAAATGTGAACGGGTGAACCAACCAGTTTGTACGAGCCTCCTGACGGGGCATAGCCTTTACAAGTATATCTGATTTACTAACCAGCTTTCGCTCATTTTTTTCATCATCGAAAGAGAGCACTTTAGAATTTTGAAAATAGCTTTTTAAATTTCCGGGAATGAAACTATGGCCCTGCTCTCCTGCTGGTTGATCAGCATCCATTCCAAGGATCAGATTGATGCCAAAATCAGCCCAGGCATCATTGCTCAGATGCTTAGAAATAATTTCACGATAGGTTTCATCAGTGGTTGACATGTCGTGAATAATCACTCCGGTTATAGCTTCGAGAATGATATCCTGAGGCCGGGTTGCACAATTGTCGAAAATAAAATTATAGCGATAAGTCCTGTTCTGTGGCTCATAATTAACATTCAATAAGTGAATAAGCTTAAGTTTTTCGACCTTGTTCAAATTCAGCACTTGTTCATATACAGAAGAATTCCGGTTTCTGTATTCATTGAGAAAATCTTCAGTGCGACTGACACCCAACATATAGTCGGTATAACCTCTTAAGAATTTCCAGTAAAAATTCTCCGTTCTGAAATCAAATAACCCGTAATTGAAAACCAGGTCCAACCCCTCTGTATCTTTAATCCTGATGGCTGTATGACCAAATTTTGCGTATATTTCATCACCCGGTTCACAAGTAAGCAAACTTACAACCGTTGAATCTCCAAAATTAATTTGCTGAGCATTCAACTGATGAAGCCCAAACAACATCATAATTATGAAAAACTTTATGTATCTCATTATGTGTAAATTTATTCAAATTCATGACAAAAGTAACACTTTTTTATGCAAAATAAAAATGAATCTCTGTGGTCGTTTTTATATAGGTTTAGAAAAAAATAAGTTTTTTTGCAGATAAATATTGTTTTTATCAAAAAACAACTAAATTTGTGCTGTAAAACAGTGTTATCTAACATATTTTCTTATCATTTATGGCAAAGAAGTTAGTATCTGCTCCCAGACCAATCGACGAAATTATGACGGTTTGGGATGTATTGACGCCTGATGAAAGGCAATTTGTGCTCAACAACTATACCGTACATCATTTTAAAAAAAATGAGATGATTCATTGCGAAGGAGACACTCCAACGCACATGATGATTTTAGCATCAGGTAAGGCTAAAGTGTACAAAGAAGGTGTTGGAAGTCGCGCCCAGATCATTCGCATGTTAAAACCCGGAGAAAACTTCGGCTACCGTGCCATCATCGCTAACGAATTGTACAACACCAATGTATCTGCTTTCGAAGCATCCACAGTATACATGCTGAAAGCCGACATTTTCATTTCAATTTTGAAACACAACAATGCTTTCTGTTACCGTTTTCTCGAAGAAATTGCTTCAGATTTGGGAGCATCCGACGCACGCACAGTAAATCTGACCCAGAAACACATTCGTGGAAGATTAGCTGAATCTCTGTTAATGTTAAAAAAGAAATATGGTGTTGAGGAGGACGGAGCTACCATTAGTATTTATCTGGCACGGGAGGACTTAGCCAACTCATCCAACATGACTACTTCAAATGCCATCAGGACTTTATCCAACTTTGTCAATGAGCAGGTTATTGCCATGGATGGTCGCAAACTAAAGATCATTGACGAGGAAAGATTAATAAAAATCAGCAAAATGGGCTAATTCGGGCAAAAATGACAGCATCTCAAATTGAATCAACATACAAATCGGCCATTAATTTTCTTTTATCCGGGAAATTAAAACAAGCCTTTGATAAAACCCGACTATTGGTACAGGAGCTACAGTGGGGAGATTTGAATGATCAGTTTACTGATTTGCTGCAAAACTATCGTTTCATGTTGCAATACTTCATCAACGGAACAGAAGATCCTGAAAGAAAGATTGTTTATAACAAAATCGTAGCCAGGCTTATTTCACTCAACACTAAAATGCTTGAAGAGTTGATGTTGCGTAATGCCACCACATTTGAATTTACTCAAAAAAGATATTTTCCCCATAAATTACATTTTAGCGCTTCGGGCGATTTGTTTGACTCATTGTCATATTATCATCAGCAAAAGCAATTATTATCTTCATCAGAGGAAAATCCCCAAAAAGAAGTTAAAAGACTGAGGGCTAATTTTGAGAAACTCATACCCGATCTTTTTTTTGTTTTCTGGCTGAGTACCAGACTGGAAGTTTCAGAGAAAAAGATTTTTCAGGACATATTACATCCAGATTATCCCGGGTTTGCTGAAAAGAATCTGATTATCTCTGCTTTAACCCTGAATATCTGGAGAATGTTTGATGAAGAAAAAATCCTGTTATTGCTTGATGCCTGTCAACATCACGACATGCATATCAAACAGAGAGCATTAGTTGGGTTGTGCTTTATTTTGACCCGTTACAATAAATTTCTCCCCTACTTTCCTGTCATCAGGAACCGGCTGATGGTATTGGCTGATGATTACAAGACCGTAGAGAATCTGAAAAACATCATTATACTCATTATCGGCACTGCCGACACTGACCGTATTACTAAAAAGATGAAAGAAGAAATTCTTCCGGAGATAATGAAAATCAGTCCCATTATAAAGGATAAGATGGAAGCAGAAAACCTGCTGAAATCAGAAGAATGGGAGGAGGAGAATCCGGAGTGGAATGAAATATTAGAACAAAGCGGAGTAGCCGACAAACTTCAGGAACTTACTGAGTTACAACTTGAAGGTGCAGATGTTTACATGAGTACGTTTTCGGCACTCAAAAGCTTTCCGTTTTTTAACGAAACAGCCCATTGGTTTCTTCCATTCGACACAGAGTTTTCTGCTATTGAAGAATTATTCGAGAACAAAGACAGAACGGTCATTTCAGCTTTTTTAGGTAACAGTGCAATCTGCAACTCCGACAAATACTCTTTTTGTCTGAGTGTCATGCAAATGCCTTTCAGTCAGCGCGAAATGATGAGTAAATCATTCAGTGCAGAAGCTGAACAACTGGAAGAAATCACCAAAGACGAATCAATATTAAAACCTGACCTGGCAGCCAGAAACAGTGCAAAGCAGTATATTCAGGATTTATTCAGGTTCTTCAGAATACATCCTCAGCACGCTGATTTCAGAGATATGTTTGATTATTCACTCTATCTGCATAAAACAACATTTTTTGATCTGCTTGCTGCCAACAGTGACATAAAAACTCACACGGCAGAATACTATTTCTCTAAAAAATATTATCCGCAGGCGCTGGAGATATTTCTGGAATTATCAGAATCAGAGCCACCCACATCCGCATTGTATCAGAAAACAGGATTTTCGTACCAGAAGAACTCTCAAATTAAAGAAGCACTCGAGACTTATATCAAGGCTGACATGATTATGCCCGACGATTTATGGACAGTCAAGAAAATTGCACTGTGTTATCGCCTTTCTGGTAATTATGAAAAGGCACTGGAACACTACCGGCATCTCGATTTTCTCCAACCTGAGAAATATACGACTAAAATGCAGATAGCCAATTGCCTTATTGCACTTCAGAAATACAAAGAAGCTTTGAAAATTTATGCCGGTTTGGAAAAGACTGATGCTGAAAACGAAAATCTGTGGAGAGCAATAAGCTGGTGTGCATTTATTTCGGGAAATATCCATCAGGCGGCATATTATAACGAAAAAATAATCTCATTCACCCCGAATGCCACAGATTATCTGAATGCAGGTCATATTGCTTTTTGTAAAAAGCAGCGCTCGCTTGCCATCGACTATTACAGGAAAAGCATGAGTGAGCAAAACAACAATCTGGAGCTGGTTATCAGTCAAATACAAAACGACCATACATATTTGAAAGTCAATGGTATTGATGCCGATGAAATTTCTTTATTGATCGATGAATTATTCTTTCTATCCGAATAAGTCTACCGGTAATTATGAAAGGTTTAATCACTAAAAACACAGGCAGTTGGTATCAGGTCAAGACAGATCAGGGTGATTTTTATGAATGTAAAATCAAGGGAAATCTGCGGTTAAAGGACATAAAAAGCACCAACCCCATTGCTGTAGGTGATTTTGTTGAATTTACCCTTAATCAGGATGGTATCGGCATGATTGCCGGTATTCATGACAGAAAGAATTACATCGTCAGACGTTCTTCAAATTTATCGAAACAGTCGCACATTCTGGCTTCAAATCTCGATCTTGTGGCATTGGTTATTACTATCAATTACCCCGAGACGTCCACTGTATTCATTGATCGTTTTATTGCATCAGCAGAAGCATACAATGTTACTGCCTGCATTGTCATCAATAAAACCGACAGGTACAGTGACGATGAATTAGAATATGCCGCAGCAATAAAATCACTGTATGAATCGCTTGGCTATCCTGTTTTTATGTTGTCGGCATTTAAACCTGAAACTTTTGTAGATTTTACTGCCTGTTTAAAAGATAAAACCACTCTTATTTCAGGTAATTCCGGTGTGGGTAAATCAACCCTTATTAACGCCATCTCTCCCAAATCAATGGCAAAAACCGGAGAAATATCAAGCTACCACAATAAGGGTATGCACACAACAACTTTCTCTGAGATGTATCAACTTGAGAACGGAGGATTAATTATTGACACTCCGGGAATTAAAGGTTTCGGGACGGTAGACATGGAAGAATCCGAAATTAGTCACTATTTCAAGGAAATATTCAAAACATCAAAAGAATGCCGGTTTACGAATTGCACACACGTACACGAACCGGGCTGTGCTGTTCTAATAGCTGTTTCCAACCATCAAATAAGCAACTCCCGCTATCAAAGTTACCTGAGTATTTTGTCGGATTTTAAAACGGGGAGATACAGGTGAGTTGAGAGTTGAGAGTTGAGAGTGAACATGCTGAATGATCATGTTTCCAGAGTTTTCAACTCTCAACTCTCAACTCTCAATTAAATCTTATTTCACATTAAACGCGATTCGTAGTTCATCAATCTCTTTGTCGCCCATAGGTTGAAGTGGTCCGATAGAAGAAGCCATGACCAATGAATTGGCACTGAACTCGGCAACTTCGAGATAATCGAAAGTATTCAGTAACTTATCACCGGTAACAAAAACGCAGTCGTTCTCCACCAGCACTACCCTGTTATCATTGAACATCTTAGCCATACTATCAACATCATTGTACAACAAACCAAATGGAATTGAAGGAACATCCTGCAGGAATATCCAGCTTTCGGGTATGGTACGCACATCAAATTTTTGTCCACTCACCGCATGGGCCATTAAATTTGTTGGTTGTGTGGTTATGATAGAGTTGATATGTGGATTGAGTTGATAGATACGATGATGCAAGGCCACCGATCGACTTGGTACTTTTCCCGCTTCAGCCATACCATTTCTGATCTGAACAATATCATTCGGCAAAATATCCCACCGGGCAACATCTCGTGGAGTGATTAGAAAATCATTATCATGCCAGCGCACCGAAACTGTCCCGTAAGTTGATATCATCAAACCCTGATCGCAGGCACGGCGGATAATTTTTACCATTTCTGATCGCAAAGCTCTTTCATCAGATGGATATTCCACATCCATAAAA
>JAYFPP010000185.1:0-3399 GCA_034927635.1 Paludibacter sp.
TGCCAGTCTGGGTAAATCAATCTCCATAGGCAACTTGTCGGTACATATGGCCGGTGATAGCCTGTTCCGTAAAGTTGAACTGATAAAATGTATTATATCCGGAGAACGGGAAAATGAGCCTGATGCAGAGGAGGAACTCCCGCTTTTATTGACAGAGAGCATCCTAATAGTTAATTTTGTAAGTAAATCTGCAGGAGAATACCCTGCGGCAAATAATCAATATTTATATCGTTTATCCTGACGGTTAAAATGGCATAGGCTGTTTTAACCGTTTTTTATTTTTTAAATTATGAGAAAAATTACTTTATTATTCCTTTTCGTTAGTGTATTTAGTTATGGTTATGAACTGAATGACAGTTCTGTAATTCGCTTATCGGAGGTGGATGTTAATGCCTCCCGCAGAAAACAATTCCCTGAAATAGGAAAGGTGGTGAAGCAGCTCGATGCCGGTGCTATCAACCGTATGCCGGCTCAGGGGCTGGATGTTTTGCTGAAAAGTATTTCGGGAGTCGATGTTCGTCAACGGGGTACCGGAGGAACGCAGGCCGATATTTCGTTACGGGGAGGATCTTTCGATCAGGTGCTGATTTTGTTAAACGGCGTAAATATTACCGATCCTCAAACCGGCCATCATAATCTGAATATTCCCCTCGATTTGAGTGAGGTATCAAAGGTTGAAGTCCTGCAGGGTAGTGCTTCCCGGAGATATGGAAGTCAGGCTTTCAGTGGAGCGATTAATATCGTAACAGATACCAAATCCAAAAGTTTGCTGGATGCATCTATTTCATATGGGTATTACAACACGCAGGCACATAAACTTACTTTCAGCTTAGGTAAAAAAGCATTGCGGAATTTTACTACCGTGGCTCGTAACATGAGTAATGGCTATCGGACAAACACAGATTACGAGAGTTATAATATCTTTTCCCAAACAAGCCTTGAAACAAATAAATCGGGCAATCTTGATCTGCAATTAGCCTGGCAGAGTAAATCTTTTGGAGCCAATGGCTTCTATTCGCTGGCTTATCCCAACCAGTTTGAGCATACCCAAACGCAGTTTTCATCGCTTAAATGGCAGCAACAGTACGGTGACCTGAATGTTGAGGCTCAGGCTTATCACAGAAGACATTATGATCGGTTTGAATTGTTCAGGAATTTTCGGGATGCGGCAAGCTGGTATGCGGATCATAATTATCATTTGACAGATGTAACGGCATATGCCATCAATGTCGGGAATTATACCCCTGTTGGTAAATTCAGTGGAGGAATAGATGTGAAGGTTGATCATATCTTCAGTACCGTGCTGGGAGAAGATATTGTGAATGTTAATGACCTACCGGTTAATCTATACGAGAAAGGTCAGGATAAGTATTTTACAAAAGAAGCAGAAAGGTTGATTGCCAGTGGCTATCTCGATTTTTCAAGAAATATTGGTAAGTTGTATTTTTCAGGCGGAGCTTCGTTTTCCAAAGCGACTGATTTTGAGCTTCAAACAAATTATGGGGCCGATATCAGCTATTTTCACTCCAACGATCTTGTTTTATTTGCCTCTGCCAACACGTCTTCCCGTTTGCCAACCTTTACCGATCTGTATTATAAAAGCGCGACACAGCTTGCCAACCCCGATTTGCAGCCAGAGAAATCCCGGACTGTTGAGTTGGGGACTAAATATCGCTGGGGCGGTCTTCAGTGCGATGGAAGTGTCTTTTACCGCAAAGGAACAAATATTATCGACTGGGTGAAGTTTCCTGATCAGGAGAAATGGCAAAGTATGAACCTGACGACGCTCAATACAATGGGTGCAGATGCCTCTGCAAACTATAGCTTCAGTCAGGGTTTTATGAAACAGTTGATGTTCTCGTATGCTTTTGTTAATACCGACAAAGCACCTGCAACGTTCGACTCCAAATATGCCCTCGATTATCTCCGTCATCAGATTGTCTTTCAGGCAAGTCATTCATTGATAACCAATGTTGGGGTGACCTGGAACCTCAATTATAACGACCGTGCCGGTGATTATGCCGACTTCGGCACCGGTGATAAAGTTCCCTATCGTCCTTATTGGCTTATCAACAGTCGTATCGCATGGCAGTTGAAACAATGGATCGTGTATGCCGATCTGAATAATTTACTGAATGAAAGCTATGTTGATTTCGGGGGATTGACTTTGCCCGGGTTTAATGTGCTGGTGGGAGTGAAGTGGCGGCGGAAATAAAAAATATATTCTGAATTTTGTCAGGTGAATTATTGCGTGTAATTTTGCCATTCAATAGTTTAATCATTTTATTGTGGTAACATCAAATAAAGAAAATTTTTCTTCAAAAGAGATAAGCCCTTCGGATCAGGTAATATCAAAGATTAAGGAATTAATCAATTCAGGGATACTAAAACCCGGAGATCGCCTGCCTGCCGAACGAAAAATGGCAGATGAATTTGGTTTCGGAAGGGCACAGGTTCGTGAAGCATTGCATAAATTAGAGTTTTACGGGATTATCAAAACCCTTCCTCAAAGCGGATCGGTAATTAACCGTCTCGATATCACCGCTATCGACGGCCTGATTTCTGATGTATTGCATTTACAGCATTATGATTTCTTTTCGTTGGTCGAGACCCGCATTATGCTTGAGGTCAATGCAATAAGTCTGTGTTCCGAAAGATGGACGGAGGCTGATATGAAGGAAATTGAGTTTGCGCATAATAATTTTTTAAAATACTGGAACACCGAAGAACGTGTAAGCTACGATTTTGCTTTTCACAGGGCAATTGCTGAGGCAAGTCACAATCATGTTATTAAATCGATGTTGATGATCATAACACCTGACATTCTGGCTATCTACAACAAAGAAAGATTCTGTGCTCCAAGCACAAATGTGGTCGATGAACATGTTAAGATGCTGGAATGCATAAAAAATCGTAACAGCCGGGAGGCGGCGCGCCTGATGGAACAACATATGCAGGGGGTGCTGGAGTTTGCAAAGACAAAATTGTGAAAATAGCACATAAGTCACATTAGTAAAAATTAGGTAAGTCCTGATAAAATGTAGAGAAATAATCTGACTTTCCAGGAATACTAAAATAAGAAGAGAAACAGTTGCACCTTTGCGTGCAATTGTTTCTCTTTTTTTTGCGAAAATCCCAATCAGTATAAAAAAATTCCTTATTTTTTTAAAATTGTAACAATTACAAAAAACAACTGTATCATTTAATAAACAACTATGTTCAAAAAACTTTATATCTTCTATCGCGACGGTTTTAAGAATATGACCGTAGGAAAAAAGCTGTGGCTCATCATTTTTATCAAATTATTTATTATGTTTGGCATTCTTAAGGTATTTTTCTTTCCCAACCAGCTAAATCAGCAATATGATAATGATGCAGATAAAGGAAAGCATGTAAGCA
>JAYFPP010000265.1:0-3903 GCA_034927635.1 Paludibacter sp.
TGACTTTTACTGATTTTAGTAGACACTTTTTAATCCACTATACTACAAAACTAGACATATAAAAAATCATTATACTGAATCACTATACTCTTCACAAATTATTATACTGAAAAGCTAGACATATCAGATAACTTATGCTGAAAATATAGACACATTTTAGTTTATCATACTAAAAATATAGACACTTTCTCTTTTATCATACTAAAAACGTTTACATCTGATGGATAACCAGAGCCTGACTTGCTGTTGGGTAAGAATGAATGGTACTCGAAGCACCATTCATTCTTAATACAATCAGTCTGATGGCTTAACCGTCACCTGAACCTACTGTTGGGTAGACAAAAATACATCATTTTTCTGCTCGAGAGCTTTGTTTGATGAATAAACTTTTGTTTTCCACATCTTTTTTTGTTCTCCTGACTGTTGGTGGGCGATTTCCGGTGTAAGCATCCCGATACTCATATGTGGCCTGCGGATATTGTAAAAGGTAATAAATCGTCCAATTACATACCGTGCCTGATCTACATCTTTAAAGTATTTTCCGCGATAGATTCGTTCCTGTTTGATGATGCCATTAACCCGTTCAGCAATGGCATTGTCAGTGGGCTTGTAGTCCTCGGTCATACTGATAGTGATGTTGTATTGCTTGAGTTTGTCAATGTACATATCACAACAATACTGTATTCCGCGATCAGAATGATGAATCAGTCCTGTAAGATCATCCCGGCCTGTATGGTTGATAGCATCACTCAAGGCATCCAGTGTAATTGCAGCCTTCAGTGTGTCAGCCAGCTTCCATCCTACAATCATATGTGAGTAAGCATCGGTAATCAAGTGTAAATAGCAACAACCAACATCCAGGTTAATATACGTGATGTCGCTAACCCACAATTGATTTGGACCCGAAGGAATTAATCCTTTTATATGGTTCTTGTATTTGTGATACCGGTGATTGGAATTTGTGGTACGCCGTGGCTTGGGACATATGAGCATCAGTTTATTGCGGCGCAATAACTTGAAAAAACTGTCGCGACCTGGAACACCATCCCTCCCGAATATGGAACATACCATGATGAAGAGTTTAAAGCAACCAATACCAGGGTCTTCATCCCTGATTTCTTTTACAGCTTCAACAATCTCCCCGTTACGTTTGCTTTGATGTTCATAATCAGACTTTAACTGGTAAAAAGCCTGACGGCAATGGCCAAATAGCTTACAAGCAGTCGTTACGTTTGTTAAACCCTGCTCGACCAGTAACGTTACTACTTGACCCCAGATTTTTTTCTTATTTGGATTTTCTCCTGCTGCTCGGCCATGTCAATGAGCATGTCGCGGGCCTGGATTTCTAACTTAGAAAATGCCAGGGCTTTTTCCAAAGCTTTAATCCGGGCTTGCAGTCTCGCGATTTCATCCGATTCATTAACCTCTTTTTTTGCCATAACCTCTTCGTTTGATTCTGCAGGCAAAGATACAAATACTGTGTCAATTGGATATTTTTTTATCCAATAACTAAGAGTACGTTTGTTAATTGAATACTTTTTTGCTATCGCGTACATCGAAATGCCGCTTGCATAATAATCAATAAGAATAGATGATCTTTCCAAATCTGGAAATTTTTGATTTTGATTCATAGGGCACATTATTTATTGTTTATAATGTGTCTACCTATATCAGTATAAGACAAGTTGTTCAGAAAGTGGAGAAGGTTTCACCTGAACAAGGGGAGGAATTTCCAGAAAGAAAGGAAGGTTTAATCTGTAATAAGGAAGATAGGCTCCGAAAGTGGGGGACTTGCGGGTATAATCGCAGGCTATATGTAAAAAATAAAAGAAGCTTGCCCGAAAAGGCAAACTTCTTTGTTGTAAAGCATTTATGTCAGTGCTTTCGGTTGTAAAAACAAAGGAAAAATCCAGCGATCATAATTGCCATGATGATGAATAAACCGACATATTTAGCCGGAGGGTCTTTGGTAGGTCGGCTTATGCTCTTCGTTTTTCTTACCTGCGACTGCCTGACTTCTTCCTCCTGCCTGACGACGAGTTGGTTTTGTGTTTCAACCCTCTGTTGCCGTTGTAGCTCATTCGCTGAGACCGATTCACGAATTCTGTTGATTTGAACTCGGCCGGATAATTGCAAGGGTTTGGATGATGACAATGTATCAGTACCGCCAGTCAAACAGAAAAACATATCTACGGTTTCAACCAGCTTGTCGTGTATTGATTTTTTGTAATCAACGCTATCCGACAGAACACTGCTAAGTTTGCGGTCACTCAGGGTATTTCTGATACCAATACATTGTATCGAATCGGCGGTAGTTACCTGAAGACCAGATTTAGCACTCCGGCAGCTAACTGTGAATACACCTATTAACAAACATAATAAAACCATCGGAGAATAAACAAAATCGGCGATGCGGTTTTTCCATCCCCGTTTAAATTTACTCAGAACCGGTCGTTGTTCGCAGATACTGTCGATATAATATATACGTGCAGCCTTAATCAGTTTGTGTAGCTCATAAGGTTCGGGATAATTATTGATTGCCGATAAGGTTTTGTTACCAACGATACCATCAGTTTTTAATTCCAGTATATGTTGCACAATTACAATGGTTCTCGCTCCGCTGCACCAAATCCAGTCGACCAGTAGGTTCGCTATGGATTGATTCCTGATATGATCAGCCTGCCACACATCCCAGTAATAGGGTTTGAGGATTGCGGTAATCATCTCTTCGTACGTAACTAATCGCAAATCATCTGCATTGATATTTCCGTCGCCGGTCTTATCGTACCCAGCCTTTTTCCATGTTTTCAGGGTGATGCCCATAAAGGTATGTCCGCCCGGATCATCAGGATCAAACACATATCCGCCTTCCCATTTTTGAATAATGGGAACTAATAAAGCTATATTTGCCATCGTTTATGCACTTTGTTTGATTTTCTGATGAATATTCTCTAAAAGGCCAATCTGTTTCTTTTCCAGTTTCAGTATCTCATCGAGTAGCAGTTGCTGACGGTTAATGATATTGTTGATGATGCGAACCAGCCATTTGATAAAGAAAACAAACAGGGTAAACGAAAATACCAGATAACATGTCCCTGCCATGACAAGGAAACCGAAGTCGGCAATTCCCTTGCCGACTTCCTGAGGATTAAACAATGATTCCATGTACTTACTCAATGGTTAAAACCTGTTCGAGTGTACCACTGCACTGCATACCCTGTTCATCACTACCTGTTTTTACTTTCAGGATATAGGTTCCCGGTTCCAGTTGAGGAATCATAAATGATACTTCTTTGAAACTGTTTCGCAGGTAAGCGAGCGCCCTTATTTCCACAGTTGGCGTTGCTTCGGGACAAAAGAATACCCCTTGTTTCGGATCATCAAGATTAAACAGCAAACATTCTCCTTTGATTTCGGCATTTCCACCCGGAGTAATCTTCGAGTTGGATAGCCGGCTCATGCCGTCGAAGAAGGTTTCGATAAACGGAATCTTCGATTTTAATTTTTCCACAATGATGTTTGCCAATACCGGTTCCATACGCGTGCCACCAGTCATACTGTAATTCAACTTCTGTTTCGACGAATCGAAAATATCATTGTATTTTGTGAAAACACCTTTGATGGAAGGGCGTACCCTGAAAAGCGGAGTGTTCACCGCACAACCATCCTCGAGAAAGTTAATGACTATTTGCGTCAGCTTCTCAAAATACGCCATCGCCTGCGGTCGTGTTAAGCCGGTTCCTTCTTCTACCATCTTTGTCACCAGGTCATCAATTGTTTTGCTGGCCATACAACTTACATACGCCACAAAATTAGGTTCTCCATTTGCAGCCAGTTGATTCTTTCTTAATGCATACTTAATCATAAACGTAAATTTTTTAAATTAATAATTTGGGTTTGTTT
>JAYFPP010000095.1:0-14712 GCA_034927635.1 Paludibacter sp.
GGTCATTATCAGTTTACCACCAAACTTTCCTGTAACTTCAAATCCGCACTGCTGTTCCCTGCCCAAATCACAAACTCGCCCGGCTCCAACTTCCAGTCATGCATCGATTCATCCCAGAATGACAGTGCGCTCTTATCAAGCACAAACCTGAGGATAGTTTTTTCTCCGGGAAGCAAGGCTGTTTTCTGAAATGCTTTCAGCTCTTTCGGGGCACGTACGACGCTGGATTGTTTGTCGGAAACATAAATCTGCACCACTTCCTTTGCGGCCATTTTACCTGTATTCTGCACTTCCACTTCTACAGCAATGGTTCCATCTTTCGAAATATTATTTTCAACTGTCATTTTGTTTAATCGAAACTGCGAATAACTCAGGCCATATCCAAAAGGAAAATGCACCGGAATCTTATGATAATCGTACCAACGGTATCCGATCAGTGTCTCTTCCTTATAAGGCACAGGAATCGGAGTAAATGGTTTCACGTAATTGGTAAAGGCCGTATCATATTCACTGGTTTCACCCAACCAGTATTTTTTGTATTGATTATTTCCCATCCAGAAAGGTTTATTTCCCAGATAGTTGAAATCAGGATCAGGACCATCCCTGAAATTCTTCTCAATTGTGAACGGCAACTTTCCGGAAGGAGAAACTTTTCCGGAGATAATATTTGCCAGGGCATTGCCACGTTCCTGACCAAGGAAATAGCACCACAACAGTCCTTTCACTTCTTTAATCCATTCAAAAGGCAAAACGTTGGCCGAATTCATCAAGACCACCACATTTTTATTGATTGCTGTAATTTTCTTAAGGGTTGAAATCTCCTCTGATCCGGCTTCAAAAGGAACATCGCGGCCCTCACCTGAGCGTTTATTGAAGTTAAATATCACCACATCTGCTTTTTTCACAACTGCCGCATCCACCTCTTTCAAGTAAGTGAAATTATCGCCATAAACGGCTTTCAGTCCCTCTTCGAACGTAACATGATCATATCCCTGCACAAATCCGCTTCCTTCCCCGCTATGAATCTCGGGTTTGCCCACCATCACAATATGCTGACCAACAGTTATGGGTAATATATTTTTTTCATTCTTCAATAAGACTATAGATTCCTCGGCACACTGACGGGCAAGTTGTTTGTGGGCAGACAGCGTAGCCATAAAGCTTTCATTCTGAGGTGCTCTGTCGTACACGCCCTTGCTGAAAAGGGTGTAAAGCGTAGGGTAAATCATCTTTTCCAAAAGGATTTCAATCTCCGCTTTTCTGGTGGGAGATTTTTTTATCTCATCATTTACCCATGAGGCAAATTTCTCATTATCAGGCATCAGCAACGTTTCGCCCGAAGGGAGTACCAAATGTTGAAAGGAAGGAAAATAATTGGTATTCTGCCAGTCGGTCATGGCAATTCCCTGGAAACCATATTCTTTTCTGAGGATATCAGCATTCAGCTCTTTGTTGATCGGTGCCGGAGTTCCATTCACCAGATTATTACCGGTCATAATAGCACTCGCTTTTCCTTTTTCGATAACCGCTTTCCATGCAGGCAGGTAAATCTCGCGCAGAGCTCTTTCACTTACGATTGAATTAGCAATATGGCGACAGAATTCCTGATCGTTAGCAATAAAATGTTTGGGGCAGGAAACCACGTCTGTACTTTCCATTCCCGACACATAATTTGATGCGATGATATCTGTTAGCAGCGGATCTTCGCCCATATACTCAAAGTTTCTTCCACCCACCGATAGTCGCTGCATATTGATTCCCGGACCCAACAGGATGTCAACCCCGAGCGCTTTACATTCTTCACCCATGGCCGTTCCGAAAGCTTTGGCCAGCTCGCCGTTCCATGTTGATGCCAGCGGCAACATCCCGGGGAAGGAGGTGCTTTTTCCTTTGATGGTGAGGGTTTGCATTCGTACCCCCTGCGATGCATCAGCCATAAAAACCGGACGAATGCCCAATCTTGGTACCGGCGCAACCTGAAAACGGTTATAACCGCCGGTCAGACTGAGTTTTTCTTCGAAGGTCAGTCGGCGGATAAGATCCTGAGTCCGCTCTGCTGCCGGTTTTGTGACATCAACATAAATGGCATTCTTAATTGCCTTCGGAGAAGACGACAGCGGTAGAAAATCATTCAGATTCTCCAGTTTTTGTTTCGATCCGGTTATATCCGATTCGAATGCCGGTTTCTTTGTGTTTTTATTTTGAGCGGACAACAGTCCAAACATTAAGATACTGCATCCCAGCATCACGACAATTTTATTCATCAATATATATTTCATTAAAATTATAAATTCAATATTGTTTTTTTAAACCACAAAAGGCACAAAAGAAATACTAAGGAAACACAAAAGGAAAATATTTAATATTGACCCACATAAGTCTCATAAGTACACTTTAGTTCTTAGTTCTTAGTTCTTAGTTCTTAACTCTTAGTTATGCTTTTGTGTTTCCTTAGTCTTTCTTTTGTGCCTTTTGTGGTTTATATTCGATTTTGATTCTCACTTCACCGAGATGTTAACCGACTGCGATTTAAGGAGACTACCCGAAACCCGGAGAACAATTTCCCCTGCGTTATCATCTGATTCGATCACCGCTACTATTTTGCCATTAAAAGCGCGCATATAATTCGATCCGAATGAAGTTTGATCGGTAGGATCGCCATTACATAGCGCTTTAAGTTTACCGGCTCCCTTTACATCAAAGAATAAAAGATTACCGGCGCGCGGACATACATTGCCGTCTTTATCGAGCACTTCAACGGTGACAAACGAAAGGTCTTTTCCACCGGAATGAATCGCAGAACGGTCGGCGGTTAATTTCAGTGTCGACGCTTCGCCGGCAGTTTTTATCACCTGCCGGGCAACTGCCTCATTATTATCATTATATGCCACCACCTTTATTTCGCCAGGTTGATACACTACTTCATCCCATATCAGGCGGTAGCGGGTATACTTATTGCTTTTGTCTTTTTGCTTTACTCCCATGCTTTTACCGTTGACAAATAATTCAGCTTTGGGGTAATTGGTATAACAATACACGGGCACATTCTGTCCAACTCTGTCGGGCCAGTTCCAGTGAGGAAGCAGGTGTAGCACAGGCGTTTCACTCCATTTACTCTGATAGAGATAAAAGCGGTCCTTTTTCAACCCTCCGAGATCCACAATGCCAAAATAGGAGCTTTTAGCCGGAGTGCCTTCGTTATAGGGAGTCGGTTCGCCAAGATAATCGAAACCCGTCCACACAAATTCACCCAACACAAAGTCGTTATCGTCCTGCATTTCAAACTCGGTATCGGGAGTTGATGCCCAACGTGGATATTCCATGTCGTAGCTCGAAACATGGTAATCGGTATACCATGGACTTTTCACTTCTTTTACCGGAAATTTGTATTCACCGCGGGAACTCACGGTGGAGGCGGTTTCACTGCCATAAATCACATAACCCGGATTTTCCTCCTTCTTCTTTTTATAATCGTAAGGTTTATAATTAAATCCTACCAGATCCACCTTATCCGCCAAACCATTGCTGATGGCATTTGTATGATTATTGAATCCCGCGGTAACCGGACGTGTCGGATCTTCTTCGCGGCATATTTTCGCAAGAAAACCGGCAATTTCTTTTCCTTCACCGGCCATTCCCTGTTCACGGATCTCGTTTCCAATGCTCCACATAATGACAGAAGGATGATTTCTATCCCGTTTCACCATGCTGCGGATGTCTCTTTCCGCCCATTCCTCAAAATAAAGATGATAGCCGTTTTTATTCTTGCCGTATTTCCATTCATCGAAAGCTTCCACCTGAAGCAGCATTCCCAGACTGTCGCATATCTGTACCAGTTCGGGAGAAGGAGGATTATGGGAAGTACGAATGGCGTTGGCACCCATTTCCTTCATCATATTCACCTGCCGTTCGGTGGCGCGATAATTTACCGCAGCGCCCAGCGGACCCAGGTCGTGATGCATGCAGACTCCCTGAAGTTTCACGTGTTTATCATTCAGGAAAAATCCCCTGTCTTTATCAAAACGGATATTTCTGCAACCAAAAGTGGTTTTATATTCATCTTTTAGAATATTATCCACATAAACTTTCGAAATAGCGGTATAAAGATGTGGCGTCTCCAGACTCCACAAAGCTGGATTTTTAATTGTGGCTTTTTGAGTGAATAATGCCTTATTCTGAACAGTCTGCTTTGAGCTTACTGAAGCTACTTTCACTCCGGATTTAGTGAAGATATCGGTAACTAATCTTACCTGTAATTGATTTCCATCAGCCGACACAAGTTCTGTCTGAATATTAATCTCTGCTACTTTGGCGGTCACCTTCGGAGTAGTGATGAAGGTACCCCATTGCGGAATATAAGTTGCTTCCGTTTTTACAAAACGAACATTGCGAAAAATACCTGCTCCGGCAAACCAGCGGGACGATTCGGGGCGGTTCTCAAGACGAACCGCCAGCACATTTGGCTTATCAAACTGAATAAAAGGAGTAAGATCGAACGAGAAAGAGGCATAGCCATAGGGCCACTCGCCAACAAAGTTGCCGTTCAGGTAAACCTTTGCCAGACTCATCGCACCGTCGAATTCAATAAAAATCCGCTTGTTGCGATCGGCTGAAGTTACAGGTAATACCTTACGGTACCAACCTACCCCGAACATGGGCAAAGCGCCGGTGCGACCGGTTCTGAGGCGGGGTACTTTTTCACCGTCCTCCACCACCTGCACCATCTGGGTATCCAGATTCATATCGAAATCACCCAGAATTGCCCAGTCGTGGGGCACTTTGACTTTTTCCCAGGCACTGTCATCAAAGGAAGGTTTAGCTCCCTGTTCCACTTCTGAGTTTTTAAACTTCCAGTCCCTGTCAAGAAGCAATACGCTTCTTTCCTTAGCTGCAGTCATGTTTGACAGAAAAAAAACTACCACACAAACAACTACCAACCTTATTTTCATACCTGTATTTTTTTCTTTAAAGTATCAGATTCTCACAAACTTTCATCCGTTATCTGAGGCTTATTTCAGTTCCATTTCCTGAACATCGGCATTGTAATAACCCTTTGTGATTTCAAGAAAGCGGGATTTCAACTTCTGAAGTTGCGTCGGATTGCCGGCACCTACATTATTGAGCTGTCCGACATCCTTTTTCAGGTTGAATAAACCATCTGAAGGAAGATTTCCCAGTTCATTACCGGTAGTATTGCGTTCGGGTCCTTTGTAAGCAGGAATGAAAGCCCAGTCGCCCGAACGGAAAGCCAGTTTGCCGTTGGCTTCCACCACCAGTTCACTTCTTCCTTTTTTGCTTTTTCCAAGCAATGCCGGAAGGATATTCTGACTATCAAAGCCTTCTTTCAACGGTTGTTTTACCAGTGAAGCTATCGAAGCCATCAGGTCCAGCTGACATACCATGGCATCCGAGACCATCGGTTTGATTTTACCTTTCCAGTAAACAAGGAAAGGAACACGCGTTCCGGCGTCGTACAGGCTGTATTTTCCACCACGAAGCGGACCGGTAGGTTTATGATTGCCAAGTTTCTCAACGGCATCATCCACATAACCATCATCGAGTACAGGACCATTATCGCTGGAAAAGATAACGAGGGTATTTTCGAGCAAACCTGTTTTTTCGAGATGAGCGATTAACTCTCCCACACACCAGTCAGCTTCCATGATAGCGTCGCCACGAGGTCCCATACCACTTGTACCCACAAAACGGGCATTCGGCGTACGGGGTACATGAGGCTGATGCAACCCGAAGTACATAAAGAAAGGTTTATCTTTATTTTCAGTCAGGAAGTTTTTAGCGACACCTGTGAAGTAATCCGCCATATCTTCGTCCACCCAAAGGGCACTTTTTCCTCCCTTTTGAAACCCAATGCGTGGAATCCCATTATGAACAGACTGATTATGACCGTGTGACCATTTCATTTTCAGCATTTCAGGATTAGTAAGGGCAGTCGGTTCTCCGGGAAAGTTCTTTTTATAACTTACATAAAGCGGATCATTGGGGTCTAAGCCCACCACTTTGCCATTTTCAACAAACACATTAGGAACTCTGTCGTTGGTAGCAGCGATGAGGTGAGAATAACTAAATCCAATCTGATTAGCCCCCGGAGTCACTGTTTTGTTCCAGTTAACATTACCGTCACCCATTCCTAAATGCCATTTTCCAATAGCGGCAGTGACATAACCGGCATCCTGCATCATTTCAGGCAGTGTATATTGTTTTTCACTGATTAATAAAGGAGCGTCGCCCGGAAGAATCTTCGCATCCTTGTTCTTCCACGGATACATACCCGTCATCATTGCATAACGGCTGGGGGTCGAAGTAGCAGAAGTTGCGTAACCTTGTGTAAACCTCACACCACCGTGGGCTAAGCGGTCGATATTCGGCGTATTGATCGTTTTACTTCCGTAGGCACTCAGGTCGCCATAACCCAAATCATCGGCCAGTATGATAATCACATTGGGCTTTGTTTCTTTTGCATTCGCACAAGCGGCCATCGCCAAAGCCGAAGCCGAAAGTAATAATAATGGTGTTTTCATTTTCGGAGATATTAATTTAAGCAATAATGTATTTTGCAAAAATAAGGCTTACTTTACAAACTTATAGGTACATATTATTCAAAAAAGGGTATAAATTAATCAAAAATAAAAAAATACGGGACCTGAATTCCTTTTTTCTCAGGAAGTGAGTACCCGTATTCAGTTATAAATGCTGCTTTCTTTATTTCAGTTTCACTTCAAATTCAGCTTTATTTTGATCATTCAAAGATCTCACCACAAGACCTTCGTCGGAAACATCAATCCTGGCTTTATTTTTATAGGCATTTATCAACACAGGAAAATCAGTTCCTCCTACTCCGTCTTTATAATAATTATGCCGGTGTATATGTCCGCAAAGCATAATATCTATACCTGTGCCATTCAAAACAGGCACAAATAACTCACTTATATGTACCGGTCCGTGCCATGTATCTTCATTTCCCGGCGGGATATGCATCATCACAATTTTATGTTTTGCGGCTTTGAAAGCTTCACTTTGCACCACTTTTTTTAACCATAGCTGTTCTTCAATTCTGTACTGATCATAGGCGGCCAATCCTCCGTATTCGATATCGCTGTCGGGTTTATCTTCTCCCCCATCCAGCACAATGAAAAAGGTATTTCCATGTTCAAGTGTATAATAGGGCTGACCTGTGGTAGTCGGGAAATAATCCATGAACTTTCCGGCGGTCAATCCTCTTGTTTCGTGATTTCCGCGGGAGATATAAAAAGGAAGCTCAGAAGCGAACATTTCAACCGACAGATTAAGAAAGCCGTTCAGTATTTTTTCAGGAGTTTGCATATTATTCACCATATCCCCGTTGTAGAAAACAAAATCGACCTTCTCTTTAGTGATATTTCCCAAAAGCGATTTCAGCAAATCATTCTTTTCATGAATATCATTCACCGTCAGGAATGAGAAAGATGTTTTCTGCTTGTCCAGGGTTTGAAACAGGAAGGGCTTCGACCTGAATATATGGCTGGCGATGGTTTTTCCATACAAAACATCAGAAGCCTGTTCTTCAATTACTTCCTGCGAATAAATCCGATAGCGGTACTTCTTTCCGGGTTCAAGTTGCTGAAGACGAACCCGATGAATCGTTCCTATCAGTTTCTTACCAAGGGAAAGATTATAATAACGGGGACGGGCTTCATTGTAGAAATGTGTTGAATCGTCGGGTGCCAGTTCAACCCACGATACAGCCGGCTTACTGGTGGTCCATACTACAGTTGCTTCGGTATCGGTTACCGCTTGCAGATAGGGACCGGTGACGATTTGGAAATCTTTTTGGGCGAATGCTCCAAGAGTAAATGTAAGAATTACTAATAAGAAAAACTGTCTCATTGTTTATTTTTATGTTGATTATATTTATTTGCGATGATACCGGAGAATGGTAAGAGAACAGGGAGCAAATGTTTCGTCGACAACATTTCCGGCAACACTTTTCCCTTTCATTTTTTTCACTTCCGGAGCCGTATCAACAGGAGAAGTCCCTGCAAATACAAATTTTTCGCTAAGGTAATTCTTAAGATTTGTCCCCACAATATTGAAGGTGCATTTTTCTTCCTGATCATTTTTATTCAACACAAAAACAGAAAGTTCTTTTTTATCCTTACTGATTCCGGCATATATGCGCAAATAACCTGAAACGCGATCTGATTTTACGATTTGCTGAGGCATATACTTATTCACCAACTCCACAATTCTTCCGGTGGGTGTCACTTCATTATCTTTCATTGTTAGCAGGTATTCCAATCCGGTATCTGCTTTCTCACCGCCCCACGGACTATGGGTTCCCCAAAAGAATGAATATTTTACATTCGGCTGCACTAACTCTTCCATATTCATTTCAAACCAGTACAAGGCTTTATACAGATCATTCGTCCTGTTTTCCGGCCATTTACCGCCTGTTGCTCCGGTTTCGGTAATCATGATACTGATGTCCTTATATGCCGGTTGCTCATTGAGCAGATTTTGCATTTTTTGTATATTACGATTTTCAACCTTACCCAGTTCTTTCCAACCTTCATATCCTTTCTCGGAAAAAGGCTGATTGAAAGCATACTGATGTGCGGATATAAATCCGACAAGATCGGAATGTTTTTCCAGAATTGCTTTATTCCATGCCGGCTGTCCCAATACTCCCGTACCAACTTTGATCGTGGGGTCTACGGCTTTCATGGCTGCGGCCATTCTACCATAAATATCCACATACTCCTCCAGAGTAATTTCTTTGGTATGTTCTACTTCATTCCCTAACTGCCAGTATTTTACATTGTACCTGCGGATTACATTGGCATATTTCACCCACTCGGCTGCTGAAGTAATCAGCGATTCGAGCGACGGACCGCCTTCGTAACGGAAAGAAAGCACATTGACCATGATGAGCGGTTCAGCACCAATACTTTTGCATAAGGCAATGTATTCGTCAAAATCAAGTGCATTTTTAAAAGTTCCGTCGGGATTGACACACCAATCCCACTTAGCCGGGGCCAGCGACTTGGTTGCTACCCTGGCAGTCAAACCCTTCACTGCATTCTCAAAAGGAGGAGTTGTCCAAAGATAATTGTCGGCAAGGTGACCATAAGGAAAGCGCAAGGCTCCCACTCCCAATTCAGCTAAAGCTGTACGCATGGATCGCGTACGCGGCCTGTATTTATCAGAGTCGAGCAACCAGCAGAGGTTGGCCCCTGAGGCTCCCTTAACGTTTTGTTTCTCAATCACCGAAAAATCTATAGAAATCTGGTTATCCGACCCGCATTTTACCTTTTGCGTGCTTTGTGCATTGATTATCGCAACACACAAAAAACAAATAAATATCAAGTGTTTTTTCATTAATATTAAAATTTTCAAATGAACCTGAAGATAAATTTACCTGCTTTATTCAGCTAGAAAGCTAACTGACCTGCTTTTTAATCCGGGAGAACTTACCGTCAACTGTATAGCTCCCTTTTTATCTGTCGATTGCAACATCAGCAGACATTTACCTCTGAATGCTTTTTTTGTATTGACTTTATACTGTGTTAACTCTATCGGATCGCCATTGTCCATCGCCAGTATTTTAGCAGCTCCACTCACCTGAACACTGATGAGGTTATCTGCCATCGGACAGAAATTACCCTCAACATCTGCAACATCAATTTCCACGTGAATCACATCTTTCTGGTTTGCTTTTACCTTTTGCTTGTCGGTAGTGACATTGAAGCCGGCTGCTTTACCGGCAGTTTTATACGTTTTTTGAGCCACAGCCTGTTCTCCGTTATAGGCAATCACCTTCAATTCTCCTGGTTGATAAGGCATCTGCCACACCAACTGTTCCCCTGTATATGCTTTTTTTCCAAGAGATTTTCCGTTCAGAAACAATTCTGCCGATCCGCAATTCGTGTACACTACCACAGGAATAGTCACACCTTCTTTTCCGGGATGTGTCCAATGCGGGAGCAGATGCACCATCGGCTTATCACTCCACAAACTCTGGTAAAGATAGTAATGATCTTTCGGAAAACCACAAATATCAATAATTCCGAAGTTACCACAACGTTGGGGCCATTCTGCCTCACCCAGATAATCGAAACTCCCCCAGCGGTACTCACCCATCAAAAATGGGAAAGAGTTGGTTCGTTGCCACGAATGTCTTGCACTAATTCGAACAGATGCATTATCGTAGGACGACTGATAGTATTTGTTTTCAATTTCTTCAGGAAAAACTTCCTGTTCTGACAAATCAGGGATTTCAAACACCCTGGATTTAAATTTATCCCAGGGGATATTCGATTTCAACTCCCAAGGAGCAGGGAAATCGCGGCGACGCCAGGTAGTTTGGGTTCTATACACTCCCCGGGTCTGGTAGGTATGCGGAACTTCTGTTCCCACTGCAGGCCTGTTGAGATTCATTTCCTGAAATTTTTCAAATTCACCCACCTCTTCACCGTTTCCGTTAAATCCAACTATATCAAGATATTTAAAGTTCTTTTCATAATCCACAGTCATGCCCCGTGTCGGGTCGGTACCGCCCTGCGTTACCGGTCGTGTTGGGTCAAGCTGATGAATAAAATCCACAAGTTTCTTTTGGGTTTCGGGAAGAGGCTTATGCACTTCATTTCCGATACTCCAGATGATTACTGAAGGATGATTCCTGTCTCTTTTAATAAAACTACCCAAATCTTTCTGCCACCATTCTTCAAAATAATTACCATAATCATCCCTTGCTTTCTCTGCGTCCCAACCATCGAAAGCCTCATTCATCACCATGATACCCAGGGTATCGCACATCGCATAGAATGCCGGAGCATAAGGATTATGTGCGGTACGAATGGAATTACAACCCATGTCTTTCAAAATTTTTAACCGACGGTACAACACATCATCAGGAATCGCAGCACCAACTGCGCCTGCCGTATGATGATCACATACTCCTTTAATTTTTAAAGCATTGTCATTGATTTTAAATCCTTCGGAAGCAGTGAATTCCAGTTTACGAAAACCAACCAGTTGAGTGGATTCGTCGATTATTTTACCATCAGCTTCGAGACGGCATATCAGGCGATAGACCCGTGGAGCATCGGGCGACCACAATTGAGGCTTCTCAAGTGTTCCCGATAATTCTGCTGTTTGCGCGCCCACACGGGCTTCTTTTACCTTTTGCTCAGTTTGTATAACCGTTTTACCCTTGCTATCGACCAATCGGGCCGACACCACAAGAGCTTTTGCATGCTGTTGCCGGTACTCAACATTGACTTTAAATGCAGCTTTTTCTTTGCTGACCTGCGGCGTTTGAAAGAAAATTCCCCAGGGTTCAATATAGGTATCGTTGTGCACCAACAGATATACAGAGCGATACAATCCTGATCCTGTATACCATCTTCCTGAAAGGACTTTACTATGGTCGATTCTGACGGCAATAACATTATTTTTTTTCTTCAGATAGGGCGTCAAATCATAATAAAAGCTGATATAACCGTTGGGGCGATGACCCAAATGATGTCCGTTGATCCATACATCGCTGTTCAAATAAGCTCCTTCGAATAAAATCTGAACCTGTTTGTTTTTCCATTCCGGAGAAAAATCAAACGTTTTGCGGTACCATCCTATCCCGGCAGGCAGGAAACCACTTTGCCAATCGGTACCATTTTCAGTTTCCCTGTATTCTCCTTCAACACTCCAGTCGTGCGGCAAATTCAACATTCGCCAGTTTTTGTCACCGAACGAAACTTCCTGTGCTTTATCAACATCTTTCTGAATGAATTTCCAGTTCAAATCAAAATTGACTTTCTCAACAGCATTGGCGGGTTCAAATGAAAACGCAATGAACAGGCAAATGACGGATAAAACTCTCCCTCTCATATTCTTTAAAATTAACTTTTTTTATTGCAACAAAGATGCATGATATGGCATTCAAATATCAACATATATTCTACAATTTATACCACTTTTTTTTCAAACTAAAATTCACCCCCTATTGACTAATTTTTAGTCACGGACTATAATTTTTCGTACCTCCTGAGTAGAAGTCGGTCTGTCTATCCTTACAAAATAAAGTCCCGGAGCAGGAACCGGTACTTTTGTAAAGCCGGTTGTGAACATTTGTGCTATTTTTACCCCATGAATATTGTACACAGACACCATTACATTTTCTTCTGAATAAATATTGATAATACTGTTTTCTGCGAAGAGATTTATCTTGTCGTTCAATGGAATTTCAGGTGTTAATGTACCGTCATTTTTCTTGAACCGAAGCATTATTGTCTGTAAGGGCATTATTTTAAATGTGCAGGCTGTTTCGGAGAGCGTGACCGGAACATCATTTTCCACCAGTCTTATCGGCACGGTATTCAATGCCGGAGCATCATAGGATTTAGCATCAATCAGTGTGAACTGATCCATTCCGGGTAACGACATGGTTACATAAACCGGCTGAGAAGCAACTGCATAACCGCCTGTAAGAACTGTAAGCTGATTCCCATCGTAGGTTACCATCGGGAAAATAATATCTTCTGAGTTTACCTCCGCTATACTCCCTTTCAGATTATTGCCCATGAGTTTGAGTACCTGATAGGCATAACCTTCTTCTTTTGTATCAACGTGCAACATCGACCTGCGATTGCCATCGATGGAATTACGCAATGGCCAGAAATTAGCGATCTCCACTCCTGCCATGAGAAATCTGCCAATACCATCAAACAGTCCTGCTATTCCTTTTTTATGATCGTCGTTATTACAATTGTATTCAGTCATACACATGGTGTATTCACGATCGGGGTATTTAGTTTTGAACAGCTGACGTAACTGTTGCAGACTATTGGTCATGCTGCCCATATTCGAAGTTCCCGAGTAATACCAGTGCACACTGATCATATCAATATAAGCACCACACTCATCGGCAACATTGCTCCACCATTTTTCAGTACCGCTCCGGATATCTGTATTTTTGTATTGATCGGCATAAGCATCGGCGGCCTCGGTATCTGCCTTTGAAGCAATATTCAGGTACATCTGTCTGATTGTTTCCCATTGCGACGAAGTGGTTCGTTCCTTCGTGCCACTCATTTCGATATCCCAGTGCCCATTGGCCGATATTTTGATGGTAGGATCCACCGCCTTCATAGCCAGCGCATATTTTTTTACAGCCTGACCATACTCTCGTGCAGTAAAAAATGGATGCCAGTAGGTTTCGTTGCCGATTTCCCAGTATTTTACTTTGTACCCTTTTTCCTTACAATACCTGACCCAATCAGCAGCTTCCTGCGCTCCACCATCCAGATTCTGCGCGATTTGCCATGATTCAGTGTTTACCACCAGCACAGGTTCGGCATTTATGCGGGAACAAAAAGCCATAAATTCATCAAAATCGCTTTGTTGGGATCCGTCTTCATAAGGAAATCTGAACTTATTCTCCAGCAGATTGGTCTTCCAGTGAAAATTATCGGCAACTGTACCTCCCGGATAACGTAAGGAGGTAACAGGCATATTTTTGAGGCTGTTTTCTATTTTTCCATCTGCCAGAGAAGCATCATCTTCTATCCAGAAAAGAAAATTAGTTCCCCAGAACAGAGGATTTACTTCCCCTGTTTTTTTACTCAGATCAACCGAAAAACTCCGGTCGATACCATCTGAAGGAGGTGTATCTGTTGTTTTGTAAACATAACCGTAGACAGTGATATAATCAATCGAAAGCGTTCCACCATCTTTTCCTGAGGATAACAGAAAGCTGGCCGGCTGATCAGGTGTGCTTACTTTTACAGGAGAAACAAATGAGGCAGGATAACTTACGTTCACTACTTTATAGGTAGTATCCGTATTCGAGTTACCTGCATTATACAACACGGTACAGTTACTATTCAGAAAAGGCTGGCCAACTGTATTCAGAAAAAGATTCACATTACCGGCTTTCGTCTTTTTCTTAATATTCATCAAAATCTTTCGTACCTCCACGATATAACCTTCTTTAGGGGCAATGGAAAAGCTGATACTGTTGGCTGCTCCCACCGAAGTCGTCAGCGTTAACTCAACCGAAGTGGGAGTATACGATAGCGTAGCTGCAGTTCCATTAAGTGAAAGGTCAGAAAGATTCATCTGTGTATCCAGATAATTTTTTGCCTGTAAATTTCCTTCCCCGGAAGTATTCCCGTTGCATTCGAATTTTCCCAGCAACATCTGGGCATTTGCGCTGTTACTCAGGAGAAGTATCAGGACGATAATAATACGGTTAAAAGCTTTTCTGTACATTTTTATAAAATGAGTATTTTAATCGATTTATACATATTTCCTGTCTGTACCCTGACCAGATAAATTCCGTTATTAAGGCCTGACAAATCAACACTTTTTGTATCAGGAGATAATTTTATTTGATTAACAAGCTGTCCATCAATCCTATAAACACTGAGCTTACCCTCAGTTATTAATGGCTTTTCCATTTGGAGATTTTTACCGTCGAAATACAACATCATTTGCTCTCCTGCAGGATTTTCCACGGTAGTATTTCCCAAATCCTGCTTAAAATTAAGAATAGTAAGAGACACCGGCGACAGACTAAGTTGTGAAGGGACAGACCCAAGTTGCCCGGTCGTAATGACCGGAGCAGTATCATTAAAACCATTGCCTGCAAAAACGGTTTTCTCTACCGTCACTCCCTCTGAATTAAAGTTCGAGATCGTCAGATTGGCTGTCTCGGCG
>JAYFPP010000183.1:0-23728 GCA_034927635.1 Paludibacter sp.
ACGCGCCGTTTTGATGAAGGAGAGCTGTCGGCACGATGCGATTATAAATCTGAAAATGAACTCGGGATGTTGTCGGAATCTTTTAACTCTTTAGCCACAAACATAGAGGCAACATCGATGTTAAATATTCAAACAGGTTTACTTTCCGACATGATGTTGATTGAGGATGATGCACAAAGATTTTTCCAGATTACCCTGCAGATTTTGATGGAAGATACCGGATCAAATATGGCGGCAGCATATTTACTTAGTGAAGACAGAAAATATTTTGAACACTTTGAATCGATAGGGCTTGATCTCAATGCTAAGAAATCATTCTCGGCAAAAGGATTAGAAGGAGAAATAGGTTTTGCCATCACCACCCGGAAAATCCAGCATTTAAAGGACATTCCCGATAATACCCGATTTATATTCAATACAACTTCCGGAAAATTCATTCCTATGGAAATCATTACCATTCCCATTCTTTCGGGTAATGATGTCATCGCGGTCATTTCTCTTGCCAGTTTGAGTCATTACACGGAATTAGCCATTCAGTTAATCAATAAGATACACCTGACTTATTGTGCAAGAATCGACAAAATCCTGACCTATCAGAAAATAAGAACTTTCTCGGATACGCTGGCATATCAGAATCGCGAACTGGAAGCCCAGAAAATGGAACTCACCTCACAATCGTCAGAGCTTACTGAACAAAACAGGGAACTTGAAATACAAAAACAACAACTCAGTGAAGCCAATAAGCTAAAAACCAGCTTCCTGTCTAACATGAGCCATGAGCTTCGCACACCACTTAATTCAGTCATCGCTCTTTCAGGAGTACTGAATCGTCATCTTAAAGGACAAATACCTGAGGAAGAGTACAGTTATCTTGAAGTCATTGAACGTAACGGAAAAAACCTGCTGACCCTTATCAACAATATACTTGACATTGCCAGAATCGAGTCGGGACGCGAAGAAATCGAAATATCGGAAATAAGCATCTGTGAATGTATCAATGAAGTTGTAGAACTGATACAACCACAGGCACAAGCAAAAAATATCAACATAAAAAAAGCTGTCGGTAGTTGTGAAACGATGATTAAAAGCGATCCGAATAAAATCGTACATATACTGCAGAACCTGATTGGCAATGCGGTTAAATTTACCGAAAAGGGTGAGATTACCATTAACGTTTCAAAAACAGATAATGATGTAAAAATTGCCATAACTGATTCCGGTATAGGTATTTCAGACGAACATCTGCCACATATTTTTGATGAGTTCAGGCAGGCCGACGGAGGAACCTCCCGAAGATACGGAGGAACGGGACTCGGTCTGTCCATTGCAAAGAAATACGCTACGCTGCTTGGTGGTTATATAAGTGTAAAAAGCGAAAAAGACCAGGGATCTGAATTCACTCTTTCGCTTCCAATTGACTACATCGGAGAAAATATAGCACCAGAAGAAACCATACCTTTCGGCTATGAAAATACCAATAATAGTCATGTGTATGAAAATTCCATGTTAGATATGGCTAAGACCATTTTATTAGTAGAAGACAGCGAACCTGCCATCATTCAGTTGAAAGATTTTCTGGAGGAAAGCGGCTATCAGATACTAGTTGCGCACGATGGTAGTGAGGGAATTAAGATTATGTCGGAAATCATTCCTGATGCCATTATTCTTGATCTGATGATGCCGGATATTGATGGCTTTGAAGTATTGAAAACCATTCGTGACGCCGACAATACTGCACAGACACCTGTGCTTATTCTTACGGCTAAACACATCACTAAAGAAGAACTGAAATTTCTGAAACGCAATAATATTTATCAGCTTATTCAAAAAGGAGACGTTAATAAAGTGCAATTGCTTGATACCATAAAAGGGATGGTTTCATTACTTAACAAAAATGCAGATGTAACTTTACACGTTCAGCCGGAAAAAAAGAGACCTGACACAAAACATAAAAAACCTTATGTTTTGATTGTTGAAGATAATCAGGATAATATGATTGCTGCCAAAGCCATAATGGATGAAAAATTCAATGTAATTGAAGCTAATGACGGGCCTGAGGGAATAGCAAAGGCAATAAAATATGTACCGGATTTGATTTTAATGGACATATCACTTCCCGTTATGGATGGTATTGAAGCATTCAAAGCTATCAGGAGAGAGGTTTCGCTACTGAATGTACCTGTGATTGCTCTCACGGCAAGCGCTCTGGTTGAAGACCGGGAAACGATTCTTTCACACGGGTTCGATGCCTTCCTTGCCAAGCCGATTGATGAAACAACCTTCTTTAAAACCATCAATGAAATACTCTATGGACATTGAGACTATTAAAATTCTCGCTATCGATGACAATAAAGATAACCTGATAACACTTAAAGCATTGATCAGAGAGTCGTTCCCGCAAGCGGAAACATTGACAGCTCAGAATGGCATAAAAGGTATAGAGATGGCTGCAGTATCGGAACCGGATGTTATTTTGCTCGATATCATTATGCCCGACATGGATGGATTTGATGTATGCAAAAAACTGAAAGCTTTTAAGAAAACTGCTGATATACCCGTTGTTTTTCTCACAGCAATCAAGATAGATAAAGAAAACCGTATCAAAGCCCTCGAGGCCGGTGGGGATGGATTTCTCAGTAAACCTGTCGACGAAAGTGAGTT
Source organism: Paludibacter sp. (assembly GCA_034927635.1). Lineage (GTDB taxonomy): Bacteria > Bacteroidota > Bacteroidia > Bacteroidales > Paludibacteraceae > Paludibacter. The sequence continues at coordinate 2,662 of JAYFPP010000183.1, forward strand.
GACTGCCCAGATCCGTGCTATGGCGAAGATCAGAAAAGCCGCTATACGTATTAAAGATGAGAAAAAAGAACTTGAGAGCCTGGTTGAAGAACGTACGCGGGAACTGCAAAACACACATAAAGCCACACTAAAACTTCTTCAGTTCTTTAAGGAAGAAAATGAAAGACGGAAAAAGAGTGAAGCGGCTCTCAGAAGCAGTGAAGAACAAATAAAACTTTTCAAGCAGGCTGTTGATTCAAGCTCTGTTGTAATAACCATCACCGATGTTGAAGGCAAAATTATCTATGCCAACCCCTATTTTCTTGAAACTACCGGTTATTCGTATGATGAAGTTATCGGTAGTAACCCCAGGATATTAAAGTCGGGGCATCAATCCCGTGAATTTTATAAAAATCTGTGGGATACTATCCTTTCAGGAAAGGTTTGGATTGGCGAGATCCTGAATAAAAAGAAAAATGGTGAATTATACTGGGTAAAGGCCGTTATCTCTCCTATTCTCAACAGCAAAGGCATCATTACCAATTTTGTGGCTGTGAAAGAAAATATCACTCAAAGCCGGCAAATGATGGAAGACCTGATGAAAGCAAAAGAGAAAGCAGAAGAAAGCGATAAATTAAAAACAGCATTTCTGGCCAATATGAGCCATGAGATACGAACACCGATGAATGGCATTCTCGGATTTGCCGAACTATTGAAAGAACCCGGCCTGACCGTTGAAGAGCAACAAAAGTATATCCGGATAATTGAAAGAAGCGGTGTCAGAATGCTCAATATCATCAATAACATTGTGGATATCTCGAAAATCGAAGCAGGCTTGATGGATGTTAAAATTCAGGAATCAGACATCAACGAACAGATCGATTATATCTATACTTTCTTCAAACCTGAAGTTGAAGCAAAGGGTATGGAATTATTGCATAAGGAAGTGTTGCCGAAAAATGAAGCAGGCATACTGACCGACAGGGAGAAACTTTTTGCCATTCTTACCAATCTGGTGAAAAATGCCATCAAATATTCTGAAAAAGGATGTATCGAATTTGGTTATGTCACTTCGGGAGGAAACATTGAAAAACCTGATACCTTAACCTTCTACGTAAAGGACACAGGTATAGGCATACGAAAAGATAAAATTGACATTATTTTCGATCGTTTCAGGCAAGTAAGCGAAGGCAGTAACCGCAATTACGAAGGTGTCGGGCTGGGCTTATCGATAACAAAAGCTTATGTGGAAATGCTTGGTGGAAAAATATGGGTAGAGAGTGAGGAAGGTTTAGGATCCTGTTTTTATTTCACCCTTCCTTACAAAACTACTACTGAAGAGGTAGTTAAAAAGCAAAAACAAAAGACATCTACCGACCAGGATGAAGAAAAAGCAGCCAATCTCAGGATATTGATTGCTGAGGACGATGAAACTGCCGAATGGCTGTTGTCAATTACTGTGCAACCTTTCTGTTCCTCCTTGCTGGTGGCACGTTCAGGAAATGAAGCGGTTGAAATTTGTCGCAACAATACTGATATTGATTTAATACTGATGGATATACGATTACCCGAAATGAACGGGCATGAAGCTACCAGATTGATCAGGACTTTCAATAAGGAGGTTGTTATCATTGCACAGACTGCCTACGGATTGTCGAGCGACCGGAATAACTCCTTTGAGGCCGGATGTAATGAGCACATTTCCAAACCCATCAATAAGGATGATTTGCAGGCGATGATAAAGAAATATTTCACCAACTGATTTTCGATTAATATGACAGTTGATTTAATTGACGAATAATGTTATAATGGATAATTCATCAAACAATAATATACCCAACGTTCTTATCGTTGACGACATAGAAGAAAATCTCCTCTATATCGAAAGCGTTATCAGAAACTTCAACATAAACCTTATCAGGGCATTATCAGGGAATGAAGCACTGGAAAGGATAAAAGATCTTGACCTGGTGCTTGCCATCATTGATGTGAGAATGCCCGGAATGAGCGGATATGAACTCGCAGAAAAGATAAACAGTACAAGGACCGACATCAAGGTTCCCATCATTTTTATTACCGCTAATATTTTCAGTGAAATAGAGGAATTAAAAGGATACAGCGCCGGTGCCGTCGATTATATCTACAAGCCTTTCTCAAGTCAGATTCTCAAGAGCAAAGTAAGCATCTTTCTTGATCTTTATAATCAGAAACAAACGATTATAAAGAATGCCATTGAACTTAAGGAAAACGAAGAAAAATACCGGACGATGATCAACGCTTCCCCTGATGGTGTTGTTTTGATTGATCTGTCGGGAAAAATCAAGGAAGTTTCGGAAAGAGGAATTGAATTATTCGGAGCCAATAACAGAGAAGATATATTGGGGAAACAAATTGACGGGTTTATCGCCGAAAGTTCAAATGAGCTGATTCAATCAGCTTTGACGAATGGTCTTGCACAAAATATTGAAATTAAACTCAGGAAAATCGACCAATCCTTATTTTTAGGCGAGGTCAGTGCCAATTTAATTCAGGGAACTGATGGAACTCCGTTATCCATACTGATGGTTGTACATGACGTATCGCAGCGTAAGAAACTACAGGCCAATCAGATACATGCCGACAGAATGGCAAGCCTCGGACAGATGGCAGCCGGCATGGCACATGAAATCAACCAACCTCTGAACATCATTTCAATGGTTATTGACAAATTATTGTTCGAAGCCAATAAAAATAAGCAGGTTGATCTGGAGATGCTGAATGAAAAGTCGAATAAAGTTTTTGAAAATTTAACCCGTATCAGAAACATTATTGATCATATAAGGGTATTTTCAAGAAGTAATGTGGATTATATTCCCATTGCTTTTAATATCAATATGAGCATCGAAAATGCCATATCCATGATCTCGGAGCAGTTCAAACATCTGGGGATAAAACTGAATTTAGATCTTGAAGAACAAATCCCCCAGTTGGTAGGTAACACTTATCAGTTCGAGCAGGTAATCATCAATTTGCTGAATAATGCCAGGGATGCTATCAGTGAAAAGAAAAGTCAGGTAGAAGGATATACCGATTTTTGCATTGACTTAAAAACATTTATGGATGACAATCACCTGATAATTGAGGTAAAGGATAACGGGATGGGTATCAGAGAAGAGGATATCAATAATATTCTACTCCCGTTTTTTTCCACCAAAGAAGAAGGTAAAGGCACAGGACTGGGACTTTCGATCTGTTATCAGATAATCAAAGATATGGGAGGTATTATCGAGATTTCAAGTGTAAGATCTAAACAAACAATCGTTAAACTGACTTTTGATTTAAACAAGGTAAATTATGGAGCAACACGATAAAATCAGCATTCTGATTCTTGATGATGAAAAGCAATTTACAGAAGAACTGGTAGGATTCTTTAAAGATTCCGATTATGAGGCTTACGAGGCAAATAATGTTGGTGACGGACGTCGTATCCTGAATGAAAAGAAAATTGACTTATTGATTCTGGATGTTAGATTACCGGGGGTAAGTGGTTTGGATATTCTGAAAGAAGTGAAAGAACAGCATCCAACCATGGAAGTAATCATTATATCAGCCCATGGCGACATGGATACGGTAATTAAAGCGATGAGAAACGGTGCTTTCGATTATTTACGCAAGCCTTTCCGATTCATTGATTTACAGATTGCCATCGAACGCACACAGAAATATCTGCAAATGCAGAGAAAGCTGAAGCAGATGGAAGAAAAAAACTCATTGATATCAAAAACGCTCGAAGAAAAAATAGACCGGCAGTTTATCGGTGTGAGTAAAAAAACACTGAATGTTTTTGAACAAGCCAAAACTGCAGCTAAATACCCTGAGGCCAATGTATTGATCACAGGTGAAAGCGGAACAGGTAAAGAAAACATTGCCCGTATCATCCATTTTTCCAGTACAAGAAAAGACAATGTGTTTTGTGCTGTAAACAGCAGTGCAATTTCCGAAACACTGTTGGAGAGTGAGTTTTTCGGTCATAAAAAGGGATCGTTTACCGGAGCCATTAATGATAAAATGGGCTTCTTTGAGGTCTGTAATCAGGGAACCTTATTTTTAGATGAAATTGCTGATATGCCCTTTAATCTGCAGGCCAAGATATTACGCGCCACCGAAGAGAAAGTGATTACACGTGTGGGTGATACCGAACCTATCAAAACCGATTTTCGGATTATATCAGCCACCAACCACGATATCGAGAAAAGAGTTGAGGAAAATAAATTCAGACTCGACCTGCTACACAGGCTCAACACCCTGCACATACATATTCCGGCACTCAGGGAAAGGCCTGAAGACATAAAACCTCTGTTGGAATATTATGTCGATTATTTTGCCGTCAGGTTTAATAAACCCGGATTGCACATAGCACCTGAGGTGTATGATGAGTTGATGAAATATCATTTTCCGGGAAATGTGAGGGAACTCAAAAATATGGCTGAACGTGCAGTTATCTTATGCGAAGGAAATAAGCTGACATTGAGCGACTTTCCTGTAAAATCATCCAAATCAAATCAGGCACCGGCAGATACAAATGGAGTTGATTTGAAATCTACAGAAATTAAAATTATTATTGAAGCTCTACACAACAGTAAATATAATCAAACCGCAGCTGCTGATTTACTTGGTATTTCACGTGATGCTCTGATCAGGAAAATGAAAAAGTACAATATCTCAGTAAATAAAGGCAAAGAATAGTTGATTTTTCGTGCGCATTTTCGCACAGTTGTGCGTTTTTTTCACACACTTTTTATTTTTATGTGTGGATTAGTTCTTATAAAACTATATAAAAACTCTCACAAAACATCATATAAATACTTACTATACAGACAATTAACAGATTGTCTGTATTTTTTTGTTTCTGTTCCTCATTTTTCGGCACGCCGTATGCAAATGCATAGTCGTGTTCGTAAAAATGATAAAGGATATGAAAACAAAAAAATCAAACAAAAGCATCCTCAGATATATTCCATTTCTGGCAACTCTTATTTTTATAAGCTCCTGTACAGAAGTTATAGAATTTGAACTCAACGATTCAGCCCCTCAATTGGTTGTTGAAGCAACAGTTCCCGAATCGGAATATGCCGAAGTAGTTCTCAGCAAAACAGTAAGTGTGAATGATAACAATGGAGGAAGTAAAGTGACCGGTGCTATGGTTATTCTGGAAGATGAAAACGGAAACAGTGAAACCCTTGCTGAAATTGCTCCGGGTCGTTATCGTTCAACACGTATTAAAGGAGAACCGAAAGCAAATTACAAACTAAGAATTGAAACTGAAAATCAAATTAAGGAGATTATTTCTGAAGACAGGATGCCCGTTCCGGTGCCAATCAGTCGTTTAAGAGTCAGAGAATCAAATATGCCCGACATTAACGGTCTTCCGGTTCCTGAATGGGAAGTGGTTGTAGAATACAATGATCCGGTCGACGAAAAAAATTACTACAGATTTGTAGAGTATGTAAATGGTGAAGTAACTGCTCATTATGTAGAAAACGACAACTTCAATAATGGCACAAAAAATAAAAGTTTTTTAACTAACTGCGACAGAAAACTTGTTCCGGGTGACACAGTAACTGTCGAAATGCAATCCATTTCAAAAGCAGTATATGATTATTTCTACGGTTTCAGTTTATTGAACAATATTACTCAGGGAAGCTCGGTTGTGAACCCGGTAACAAATGTCTCAGGTGTTAAATTAGGTTATTTCAGCGCTCATACGGTTAACCGAAAAAGCATTGTTATAAAATAAGATGCATCAAAAATGTGACTGATACAGGTAGATTTTTCGGAAAGTTCTCACAGAAACAGGTTAATGTTAAAAACTTAACCTTTTCCTGAGAACTTTTTTCCGTTTCATGCGTTTTCTAAAAAGAATATAAATTTAACAACAGTATTCTGAAGCAAGTATAATATAAATACACAGTTACTGACGTGCCGGGCTAAATACGAAAATCTTTGTTTATGAAATTATTCACTACCCTGATTACTTTTTTATTATTTGTCAATATCCTTCCGGCCCAAACCAAATACACCCTTAGCGGAGTTGTTTCCGACAAAGAAAACGGGGAAACATTGCCAGGAGCCTCTGTTACTGTTACCGAACTACCCGGGTCCGGAGTTTCAACCAATGCGTACGGCTATTTTGCACTGACACTTCCTGAAGGAAATTACCGCATCAGAGTTAGTTACCTTGGATTCAATGTTTCGGAGTTTAATCTTAGTCTTGATACCAATATCGTTCATAACTTCAGGATGCAACCTCAGATTACCGTACTTAAAGAAGTCGAAGTTCTTTCAGTGCAACGGAACAATAATATTACCTCAGACGAGATTGGCGTACAAAAGCTACAGGTTAAGGAAATCAAAAACATACCGGTATTTTTCGGGGAACATGACATCATGAAAACCCTGTCGCTGACACCGGGGACCAAATCCATCAGGGAAGGTAACGGTGGTTTATATGTTCGTGGTGGAAGCAGTTCGCACAACCTTATCATGCTCGATGAGGCGACGGTATATTATCCTCATCATCTTCTGGGTTTCTTCTCAACTTTCAACAGTGATGCGATAAAGGACATCACACTTTACAAAGGAACGGCACCTGCCGAATATGGCGGAAGAATCTCTTCGGTAATGGATATAAGAATGAAAGATGGTAACAATCAACACTTTGGTGTGAATGGAGGAATCGGCCTGATTGCATCGAGGCTGACACTGGAAGGTCCGATAGTCAAAGATCGCGGATCTTTCCTGCTTTCGGCACGCAGAACCTACATCGATATGTTGCTGAAACTGGTTCCGGACCCGGCGATTAACAGCAATACCCTGAACTTTTATGACCTGAACGCCAAACTGAATTTTAAAATCAACGATAGAAACAGAATTTATCTCTCGGTTTATTCTGGTCGCGATGCCTTTGGCGTACCCGACCGTATGGGACTTGACTGGGGTAACCGTACAGCTACCGTTCGCTGGAATCATTTGTGGACTGACAAGTTATTCAGCAATACTTCGCTTATTTACAGTGATTTTGATTATGAAGTTGATATGTTTTTCGACGCTTCTGAGTTCAGTATCCTCTCTAAAATACAAAACTATACATTTAGGCATGAGTTTCAGTTTTTTGTTACCGATCGCAACACCCTCAGTTTCGGCTATACTACCTCCAACCATACCATTACTCCGGGTCAGCTGAAAGCAGGTGAAGGTGCCACCATTCAGCCGGTGAAGATACAGGACAGATACAGTAAAGAACAGGTTTTCTTTATCAGTAACCAAATCAGACCTACTTACAACTGGAACATCAGTCTGGGACTCAGAATGAATATATATGATGTTTATGGCCCCGGAGATTTTTATACATACAAAAATGGAGTAATCACCGATACTGAAACATTTGCAGAAGGTAAGAAGGTTAAAGCCTATCGTTATCCTGAGAGGCGTTTAAACCTGTCATATATCATTAATAATCAGCAATCATTTAAGTTCTCCTATGCGAGTAATATGCAGAATATCCATATGATTTCCACTTCGTCGGCTTCATTGCCGGTGGACATCTGGATCATGTCGGGCAATAATGTGCGTCCGCAAATCAGCGACCAGTTTACCTTAGGCTATTACCGTAACTTTAATGATAATAAGATTCACTTTTCGGCTGAAACTTATATCAAATGGATGCAAAACCAGGCTGACCTGAAAAACGGAGCTGATATTCTCTCGAATGAACATATTGAAAGAGAATTGCTGTTTGGTAAAGGCAGAGCCTACGGGTTGGAACTGATGCTGCAAAAAAAATATGGCAAGCTGAATGGTTGGATCGGCTATACCCTCTCACGAACCGAATTAAGTATTCCCGGAATCAATGATGGCAATTGGTATCCAACGCGTTACGACGTTACCAATGATTTTTCAATTGTAGGTATTTACGACCTTTCCAAATATCTTACTCTTTCGGCGACCTGGGTATATCAAACAGGCAATGCAGTAACTTTCCCAACCGGAAAGTACGAAATCGACGGGGTGATCAAATACTATAGTGATAAACGGAACGGCTACAGAATGCCTGACTATCACCGTCTTGATATTGGTTTAACCTGGAATTTCAAACGCAGGGGAAAATATGACAGTAGCCTGAACTTATCTGTTTATAATGCTTATGCACGAAAAAATGCCTTTACTATCGACTTTGAACCTGATCCGGTTGATCCTGACAAAACACGTGCGGTAATGACTTACTTATTCTCAGCCATACCATCCATCACCTACAACTTTAGTTTCTGAAAATAATCTTTAACTTTGTGGTCATGAGTATAGAAAGTAAAATACGTTTCAAGGCCATAATTTTATATTTAGTTGCAGGAATTGCAATGACCGTAGTATGTCTGTTTATTTACGGGTTGCGTAACAGCATCATTCATCAAAGGGAAGAAATAGAGAAACAACATCAGCTATTTACGCTTACCAATGAATTAGTATATGCTGTAGGCAAAGCACAAATTTCGGCAGGACTATATATATCAACAAACAACACGGAGCATATTAATCAATTAGCTCAGGAAATAAAATCAGTTGATTCCCTTATCACCCTCCTTTCAGCCAATGAGCTGATTGACAAAAATAAAATACAGGAATTAAACAATTTACTATCCCGTCAGGCACAGAACTTATATGAACTGAATCGAAAGTTTGGAAGTGAAAATCCGGTTGATGATATCAGCAAACGCATAAAAAATTACGAACCACAAAAAAAAGATAATGTCAGGATTGTATCCGTAAAACAAGACAGCATCTTCAAAGCGTCAGAGAGAAAAAATCTGATGCAAAGAATAAGAGAGGTCTTCAATCCGGCAATTGACAGCACTCTTATTGTCATCAATCAAAGCATCGATACATTTAAGATTGAAAGTTCCGACTCACTTGCAATTCTCACCGAAGTAGATAAAATTGCCCAAAATGCAAGTAAACGATACGAACTAAACATTCGTGCCATTGAACAGCAACTTGCTGATCTTGTTATTGCCGACAGGCAAATTTCATCACAGGTTTCAACGCTGTTGATTGAGCTTCATGCAAACACACTGAATTCCGTTATTATAACAATAGAAAAAAGCGAAAAGTCCATCAATCGAAATTATACCTTCTCCATCATTGGAGGGATATTGGCATTGGGACTTATTTTACTCTTTATTGTGTTAATTATATATGATGTAAACAAAGGGAAAAAAGCCCGTGAGAAACTAAAGCAAGTGATGGAAAGCCGGCACCATCTGTTACTATCGGTTTCACACGACATTAAAAGTCCGTTAGGTTCAATTCTGGGGCATCTGGAACTGTTTGAAAAACAAGGAGAGAATGTGCACTCCATGAAAAATTCAGCAAGGCATATACTGGCTTTACTTGAAAACTTAATGGAATATTCGAGTCTTGAACAAGGTACTTTGGAACCAACATTTTCCGGTTTTGATCCGGGTAAGGCAGGTGAAGAGATTGTCGAAATGTTTCTCCCCATCACTGACGCTAAAGGATTAACACTTAAGTTTAACTCAGACACAATTCGCATCAATTCTGATGCAATGAAAATCAAGCAAATTATTATCAACCTGGTTTCCAATGCAATAAAATACACCTCCCGTGGAGAAGTTTGCCTTGAGATACATGTTAACGAAGAAAAACTCCTTATCGACGTAAAAGATACCGGAGCAGGTATTCCGGCGGATAAACTCAATGAGATATTCAAACCATTTATGCGTTTGGAAAGCAACAATACACTGGCACATGGCAGTGGTTACGGAATGTATGTGGTAAAAGGGCTGATTGACTTACTCGGGGGCACTATCAACATACTATCAGAGGTAGGTAAGGGAACTTTGATAAAAGTGGAAATACCGGTAGGAAGAGCCGTTTCTGTCATGAAGAATGGTAAAAAAAGAATTGCAGTGTACGAGGATGATCCTGTGATGGCAAAATTAGTGAGTGACATGCTTCATAATTTAGGTCACAGCGTTGTTGAACAGGACTATGAAGTCATACTGACCGATATGGAAATGGGTGATATTTCCGGCCTTGACATCCTGGCGGCGGCAGGCGATGTACCGGTTATTCTGATGACGGGACGAGGTGATTTTTCTGCTGAAAAAGCACTCAAGACCGGCTTTCTTGGTTTTCTGTCAAAACCCGTTTCTATGGATGACTTACGTGAAGTTTTCGGTGAAGGTGATAATCCGCACGAAGACATTTTCAATGTAGAGGAGGATGAAGAAATTATGGAAATATTCCGAAGCTCAACCCTTGAAAATTTTACGCTGTTAAAACAGGCACTCGGTGCCTCTGATTATGCGAAGGCGCAGTCTCTGTGCCATAAAATGTTGCCAATGTTTGCTCAACTGGGTTATCCAACCGATGAATTTCGCCGTATGGATGCTCACCGTGCCGGTGCCTACGAAGGCTGGCAAGCTGATGTGGAAAAAATTCTTACCATTAAAGTTTAATTCCGTAACGGTGCATCTTATTGTAGAGCGTTTTCCTGTCTATTTTGAGAAGTTGAGCAGCTAAGGTCTTGTTTCCACGTGCTTTTCGCAGTGCTGTTTCAATTTGTTCCCGTTCGTTTTGCGGATATAATGCATGGTCATCCCCTAAAGGAACGGTCGTCAGAACCGGAAAATTATCCGGAGTAATAATATCTCCCGGGGCAAACAATACCTCACGTCTGATCATATTTCGTAATTCCCGAAGATTACCGTTCCAGTGATAACTCTTTAGCATACTGATTGCTTCCGGCGAGAATCCTTTGATTTCTTTATCCAGTTCTTTATTAGCCTGACGCAAAAATTCCTCAGCAAAAATGGCGATATCCTCTTTTCTTTCCCTGAGTGGTGGAATAAAAACAGAAAATTCATTTAACCGATGAAACAGATCTTCACGAAAACGCCCCTCAGCAATAGCAGTTTCAAGGTTTTCATTAGTTGCGGCAATAATGCGCACATCAATTTTAACATCTTTTGCTGAACCAACAGGACGTACACTCTGTTCCTGCAAGGTGCGCAAGAGCTGCACCTGAACATCGTATGAAAGATTACCTACTTCGTCGAGAAATACGGTCCCCTGACCGGCCTGAACAAAAACCCCGGTTTTATCCTCCACCGCAGAGGTAAACGAACCTTTCAGATGCCCGAACAATTCGCTGGGAGCAAGTTCACGTGACAAACTACCGCAATCGACAGCTATAAACGGCTTATCGCGACGTGTACTATTATCGTGTATCATCCGTGCGACATACTCTTTTCCGGTTCCGCTTTCACCCAGAATAAGGACCGACATACGCGTAGGAGCTACCCGCAAAATATGATCACGCATTTGTCTGGCAACAGCACTCTTCCCCATCACCATATCTTTCATGGCAACACTTTTTTCAGCTGTTGTCTTAATGGTTTTAACGGAAAGTGCCCGTTCAATCTTCTCTTTCAGGATTGATGGTACTATAGGTTTTTCGAGGTAATCCTCCGCCCCGAACTTGATGGCTGCCACAGCACTCTGAATTTCGCCGTAACTGGTCATCACAATAACAGGAATGAAATTCTTCTGTTCCCTTATCCATTGAAGTAACATGATTCCGTCACCATCAGGCAAACGCAGGTCAGTCAGCACAAGGTTATAATTGCTTCTATTCAGTTCGGCCTTTGCTGCAGCAACTTTTGAACATAACGAAGCTTCAAACCCGTTACGAAGAAACCACTTTTGCAACATCGTGCCAAAAGCGGTATCATCCTCCACTATCAATATCTTTTGTTTCATATCGAAAGCAAAGTTAATTATTTTAATCGAAATTCATCAAAGGAAAAACATTGTAAAGCTATCAAACAGACATTTCATAGTTAAGATTCAGGCTTCACTTGTTTGAGTCTATCTATCAGAAGTTTGCAAAATTATTTTTGAACAACAAGGTATCTTGAAACACTCCAGAATCTGGTTGGATTGATAATATCTATGGTGATTATTTTATTTTCGTCCTTCACCAGGTTGTAACTATCCTGTGGATGTGATGAAAGTATTTTGATTCTTTTGCTGCCGGTTGTAACCGAAGACATATTCCTTAAATCGGTTTGTATGAAAACACTTCTGTCAAAATCCTTGTCCAAAACAGTTCTGGGGCGAAAGAGTCCGTTTGTGGATATAACTCTGGCATTTTTTAACACTTCGTATGTTGCAACACTATACCAAACAGTATTGATATTTATATCCTGATTTTTTATGGTATGCTGTTGTTTCTCTGAAACCTGATTCAATACAGTAATATCAGTATTGAGACTATCAACCGTAGTAACCAGTTCTTCAATTTTGATATTTTTCTTAGCAAGTTCATCCTGAAGTGATGTAATATAAGCTGTTTTCTCGTCGAGCTCAGTTTGCATACGTTTGATGGTCAGCGCAAGTGTAGTACTTTCTTTACCCTTTTGAGTGGATTGACGTTGAAGTTGTTCGATTCGTTTTTTATTCTGAGCAAGAATTTCTTTTAGCTGGTTAAGCTGAATGGCAATCTGTTGTTTTTTATTGTTGTTGTTTCCTTCAACACTTTTGATATCAAGCATCATATTACCCTCAATTTCACGCATAGATGCAAATCCTGCTTCAACGTCATTGAGTATCCCTATTGTTTCTTTGTAACCGGCTTCGATGGTTTGCGCCTGCATTTGCAACGAATCACGTTGTGCAAGAATAGCTTTATATTTATCTGAGTTCTCGACACATGATACTGTTGTAAACAGCAATACAGTAATAACAGTGATTAATTTGAATGCTTTCATACTTTCTCTGAGTTTTAATTGTTAGTGGAACAAATAACAATCAACAGATGTGCCTTAAATTCAAATCGCTGACTTACTGAAAGATATAAGTTTTCAATAGTGTGGAAATTTGTGGATTATTGTGGAAAATCTGAAGGAAATACAACACCCATCTGCCGACGAATCTCATCAATGATCTCAAGCGTTATCAATGAATTCTCATGGCTGTTAACAGGTGATTCAATTTTACCTGCCATTACCAGATCGATAAATTCCTTCACTTCATAAAAATATTCATCTTTATCAAAATTGATACTTATATCTTCGGGAATAGCGGGCATACCTTTCCCTAAAGCAGGTGGTAGGCGGGGAACGAACTGAACCTTTTTGATAATACTAATTCGGTCTAAAACAATGTTACCGCCTTCTCCCTGAATTTCAGTAGGCAAAACTGAATCCGAAATTTTGGAATAAACCACGGTGGCCGTCATTCCTCCATAATCAAAACAAACCGTTCCCATACCATCAGTTCCAGATGAAAGTAGCTGACCCTGAGCTTTGATTTGTTGTGGCCGACCGAAAAGTACTACCATAGGATAAATGGTATAAACGCCAATATCCATGATTGCGCCGTTGGACAAAGAGGGATCGAAAGCATTTACCGGTATACCGGCTTTAAATTTCTCGTAACGGGATGAATACTGACAAAAAGCTGAGAAATAATGCTTTATCTCCCCTGCCCTGTGCAGATTTTCCTTTACTACACCAAAATTTGGCGTTAAGGTAGGCTTCATGGCTTCCATCAAAGTTACCTTATGACGTTTCGATGCTTCAATCATTGCCTGCGCTTCATGGGCATTTGATGCCAGTGGTTTTTCGCACAACACATGTTTTCCGTGCTGCATAAATAATATACTTTGTGCTGCATGCAGAAAATTCGGAGAGGCAATGTACACTGCATCAATCAAATCGCTTTGCGCCATGGCCTCAAGTGACGTGAAGGTATGTGGAATCTGATGTTTGGCAGCAAAGGCATCAGCCGTTTCCTGATGGCGCGAATATACAGCAACCGGTTCGAAACGTTCGTCCTCCCGGGCACCATTGATAACCCAATCGGAAATAAAGTTAGTGCCAATGATGCCGAAACGGAGTTTGGTTAAATTGCTGACGGTCATATATTAAGCAGGTTAATTGAATTAATTACGAAAAAACTCATCTACAAGATAAACAATGATATTTTCATCGTTACCGAATTTGCGTATGAGTTTGTTCCATGTTTTCTCCCCAAATTCAAATTTATTGCCACAGTTATCCGTGTAAGTCCATTTATTAAAAATATCCTTCTTTAATGACGCTTCTATCTTTTCAGATTTATACTCCATATTCCCAAAGATATCGCGTTTTACCGAGATGCTACCATGATTTGTTCTTTCATTGTATGTCGGATTACCAAAAATATCGGTACCCATTTCAACAGAATTACCCCTGTTGTCTTTGATTACCACATCGTTAAATATATCAACAGAGAATGTTGCCTTATAGTTTGAATAATGATTATAAGTGTGTATCAGATGACTGAGAAAATCTGTTTTCTTTTCAATATTTCCACTCACAGACGGAAAATAGATATCAAGATATTTCTTCTCGTAGGTTATCTCATTATTCATATTATCAGAGAATATAAGATTATTGAAAATATCTTCCTTCAGAGAGGCACTATAACGCATATCTCTTGATTCATAGCGCGGATTACCGAATATATCGACATCCATTCGCTGCGCATAAGTTTGTAAAGTTATGATAGTAAGAATGATAAGATACAATTGTTTCTTCATAAGTAAAGTATTAATTATTAAGATCGAAGATAAGGTAAAAGTTATTAAAAACAAAGTGTTGACATTTTTATTTATGAACATACCCGAACTTCTTTACTTTAATACTGTTATCTTTCATATCCCGAAATTCCATATTCTTCCGTTATGAACAAAATCCTGCAAGAACTGCTCGACGACCGTTATCTGAAATACAATGTACCGGCATATATCGATGACGATCCGATACAGATACCCCATTTATTCAGTAAAAAAGAAGATGTGGAGATGGCAGCTTTTCTTGCTTCAGCAATTGCCTGGGGACAGCGAAAGACGATTATCACCAATGCCCGGAAATTGATCTCGTGGATGGATGATGCACCCTATGATTTTGTGATGCATGCTGATAAAGAGGATTTGAGAGTGTTTGAGAAGTTCGTTCACCGAACTTTCAATGGTATCGATTGTATATATTTTTTGCATGCGCTACGGAACATCTATCAGTGTCATGGCGGACTGGAGCAGGTTTTCCAGCAGGGTTTTGACAGAGACAATACTGTCTACAGTGCACTTCATCATTTTCGAACAGTATTTTTCGAGTTACCACATGCAACCCGTACCGAGAAACATATAGGTGACGTCGGCCGGAATGCAGCCGCCAAACGTATGAATATGCTGTTGCGCTGGATGGTGCGAAAAGATAAGCAGGATGTTGATTTCGGTTTATGGAAGGGTATTCCTGCATCAGCACTTATGCTGCCACTGGATGTGCACACCGGTAATGTGGGTCGTGCTTTGGGGTTACTATCACGCAAACAGGACGACTGGAAAGCCGTAGAAGAAATTACAGAAGCCCTGCGCCAATTTGATCCAAAAGACCCTGTGAAATACGATTATGCCCTTTTTGGAATGGGGCTGAGTAAGGAGGTAATAGCGAAGAGCGAATAACGAATAGGTAATAGCGAAGAGCTATTTGTTATCAGCGTACCCATTCGTTATTCGCTATTACCTATTCGCTCAATAACGCCTTTTCTTCATTTTCATAAATGGAAAATATAGATGAGAAGCCTGATATATCGAAAATCTCCTTTATAGTGGGCTGCATGGCATATAACAGGAATTTTCCACCAGTAGTCATCATTTTCTTCTGTACGGTAAGGAATACGCGCAAGCCTGAGCTACTGATATAACTGAGTCCGCTACAATCGAGATAGATAGCTTTTACCCCCGCTTCGAATAACTGATTTACCGCATTTTCAAATTCATTGTAATTGGTGGTGTCAATCCGGCCATCTATGGCAATTCTGGTTCCCTGATTGATTGTGGTTGTTGTGATATTCATTGTTTTATTTTTGTGTGTAATTGTGTATTTGTGTATTTGTGTAAGTTTGTAAAACCTACAACTTTCAACTCTCAACTTTCAACTCTCAACTTGCATTGCTATTCGCTAACATTTTAGTCATACAGAGGACATTCTGCTGCCCCACTCTTTCGTAACTCACTTTGTCCATAATTTTACGGATCAGAAAGATACCGAGTCCGCCAATGGGTCGGTCCTCAACCGACAGACTGATATCCGGATCAGCCTTTGCCGTCGGGTCAAAAGGTTTACCACTATCGGTTATCTTTATATCGAGCTGATTATCCGCAAGATAAAAATCAACCAATATTTTGTTGTTGGCACCTTCCTCATAGGCATAGAAAATCACATTGGTGAGTGCCTCTTCCATAACCAGATTGAGCGGTGTCATGAAAGTCATTGGAAGCATCCATGATTCCTCCAGTTCATCCAAAAAAGCAACCACCCTGTTTAACTCGGCAATATTGTTGCTGATGACCAGTTGTTTATGATTTTGATTGTTTTCCATAATAGCTTATACTCATCATTGTTAAGTCGTCGGATTGCATATGTCCGTTTACATGGCGGGCAACAGCTTTTGTTGTTTCATCAATCATCTCACGCGGTGATGCAGCAGCGTGTTCACGAATCACCTCTAAAAGCCGGTCATCCCCGAATAGTCTGTTATTGACATCCTCAGCTTCCGTCAGGCCATCGGTATACAGAAATATCTGATCCGCAGGTTCAATTTTGATGACTTCCTCTGTATACTGATAATCTTCAAACAAGCCTACAGGAATAGCTTTCGTAATGTTGAAATACGAGACTTCCTGTTTGTGTTTAATAAGTACAGGTGGATTATGTCCGGCGTTACAATATCTGAGTTCTCCTTTTTTGATGTCCAATATTCCCAAAAAGAAAGTTACGAACATGTTGGATTCATTGTTGAGCGAGAGTGTCTTATTGATTGAACCGACAATTTCAGCAGTACTCTTATCCTTATCGGCCACCGAGCGCAAAAGCGTACGTGTTACCGCCATGAACAATGAAGCAGGAATACCTTTGCCTGATACATCACCGATAGCAAAGCACATACGGTTTTCGTCCACCAGAAAGAAATCGTACAAATCCCCTCCCACTTCTTTGGCGGAAAGAAGTGTGGCAAAAAGGTCAATTTCCGGCAGGTCGGGGAATGGTGGGAAGATATGCGGAATCATGCCCATCTGAATTTCCTTGGCGATACGCAGCTCGCTTTCAATTTTTTCCTTGGCCGATGTTGTTTCTTTCAGGTTCACTATGTAGTTGGAGAGTTCCCGCTGCATATATTCGAAAGAATCGTGCAATTCTTTCATTTCATTGCTTTTTTCGATCTTTGGCAGTTCTGAATTAAAATTTCCCGATGCAATTATCCTGGCCGATCTGGCAAATTTAGCCAGCGGACTTATCTGATGATTGATAATGCGTATGGTTAAGAACAGTAATAATCCTAAACCCAGTAACGAAAGCAGAAGAATGGTCAGATTTAACTTATATAATCCTGCAAACATTTCACGGTGAGGATATACCACCCCCAGCGACCATTTGGTAGAGGGTAATTGCGTATGATAAATCCATACATACCCCAGGTGTTTTAAATCGATGGATGTTAAGGCACTAATCCCATTGATCATATTACGGCCGATTTTCCTCAGTTCAGGTTCATCCAACTCTTTAGCCCGCGTGAAAATCGTCTGATTCATGATATTGGCATAGTCGGGATGTGTGACATAAACACCCGTTCTTGAAATCACAAATGCATATCCGGTATCAAAAATCTTAACCGAGCGTACAATTTCAGTGAGCCATTCCAATGAAATATCGATGGTAATGATGCCCCCGAAAACACGTTCTCCGTTTTTTCTTACATAGAAAGGCACCGAAAAAGTTGAAAGTAAAGCATCAGCACCCCCTGTATCGTAATAAGGTTCAGCCCAGTACGATTCTTTCAGGGTTGCAGGAATCTGATACCAGTCCATGATGAAATAATTATAGTCAGGCGACCAGAGGTCCATCGTTTCAATTTTATTGCCTTTTCTGTAGGCATAAGGTGCATAAGCCTTTACACCCGGAGCAAAAACATCCGGTTCAAATGCAATGGCACTGGCATAGATAATCGGGTTATTCTTTACTAATTTTGCTAAAAAAGGCATGATGGAATCTTTTGGCAATGATCCTGTTTCCAGCATCCATGAAAGATTATTCGGAAGCATTTCAGCAGGCTTAATGATTTCCTCAATTTTCTTGATGGTATTCTCCGCCAGGAAAACAGCATTAGCACGCGCCGACTTTTCTATTTCGGAACGGGTAAAATAATAGTAGGTGGAGAAAATGGCCACACCCAGTAATATGGTGAAAAATAATATCCTGATGATTATTTTGAAAGAAAGACTCCTTGTTTTCATAATGATAAAATTTTATATGCAAATCCTATTCGCTATTAGTTATTAGCTATTAGCTATTAGCTATTCGCTAATTAATTTTTCCTAAATAAAACTCCTCCATTTTCAAATCATCAATTTTCTTCTCCGAATTTAGTTTGATGATATCAAAAGCATGTTTGAAGTCAGATTCGAGTAACTCACCCCGTTTTACTTTCTTTTCTCCCGGAGTAATTAATTCCAGCATTCTATCCAGCATCCATCGTTGATGGGCTTTATTATTCGGAAGATGAGCCTTATTCATTTCAGCCACCACTAGATCGATAGTATATTCCTTGTTTTCTGCGGCATATTCCCATCCTTTGAGGGTAGCCTGCTTAAATTTATTCAATGCCTCTTTTTTATCATTATAGGTTGATTGAAGACAATACAAGCCATCCTCGGGAATATCGTACCCATAATCAGCAAAGAAAAAAGTATTCAGTTCATCTTCATTGATGCCGCTGTTAATAATCTGGTCATACTCATTATAGTTCATCACCGTCATGGCATCAATGCCATCCATCAGGAAAAGATTGATTGTGCTATGTATACGTACCACCTGCATATTGATTTTTTTTTCGCGCATAAACGCGAATGGTATATCATCGAAACCACTGCTCCAGATACCGAGTTTCTTACCCCGAAGCTTTTCGATGGTATCGAGGCCGCTTTTCTTCTTAGTGACCATCATGAGAGCAGAGTGCTGCGACAACTGGGCAATATTTACCAACGGAAGACCACTTACCCTCAGTTTAATACCATCCATCAGGAATGAAGAAACAATATCAGCTTTACCTTTTTTTAGTAAATCCAGTGAAGAAACATCGGCAGATGTATGGATAATCTTAACATCCAAACCTGCATCCTTGTAGAATCCTTTGTCTAATGCCACGTAAAAACCGGCGAATTGCGCCTGAGGAATCCAGTGGGGTGAGAAAGTAAGTTTCATATTTTGTGTCTGAACCGGATTTATCAGACTAAGCACGAGCAAAACGGTTAAAATACCCGGATGTTTGATTGTGTTTTTCATACTATTATGTATTATTTTTTCAGGTAAAATGGAAGCTTTGATGATTAAAATAGTTATTCTATCATGTTGGTTTCATTATGGTTAAATCATGTTACAATATTAATACTATTATTATTAATTTCCCATTAATCTCCCAATAATTTCAAAGAAAACATCAATTGGCTGTTTCCTGACCGACCGGTTTCAATTTTTCGTGCGTAGCCAACCGACCATGTTGTTTTAAGGTAGGAGAACATTACTAATTGTACATCCACCTGTGCACCGACATTAAACAGTTGTCGGATATTCGTTCTACTATCAAAATCAGTCATTAAATGTGTTCCGAATATTGATGATTTGATGAAAGTAGGATATAGCCACGAAGTTCCCACATCCCTCAACCGCAAGGGTTTAAGGTTCAGTTCAGCCATTGTTTTCACGAAGTTATAAGCCTGAATTTCGTCTATAGCTGCACCGGGAAAAGCGAGAGCATCGCGATACTGTTCGGATGGTTGCCAGTCGATATAATTGTTACGAAATCCGCCGAAATAGAAATGTGACATCCCTGAATTTCTGTTGCCCAGCGATTGTCCTATGCTGCTACGAATCCAGAAACTGGTATTACGCATGCCGGGGACTAACCAACCGAAATCCTGACCAGAAAGAAATGAAGGATAAAGATTCCCCTGTGCAAAATAGGACGTGGCTGAAATATTCCAGTTATAGCCTTTTTCATCAATAACACCCCCTAAAGTTTTGCGCAGTTTTGAAATCCCGTAACCTGCTGTGGCAGCCTGAAAGCTTCTGATTGGCGTTGCAATGTTCTGATATTGCGGCAATACTTCTAAATCTCCGTAGGTATATAGTCCGAAATTGTAAGAAGTTTTTACAGGCAGCTTCATAGAACCTGTACGTTGATAGGCAATGCCTAAAGTATAACCAGCACGACTTCTTTTTGTAGGTCCGAACAAATCATAAAAATGTGTTTGATTGAAGTTGGCAATAAAACGCCAGTTCCAGTAGGTCCAGTCGAACATGACATGGATCTTTTGCTTGCCTTCGTACAAACTCCATGGTGAACCTGCAACAAAAAGATTAACATTGCTGATGCCCATTGGATCGCGCCAGTTGAGGCGATAACCCAACGCCACCGTTCCTTTGTATCCGCCAATATCAGGGAAAGCATTCGCCAGCTTCATCTCTTTCAGCGGGGTGTAAACTCCTTCAGAAACTTTATTTTCAGTTTCAGGCAAGGCTGTTGCAGCAGGAAGCGACCATTCCTCAACTTCAGGATATTGCTGGTACACTTTGTTTCCCAAAAATTCAATCGCATTAGCATCTTCAATCACTTTTACGGGAATAATACCCGGTGTCATCCCATCGCGCTGAAATCTCAGCACAAGCAGTGAATCATTACTGATCTGCAGGGGCATGAACATCCCGGTTTCGGTGTTCGACATCAGTTCAAATTTCTTGTCATCGAGGCTGACTCTCCATATGTTCGAAACACCTGTATAGTACGAAGTACCGATCAGGTAACGGTCGTCGGGTGAAAATTTAAACTGTGTGAGGGTATTATCCTTCAGTTCAAGAATAGTTTCATAACCCACTTTACCCTGTTCCAATGCGTTAAGGTCGAACATTACCAGCGACTGTTCACCTTT
>JAYFPP010000098.1:0-9671 GCA_034927635.1 Paludibacter sp.
AGAATTTCCGCTATGACCGTCGGCTGACCAATCTTAACAAAGACAAATCCAAGTACTCTTGATACAAGTAGTATAGCGATGATCTGGAGGAGTAACATAGCGGTAGGTTCCGCGATATTGTGAAAAATAGAGGTCTTGAAGGAATCAAAATTGCTCAGGGGCAATTTCTCAACACTTTCAGATGTCTGCTGATAAACGTCAAACTTAACAGCATCTTTAAAAAGCACATAAGTTAGGATGATGAACGATGCCACCATCAGTATATAAAACATCCAGGTTCTGATGTGTTTTTTTTGCATATAGTAGGTGGTCGGAGATTAAAGGATTATTTTTTGCAAAATTAATTTTTTTTGCCGGAAAATTTATTCAATTACCGATTTAATTTCATCCAGCGTTATCAATTTATTTACAATGGCATAGATAGTCAGACCGGCTGTACTGTGAATTTCCAGCTTCCGGGTGATGTTGCGGCGATGAGATATGACTGTATGGGTAGATAAAAATAAATGCTGAGCTATTTCTTTATTTGTCATACCTTTTACAACCTCTACCAGAATTTCTTTTTCACGCTCAGTCAGGTTATCTACTTTCTCAGTCGATGTGATATCATCTTTCTGCTCAACTAATGTCTTCTCAAGGGTTTCGGTGATGGGAACGAAGAAATAATCTTCTACACGATTGTGTTTTTCTAAGTCCTTTTCACAATCAGAAAGATCAAACAACACCTCATTGAGTAAATAGTTTGGATGCTGTGCAGGAAAGTATTTTATCAGGATGTTTTTTAAATCGGTAAGTTTAGAGTCGATACTTTCGTGATTTTTTTCGAATACTGCGATGTTGTATCTCGGATCCTTCTTTCCCTCAACAAGATTCAGTACATAGGGAAACACAACCTCATTTTCATAGTTCATATGTTTTTGTACTTCCGCGACATAATCATTGAAGAATTTCATGATCATTTTTCGGTAAGGTTCTTCCTGCAGGGTGTCGTCAATGGCCTCAATCAACTTCTTTTTAATCAGAGGAAGTTTGAAATCGAGGAAGAAATGGTGTGCGTTTTTTAAATATAAGACCACCGAATCAATTGAAATATCGTGATGATTGATATTTTCTTCGTTGTTGCCGTCGGAAATAAAATTTACTACTGCCAGAAAAGTATAAACATCCACATTGTTCGACTGGCAGACTTCCTGGACGGTTTTATCTCCGAATCCCAACGAAAAACCGAACCGGGTTATGGTAAGCAGCAAGGAGGTATCTTCTTTGATGAGTTCGTTCATCTTGCTTGAAGGTGAAAATTTTCTTTGCATACAACCTGAGTTTTTGGAGAGTTTATTTCAATCATTGATAATGAGTTGAAATGATATTGTCACGCAAAGATACAAAAAAAGACAGTTTAAATATGTCTGTTTCTTTTTCTATCTTTGTATTTGTATTACCAAACAGTGATAAAACCAAAAATGTTCGCAGGTTCTCAGGAATATTACTATTATCTAAAATTTGAAAAAGGGCTTTCCGATAATTCAATCGCTGCATACATAAGAGATTTGAATAAATTAACGGAATTCCTTTCGGGGATTCATATTGATGTTGAAAAAGCGGAAGCAAGACATTTGAGCGATTTTATCATAGAAATAAGTTCGTTGGGGATTCATCCGAGAACACAAGCCAGGATATTATCCGGTATAAAATCCTATTATCATTTTCTGATCTATAAGAATAAACGTGATAGCGATCCTACCGACTTACTCGAAAGTCCTAAAATCGGTCTTAGACTACCCGAAGTGCTTTCATTGACAGAAATAAATAAGATGATTGCCGCGATTGATCTATCAAAACCGGAAGGACAACGCAATAAAGCCATTATTGAGGTGTTATATGGTTCGGGCATCCGGGTTTCTGAATTGCTTAATTTATGTATTTCCAATTTATACATTGAGGAAGGATACATGCTGGTGGAAGGAAAAGGGAGTAAACAGCGTTTAGTGCCGTTATCACCGCCATCGATAAATCAGATTATGCTGTGGAAGATCGATAGAAATGCTTTGGAGATAAAAAAGGGGAATGAAGACTATGTGTTTTTAAACAGAAGAGGAAGTAAGCTGACAAGAGCTATGATCTTTACTATTGTTAAGGAATTGGCAACGCTTGCAGGCATAAGGAAAAATGTCAGTCCCCATACTTTTCGTCATTCATTTGCCACCCATCTGTTGGAAAACGGAGCCAACCTGAGGGCCATCCAACTGTTACTCGGGCATGAATCCATTACGACGACCGAGTTATATACCCATATTGACATTCATTATCTGAAGAAAACGATACAGAAATGCCACCCCATGTTAAATAAAAAATGAGAAGATTAATAACAGGAGTAAGTATATTTTTATTTTTTATTTTTTCTGAGCATCTGCATGCACAGGAAACACTCGTTGTAGGCCATGTTCGCAGTAAAACAGATAAATCTCCGGTTTCAGCGGTTAATGTTTATTTTAAGGGGACAAACATAGGTGTACAGAGCGATGAAGAAGGTTTTTATGTAATCAGGAACAAAGGTTCCGAGTCGAAGCTTGTGTTTTCTTGCATCGGCTATAAAACTCAGGAAATATCGGTGCGACCGGGTGAAGTTACAGGTGTGGAAGTTGCTTTGCGTGAGGATATCAATATATTGCAGGAACTTTTTGTCCTGCCGGGTGCCAATCCGGCACTGGATCTCATGCGTAAAGTTCGTGAGGAAAAAGTAAAAAATGATGTTTATAATTTGCCTCTGACGATTTCGTGTGATGAACAAAGCCTTGTTTTAATCGGGAAAAGTTCTTCGACGAAGAAACTGTTTAAACAACTTTCCGAAGGGTTGGTGTCATCGCAGGATACTACCCGGTTTCTGCCTTTGTATATCGAAAATGTAAAATATCATGTAAGCGGGAAACAACCACGGAAAATCATTTCAGAAGAATCCAATGCATCTCCCCCCAATACCAGATTTTTGTTAGAGAAACTGACCGGGGAACTTCAACCTGATTTGAATTTCTATAATAATAGTATTTCATTGTTAGGTAAGCATTTTGTCAGCCCTTTGTCCTCATCGGTAAACACCTATTACCGGTTTTTTTTGATTGACAGTATCGGGAAAGAAGATACAAAGCAATACTATCTTCGTTTCAGGACAAAGAACAGCAAAAATCTCGCATTTAACGGAGAATTGTGGATTGATTCAGCATCGTTTTCATTAACAGCTATCAATGTTGTTCTGCCTGCTCAGGCAAATATTAATTATATCAGGAATCTCCAGCTAAGTAAAACGTATAAAAAAGCGGGAAACAAACTATGGTATCCATCTGTTGATAAGGTTTCACTCAACATGACTTACCAATTGCTGGCCGACAGTGCAAATCTTTCACCGGAGATATTTATCGAAAAAAAAATTGTTTCCTTGTCCGAAAAAGATACAGTTTATGTAGCAGGTGAGTATTTTGCCGGTTCTGAGTTTACAAAGGAAGAACTGGAACTGAAATTAGCTGAAATGAATGACCTTCCACTGATGAAAACGGCTCACTGGATTGCAGATGCTGTTATTACCGGCTATATGCAATTGGGTAAAATTGATTTGGGTAAAGTATATCAGTTTGCCAGATTGACAGATATTGAAGGATTTCGGTTTAGTATTCCATTCAGAACAAATGAAACCTTATCGAAGAACTTTTCATTGGGCGGCTACTGGGGTTATGGAACAGGGAACCGCTCACATCAGTATGCTGTCAGCGGATCATACAAATTACCTTTTGTCCGAAAAAGTGTTCTTAATATCGGTTATACCGATGATTTCCGGAGAATTGATTACGATTATAACGATTATTTGTTGCGGGAGAATCCGTTACTATCCGGGGATGAAGATATTGCTAACACGATTTTTGCTTTTCGTTCGTCAGATAAAATCAATCACCGAAGAGAGTTTTTCAGTTCGCTGACCTTTGACTGGAACAAGAATATTGAAAGTAATCTGTCGTTTCGTAAAAATATATATCAGGGGAATAATGCCCTCCCATTCCTGAAAGGTGGGGTTGATATTCATAATATGAATCATGATTTTATAAGTTTCAATACCCGGTTCTCCCGTGATGAAAGGACTTATGAAGACCATCTGGAGCGCATTTACATCCAAAACTCCCATCCCGTATTTTATCTTACATTGGAGGGAGGCCGTACGCAAATGGTAAATAAAGAACATTTCTATGGTAAAATCATTGGAAAAGTGAAGCAACAACTCCTGTTTGATTACGGACAATGGAACTATAGTGTTGATGCCGGATGGATAATCGGTGCTGTACCCTATAATCTGTTGTCGATACCGATGGGAAGCGAAACGCTCTTATTTAAACGCTACTACTTTAATTTAATGAATTATATGGAATATGCTTATGATAAATATATTGTTATGCATCATGAGTGGATATTTAATGGCATCCTTTTTAATCAGCTTCCCGGAATACGACGACTCAATCTTCGCGAACTGGTTACTTTCAAATGTTTGTATGGGGGACTCAACCCTAAACATGAAGAACTGATGGATTTTCCTTCCTATACGGGAACATTAAATGTTCCTTACATGGAGGCGGGGATAGGATTTACAAACATATTCCGGATTTTCTCTTTGCAATCAGTATGGCGACTGTCCGATTTGAATAAAGCCGGAGCCAGATCCTGGGGGATAATTACCGGCATTCGGTTTATTTTTTAGCATTTAAGAAACTTTTATTTATCTTTGTGGGTTAAAAATTTTGTAATGGATACATCAGAGTTAAAAATAGCCATCATTGGCGCCGGCAACATGGGGGGAGCTATTGCCCGTGGACTTATGTCAGGCACATTGATACAGAAATCAAATATCAGGGTAAGCGATATCGGGGAGCAACATCTTCAGGCATTAAAAGCGTCGTATCCGGAAATAACCGTCAGTACTTCCAACGTGGAAATTATTGATGGAGCCGACATTATCATTATCGCGGTAAAACCGTGGCTGGTAGAGAAAATTGCAGATGAAATCAGAAAAAAAATCAATTATAGGCAGCAAATAATCGTTTCGGTTGCCGCTGGAGTAGATTTTAATGCATTGGCAAATTACTTCGACGACGATGCCATTATGTTCCGTGTCATTCCGAATACTGCTATTGATGTGCTGCAAAGTGTTTCCACAATATCATCATACAATGCTGAGCCGGTCGGGGAACAGTTGATTAAAAATATCTTTGAGGAATTGGGAAAAGTATTTATCGTGCCCGAATCACAACTGAATGCATTCATGTCCTTATCTTCATGTGGCATTGCTTATGCTTTCCGGTATATTCGTGCTGCAATGGAGGGTGGTGTTGAAATGGGAATTCCGGCACAAACAGCCAAAGAAGTTGTATTACAAACGCTGCGGGGAGCCATCGACCTGATTGAATCGAAAAATACACACCCTGAAGTAGAAATAGATAAAGTTACCACTCCTGGTGGAATTACAATAAAAGGGCTCAACGAAATGGAAGCCAATGGATTTACGAACGCAGTTATCAAAGGATTAAAAGCATCACAGATTAAATAATTATATGGAAGTTATCAATCTATCAGACAACAATTCAGTATTAAATCATTACATCAAGGAAATCAGATCGGTAGAGATTCAGAAAGATCCTATGCGTTTTCGCCGCAACCTGGAAAGAATCGGTGAAATTATGGCCTATGAAATCAGTAAAACGATGAACTATGTAGTTGAAAATGTTACTACTCCTTTAGGTACAGCTCCGATAAATGTTATGTCCGACAATATCGTAATATCAACGATCCTGCGCGCAGGGCTTCCTTTTCACCAGGGCTTCCTGAATTACTTCGACAGGGCTGAAAATG
Organism: Paludibacter sp.; assembly: GCA_034927635.1. Classification (GTDB taxonomy): domain Bacteria; phylum Bacteroidota; class Bacteroidia; order Bacteroidales; family Paludibacteraceae; genus Paludibacter. The sequence goes on from JAYFPP010000098.1 coordinate 5,884, forward strand.
CCTTTGTTTCTGCCTACCGCAAATATAAAGATGCCCTGAAGTTCGAGATCTTCATTGAATACATAGCGTCACCTGATTTAAACGGTAAAACCCTTATCATAACCGATCCTATGCTTGCCACGGGAAGTTCGATGGAACTGGCTTACGGAGCTTTAAAAACAAAGGGAAGTCCTGCACAGGTACATGTCGCTTCTGTAATCTCAAGTCAGTATGCTATTGATTATCTGAAGAAACATTTTCAGGACACCGAAATCATTGTTTGGACAGCGGCAATTGACCCTGAGCTTGATGCACATTCCTATATCATTCCCGGCTTAGGGGATGCTGGAGATTTGGCATTCGGACAAAAACTCTGATCGTTTATTCAGTAGCACTTCCTTTTAGTTCAATAACTTTGTCAGGAATTAATCCTCCTCCTGAGATGGTCAGTATGGCAGTATGATTACCACCTGTAACAGGCTGGTAAGTGATGCTTATGTTGGCTCCTGACTCTGAATTGGCAGTGGCCATTGAGATATTTTGCACCGAAGCTGAAAATAAAGAGGCATTAGTTCCGCTGATAATGACCGTTAAATCTCCGCTTAATTCAGTTGTTTTGATATTCAAGTATTTGACTGTGGATGTTCCACTTGCAATAACCGGATACTGTAATGTTTCATTAATAACCCCCGCCAGAATTTTTGGAGGATCTACCGGAATAACAGGAGTACCGCCCATGATTTTAAAACTGATGCTATCGCTTGTTTTAGTGATAGCCGTTATTGCACGGTCAATGCGGCTTCCCGCCCAGGTGAGCGGATCAAATGAGCCACTGGTAAAGGCTGTTCCCGGAGTTGTAATGTAACCACTCAGAGGCTGCAAATATACCCGCATATGACTCGCTGCAGTTTGAAGACTATCGGTATAATTATTTACTTCATTATTGTCCCAGGCTGTTTGATAATAATCAACGTGCCAAAACAATAATCCTTCAGCAGGCAAATAAGTATCCCATCCTGTTTTTTTTCTGTATTCCATGATATAGAACTCTTTTGGTAAGGGGTTGTCGCCTATAAGATTATGAGCGCTTGGTGAAAGTAAATACGCCTGTTTAGCTGTTGAACTTAAAGTAGTTTCAGATTGAGACAAAGGATAAAGGGCTTTATCAGCGGCAGTGTTGATTTCCTCAGGTCTCATCCATCCCAGAAAAAACCGGTCATAGGCAGAATAGGTAGGGGGTGTTCTTCCCGCATTCAGATAGGCCCCGCCATCCATGATGCTCCAGTTATTCAATGTGTTTTTATCGGCGGTTGTATGATAATAATCAGGCATTCCTATTACATGACCGAATTCGTGGGTAAAAGTACCGATACCACACATATCAGAACCTGAATTTCCCTTTAATTCAGAGGTACAGGCATAATCATAAACAGTTTTTCCGTCGAAAACAACCGACTGAGGAGTACCTTCATAATTGTAATTACGATAAACGATCCAGCGGTGTGGCCAAACTGAGTTCTCAGGTCCCCATTCTGCTTCGTTATAACCGGCATAATACACAAATACATTATCGATATATCCGTCGTTATCGACATCATACTGTGCAAAGTCAAGTCCTGCAGTATTGGCGGCTTTACAGGCATCTACAATCATATAGGCAGGTTTTACATCCTCATCAGTTTCGGGATCATTTGCTCCATAATAGGCCATTGTATTGGGCAGTGTATAAGGGCCTACCACATCAAACTGGGGACTGAATTGTCCATTGCTAGCTGCTTCAAAATAATCCTTTGCCGAACCGGTTCCTCCGTTGTCACTGTAATCTTCCTGATTTAATAAGCGGGTAAATGCGTCTTTAGCATTTGGAATAACAAAACTACGATCCGAAAAATTCACCATAATTACCAGGGATTTTGGGCTGCCGGTTCGTGGAAAACCGGTTGAGACAGTTGTCGATGACGGGGCACGGTTAATTTTTGACGGTGCAGGAATGGCCTGAGTTTCTACTTCGTTTATCTTTTTGACTTTAGATAAATAAATCAGATCAGAAGGATTTCTTTTTTCGGGATCACGGGCGAGTTTCTCTCCGGGAATATAACGGTTGTAACCATCAGGTAATGCGTAGGTATAGATTCCCCGTTGATTTTTAATAATAACATAACCGTCAGTCGTTGTGGTGATTTTTCGGTTTTCATCTCCGTGACGCTGAACTGTTAATGTGCTGCCGTCGGGCTGTGTAATCAATACAGGAAACGGATATGCCGGCACAGCTTTTAAATTGAATGAAATCAGGGCTATAAAAAGAAGTACTGAAAGGGTACAGAATAACTGTTTCATCGTAATAATAAGGATAATATGTTAGTGTAATAAAACTTATCTTATTGCAAATTAAAACTATTATTCTGAATATACAAGTGATTCTAATGTTAAATATCTTCTTTTTTTGCCATTAACCTTAAACCGAAGACTGTTAGTAAAGTTATGTTGCCCTGGCTGAAGGCTACTTTTGTCTGTAACGAATTCGGGCGAACATACATTTACACGGGTGGCAATTTGTCAGATTCTGGACTCGAATATTTTAACCTAAAAAAATCATAACTAAAATTGGCAACTATGAGAATACAATTGGCGACAATGAGAACAGCCTTTAAATAAGGATAGTTTATATTTGTGGCCTGAGTTTTTATTATGAAGTTAAGAATATCCATATTATTGTTTATCTCATTTTTGGTTGGAATTGTTTCCGCCCGGGATTATGATGTCGTTATCGTGGGAGGCACTCCTGCCGGGATTACGACTGCTATCGCGGCAGCCCGCGAAGGGATGAACAGTGTAATTCTTGAACGTTCTGAACATATCGGCGGACTTCCTGTGAATGGTCTGGGGGCGACCGATATTGCTACCCGTGGGGCTACCACCGGATTGTTTGGACAATTTGTTGCCCTGAACAGGGAGTATTACGTGCAGAGGTACGGCGATACATCGCCACAGTTGCGCGATTGCAGTGATGGTTATCACTTTGAACCATCATTGGCAGCCGTAACTTTTGACACAATGATTCGCAGGGCAGGTCCCGGAGAAATAAAAGTTTTGTTACTCAGGCAGTTCGATGCACAGCCGGAGTATGTCATCAAAAATGGAGAGAAAATCACCTCAATACGGGTACTCAACCGGGCAACCGGGAAGGAAGAACATTACCTGGGGAAAATATTTGTTGATGCTACTTACGAAGGCGATCTGGGTGCTGCGGCGGGTGTCCCTTATAAATTAGGTCGTGAAGGTGCTGATGAATATGGTGAACCATGTGCCGGAAAAATATACCGCTGGTGGAAACACGGACCTGATGCTGAGGGTACAACCTCTCAGGGAGATAATGCCGTTCAGGCCTATAACTACAGACTGTGTCTGACTAATGATCCGGGCAATCGCAGGGATATTCCTAAGCCGGACAATTATAACAGAGCTGAGTTTGTGTCACTTATCGACGATGTGTTGGATGGTCGCACTACAGATATTCGCTTTCGGAGTGTGGATACATCTCTAATCGCCGAAAACAGGCGGCGGATTATTGCCGGAAAGTCTACTTCTGTCCCCGGTGATGTGTGGGGAATGGCTAAGCTGACGAGCATGACACGATTACCCAATGCCAAAACAGATGCCAATAACCAACATTTAGCACTCATATCTACCGATTTGCCGGAGGAAAACTGGCCGTGGCCAACATCGGGATGGGAGTGGCGCGACCGTTACGCAGCGCGGTTACGCGATTATACTTTAGGCTTGCTGTGGTTTGCCCAAAACGATGAAGC
>JAYFPP010000164.1:0-18682 GCA_034927635.1 Paludibacter sp.
AGAAAAAAAATTTCAGAGAAGAGTATTTAGATATTTTGAGAAAGGCGGATATTGATTTTGATGAGAGATATTTGTTTGATTTTTTTGATTAAATGCAGTTTCAATATGGCACCGCTACGCGGTGCTGGGGAAGGAGATGCATTTCTCTCCGTGGGTTGAAACCCACGGCAACCGAGATGTATGCCCTACGGGCATAAAACCACAGTTGTCGAGATGTATGGGCCTTGTCGGGCATAAAACCACAGTTGTCGAGAGGGTATGCGCCTTGTCGGGCATAAAACAACAGATGTTCAGAAGTATGGGCTTTGTCGGGCATAAAACCACAGTTGTCCAGAGGTATGGGCCTTGTCTGGCATAAAACCAAATATACAAAAAGGTATGTTTTGACGGGCATAAAACCGCAGCAAAACACAGATATGCCATATGGGCATAAAAAACAAAGACTTAAAAATTACTGTAACATTGAAGAATCATCCTTCATCACAAGACAATTTTCTCTTGCATTACCACACAATTTCCTTTTTCCCTTTCGACAGCAAATATTCATTGGCTGCCGAGAAATGCCCGCAACCTATGAAACCACGGTATGCTGATAAAGGAGAAGGATGTACCGACTTCAACACAAGGTGTCGTGATGCATCGATATAAGCTCCTTTTTGTTGTGCATAGGATCCCCAGAGCATGAAAACCAGGTTTTCTTTCTTTTCTGAAAGCAGTTTTATGACGGCATCAGTAAATGTTTCCCAGCCTTTGCCCTGATGCGATCCTGCCTTGTGAGCTTCTACTGTGAGTGTAGCGTTGAGTAACAAAACACCTTGTTGTGCCCAACGAATCAAATTACCGGTTAGTGGTACCGGAACTGCTAAATCCCGGTTTATTTCCTTAAAAATATTGATTAGTGAAGGTGGGAAGTCCACGCCATCATTCACCGAAAAACACAAGCCATGCGCCTGCCCCACCCCATGATACGGATCTTGTCCAAGTATCACCACCTTCACTTCATCCAGCGGACACTGGTCGAAAGCATTGAAAATCAATGGTGCGGGGGGAAATATCTTTTTCGATGCGTACTCCCTGCGGACAAAATCAACCAACGACACAAAATAAGCTTTGTCGAACTCGGGTTGCAATGCTGTTTTCCAGGATGTTTCAATTTTTACTTCCATCAGTCTGATAAGGCATTTTTGAGTTGGGTCATGGCTTGTTCCAATACCTTTCGCGGACAGGCGACATTCAGGCGCAGATGATATTCGCCACCGGGACCGAAAATTGTTCCTTTATTCAGTCCCAAACCGGCTTTATGAATAAAAAACTGATGCAGCTCATCTGAATTCATGCCTAATTGCTCACAATCCAGCCACATCAGAAAGGAAGCTTCAGGAATCATTGGTTTTATCTGCGGAAGATGTTCCTTGAGAAAATTTGCAACATATTCAATATTGCCCTGCACATAATCCAGCATAGCAACACGCCAGTCCTCTCCTTTTTCATAACAGGCTACCGTCGCCTGATAGGCAAATATATTTCCGGCATTTACTTCCAATGCTTCGAGATAGGCAGCAAATTTATTTTTATGTTCCTGATTTGGAATGATATAGAAGGAAGAAATGATACCGGGCATATTAAATACCTTGCTCGGTGCCATAAAAGTAACAGAATTGAACGCCGCAGTCTCTGATACTGTGGCAAAAGGAATATGTTTACTTCCCGGCAAAATCATGTCAGCGTGTATTTCATCCGAAACAACCAATATTTTATGTTTTGCACACAATTTATCCAGTTTTTTCAATGTTTCCAATGACCATACCCGTCCACCGGGATTGTGTGGATTACACAAAATCAGCATTTTGGTTGCGGGTGTTATTTTTCGCTCCAGATCTTCAAAATCCATTTCAAACTTACCTTTGCTCTCTTTCAGTTGATTATATACCAGCTTTCGACCGTTATTCTGAATGACATTGAAAAATGGATAATACACAGGCGGTTGAACAATGACTTCATCACCTGAATTAGTGAAACACTGTACGGCAAATGCCAGTGCAGGAACAATTCCCGGAACAAAACCCACCTGATTTTTACTCAACTCCCACTGGTGATGGTCTTTTATCCATGCGGTAAATAAATCGAAAAAATTGCGCGGAGGCATTGTGTATCCAAGAATAGGATGTTCAAGACGCTGCTGTATGGCTTCCAGTACAAAATCAGGGGTTCGAAAATCCATGTCTGCTACCCAGAGAGGTAAAACGTCCTCTGTTCCGAAAAGGGCTTTGCATCTTTCCAGTTTTACTGCATTGGTGTTCCGGCGGTCGATTATTTCATCGAAATTGTAATTCATATGTTGTGTAGATGTGTAGTCGTGTAATTGTGTAATTATGTAATTATGTAAATGTGTATGATGTGAAATCACTCTCAACTTTCAACTTTCAACTTTCAACTCTCAACTCTCAACTATTCATCTCTAACATCAAGCCTTATTGAAGTGCCAATCGCCGCATTAGGATACGCAATACGTATGATATCTGAAAGGGTTGGGGCAACATCGGTAATTTGATGTTTTGCTGTAATGCTCTGTTGAGCAATTTTCCATCCGTAGAAATATAGTGGCAGGTAGGAAACCAATGCGTCCGTTTCACCAATAGAAATGGCATTGTCATCTACCTCCAGCCATCCGGGCATCAGGGTAAGTATAATGTCCCCGGCTGTATTTTTATGACTTGAATTTCTGATCTTAGCCATTTCAGTATCTACACCAGCTGAAATATTCATCAACTGACTGAAACTATATGCTGATTGTACGCCTTCAAACTCCAGTAAGAATTCTTTAGCTACTTCCTGCAACTCTTTAAAATCTATATTTTTCTCTTCAATAAGCGGTTTGTTAAGATAAATATGTTTCCCGTAATATCCTTCAATCCACTTCTCCGGACCGTAAATCGCCATGAGATAAGAACTTAATAAGGCCATAGAACGGTTGGCATTGAAATATCCTGCATAGATGTTATTTTCGAGCAATTCTTCAGGAGAATAAGTGCTTGTCTGATTTCCATACAACACAAACAGTACATTTTCCTTTCCAATATTACTTTCAATCTTCTGTATTAAAAACTGTAATTCGTTATCCAGTCTGAGGTACATATCTTCCTTTTCAAGCGACTGTACCGACAACTTCTTTTCATAAGGAGTGCGTACGGTAAACTGAAGCATCAGTGCATCGGCAAACTGATCGAGACCGAGTTTTTCCTCTCTGAATATTCGTAATCCCAGTTCAGCCACCAGTGCATTCGCCGACGGAGTATTTTTTAAAATACTAACGGCACTTTTTGCCGATTTTTTTTGTGTAGCTTTGTATTCAAAGCTTGTGGCATTTTTTTCGTTTAGAGCTGCTATGTATGAATTCGAAGCATATAAAGGTTGCCAGATTCGGTCAGCTATGCGTTGAAAACCACCGGTCGAATTCATATCAAGTGCCTGCCATGGCATACCTCCCTTATAGTAGTCTGTTGAACACCACTTCATAAATATATCATCCATCCACACAACTCCATTAGAGGCATGCCCCCCCATAGCAATCACATCTTCGGGATTGATACCAATGGCATATGATTTTGAGTTCCCCTGATTTGCAAGTACTAATTCATCAATGAGGGTATTTGCCCTCATATTTTTTGCTGATAACTTCAGATTCGTTTCTATCCCCGAATGCGATTTATCACTGAAAACGGAGGACATTTTATCTGTTGATCTGTCGTAAACATTCGTCGATACAATACCATGATAATAAGGTACTGTGCCTGTAAGTAAGGTGGTGATGTCAGTCGCATTGCTCGCCGATACGATATTACAGGCAAGTCGCTCAAATTTCGCTCCCTGTCCTGCCAGTTTTTTAAATCCATTGGCATCAAAACGTGTCCAAAGCTGGTCCAGATGTCGTTGCTGTAATCCGTCAACCATGATGCCCACCACCAATCGCGGTTGGGAAAAGGCAATTTGTGGTAATATTGTTAGTATTAAAAAGATTTTCTTCATCTTTTGTTTGAAATATTTTTAACCATATAAGTCATATAAATAACATATATGTGGTTATATTGAATGATTTAATGTAACTTGCTACTTGAATTTGTATAATGATAAAAATTTATTGCAGCAAAAAAGCTTATATGTTACTTATATGACTTATATGGTTAAAAAATCTTTTAAATTAAAGTACTCCCTTTGTCGAAGGCAATTCATACTGATAAATATCTCTTTTAACTGCCATCTTAATCGATTTGGCCAGCGCCTTGAAGATGCCTTCAATTTTATGGTGTTCGTTATCTCCTTCGGCTTTGATATTCAGGTTCATCTTAGCGGCATCGCTCAGGGATTTAAAGAAGTGCAATATCATTTCGGTAGGTAAATCGCCCACATATTCTCTTTTGAAGTTTGCATCGTATACTAACCACGGACGACCGCCAAAATCAAGGGCTACCGAGCACAGACTATCATCCATAGGCAAACAAAAACCGTATCTTTCAATACCCCTTTTGTTGCCGATAGCTTTTGCCAGCGCTTCACCCAACGCCAATGCTGTATCTTCAATTGTGTGATGTTCATCAACTTCCAAATCTCCTTTAACCCGGATGGTTAAATCGCAACCGGCATGCCGACCGATTTGCTCCAGCATATGATCAAAGAATTTCAATCCGGTATCAATACTTGCTTTTCCGCTACCATCCAGATTAATTTCAACAAAAATATCAGTTTCTTTGGTAGTTCGCTTAACCGTGGCAATGCGTTCTCCCGCAAATAAAAACTCTGTGATTTTATCCCATGAAGTGGTTTGCAAAGCACAATATTCTGTCAGCCCCTTTGCATTCAGTATATTTTCATCATCACTGATAAAGATAGCCTTACAACCAAGATTTTTAGCCAGTTCAACATCCGTGTACCTGTCACCTACTACAAAAGAATTTTTCAAATCATAGGCTTCCGTGAAATATTCTGTCAGCAAACCTGTCGCAGGCTTACGGGTAGGCAAATTTTCTTCGGGAAAAGATTTATCGATGAATATCTTATCAAAATCAATTCCTTCATTATTGAGCATCTGCATCATTTTCCCCTGTACAAGATCAAAATTTTCCTGCGGATAGCCGGGAGTTCCCAATCCATCCTGATTGGTCACCATTGCCCATTCAAAATCGAGTTTGGTGCGCATGAAATACAAATTCCGGAGAACGCCGGGTAAAAATTCCAGCTGATTCAGATTATCAACCTGATAAGTAACAGATGGCTCTATGATGATGGTGCCATCGCGGTCGATAAACAGCACCTTTTTGGGATGATTTGGAGTTTGTGACATCGGCAAAATATTAATGAAATATGCTTTATACGACAATATATTATAGTCGACCACAAAAATAGTTTATTTTTAGCGTAAAGAAAAATATTTGTCATACAGATGAATAGTACGTTAAGAAATAATTCTAAATTTGTAACTCATTTTGTTTACCTATTGATTACATTATTTCTTTCAAATGCATTCGTTTTTATTCCTAAACCAACAATACTATTATTTATTTATGACTGAAAATTTACAAATCCAACCATCTGTTATTCAACAAAAAATTTACGGGATAAGAGGCCAAAAGGTGATGCTAGATTTTGATTTAGCTGAAATGTACGAAGTAGAAACACGGGTACTTAACCAGTCAGTTAAACGAAACATTGTACGGTTCCCAGAAGATTTTATGTTTCAACTAACCGAATTTGAATGGCAATTGATGTCATCACAAATTGTGATGACATCGAAATCAAAACGACCAAATTCAGCTTTACCTTATGCATTTACCGAACATGGTGTTACTATGTTGTCGAGCGTATTGAGAAGTACAATTGCTATACAAGTCAATATTCAACTTGTTCGTGCATTTATTGCAATCCGTCAAATGGTTCAAAGAGACCCTACAAATAAACTTTCCGAACTAAAAGCCGAAATGAAAGAGCTAAAAGCCTATATAGAAGAAGTATTCGCCGACTACAACAACATCAACGAAGATACCCGTATGCAGATTGAACTCATCAATCAATCCTTAGCTGAATTACATAACGACAAAAAACTGCTTGAAAAACCACGAAATAAAGTCGGATATATTACCTAATAACCATATAAATTATAAAAAATCAAACATCTGTCGGAAAATTAAACAGTTCTTTGAAAAATTGAATAATTAACCTTACCTTTGCAGCAGTTTTAAAAAGGTATTTCTTCAGAGTTAATTATTTAACTAATAATTGTTTACAATGGCAGAATTAGATTGGTTAGTTTCGTTATTTACGGAAGATAGTATTGCGCATACAATTTTATTATATGCTTTCGTAATCGCAACAGGTGTAATGATCGGAAAAGTAAAATTTTTCGGCATTTCATTGGGTGTTACTTTCGTGTTGTTTGTAGGAATACTGGCAGGCCACCTCGGCTTTACTGCTAATGCTGAATTGATGCATTTTCTTCGCGAATTCGGACTTATCCTATTTATCTACTCCATCGGACTTCAGGTCGGACCAGGATTCTTCTCTTCCTTCAAGAAAGGGGGTATGCAACAAAACTTACTTGCAACCAGCGTTGTACTTCTCGGCGTTGGGGTTACCATTGCATTATATTACATACTGGCGGGTCGTGTGCCAATGTCAATGCTCGTCGGCATACTTTCGGGAGCTGTAACCAACACTCCGGGACTTGGTGCTGCACAGGAAGCTTTGCGTCAACTCCATGATGCCGGTCAAATCAGTGAAATTCCACAGATTGCACTCGGATATGCAGTCGCTTATCCATTAGGGGTAACTGGCATCATCTTTTCTCTTATTCTTATTCGTATGTTCTTTAAAATCAATCTGGAAAAAGAACATGAGAAAATGAAGGAAAATGCGCACGACACAGAAGGTACAAAAATAATGACCATTCAGGTGCAATCGAAAGCCATTCACGGTAAAAGCATTATTCAAATCCGGAAATTGATCGGTCGTCAGTTTATTATTTCAAGGCTGTACAGCGAAGGAAATTATTCTATTCCAAAAGGTATCACTGTACTACATAACAATGATATATTGCGGATAGTCACCGCAGAGGCTGACACTGAAGCGCTGGCCGATCTGATTGGAGAAGAAATTGAATTTGACTGGAAAGAATCAGAAGAAAAAATGATTTCCCGAAGAATTGTTATAACCAAGGGCATCATCAATGGAAAAACATTAGGGTCACTCAAATTAAGGGCTTTGAACGTCAATTGTACAAGAATTATTCGTTCAGGCATCGATTTACTTGCCACAGAAAATCTTGTTTTGCAGGTAGGCGACCGTGTTGTGGTGGTCGGATCTCCCGAATCAATCAAACGCATCGAATCGGTTTTGGGAAATACGCTGAACCGTCTGAATGAACCTCATTTAATCACCTTATTTGTCGGCATCTTCCTTGGAATCATCTTTGGAAGTATTCCTTTCTTTATTCCCGGTATGCCCATGCCTGTGAAACTGGGTCTTGCAGGTGGTCCCCTGGTGGTTGCAATTTTATTAGGCCGTTTTGGATCTAAATTAAGATTGATTACTTATACAACACAAAGCGCTAACCTTTTATTGAGAGAAATTGGTATCACACTCTTCCTTGCAAGTGTCGGAATCGGTTCCGGCGGAAAGTTCGTCGATACGGTAGTTAATGGAGATGGTCTGTTATGGGTAGCTTGTGGCGTAGTTATTACCATGGTGCCATTGTTAATTGCCGGAATCATAGGGAGAAAAGCGCTAAAAATGAACTACTTCACCTTAATGGGATTATTGGCAGGAAGTTCTACTGATCCACCGGCACTGGCTTATGCCAACGCCACCGCCGGAAACGATGCTCCGGCAGTGGCTTATTCTACGGTTTATCCGCTCACAATGTTTTTAAGGGTAATACTCGCGCAGATTTTGATTCTGGCGTTTGTATGATTTGATGTGTAAACTGTTTAGGAGTGTAGATGTGTAGACCGTGTAGGGGTTATTTGAGCGACGATTTATTGAATATATTTGCCGGAATCTTTGCATCTAATTGAATATTGAGGAAAGTCATTTTTGTCCCTTTCCCATCTTTCAGCATGTCTTTGTAAAGCATCGTCATTGGAAACCAACGTCCCTGTACCTTTTGCACATCACTGAATATAATTCTTTTCAGGAGTTTTTTACTTTTTGCGAACATATCAACCTTTAAAGGCACATACCTTTCCTGATCCACCCACATTTGTTGCATCTGGTAATTTACTTCCGGTTTTAGGGCTGTGAGTGTCACAATCCAGCATTTACGACCATCAATAGTCTCTTCACCGGTAACATTAGCACTGTATTGTTCAAGCAAAGGGGTATCGTTCATCATATCCTCGTACGACATATCACTGCCCATCACCGATTGACGCAACATATGACCTGAAATCTGAATCACCCTGTCGGTAGCTGGTGAAAAAATCCAGAGTTGATTATCTAATTTCAACATCTTTGTTCCTTTTTCCCTGGCTGGAGCCAGATATTCTGTAAACGCCTTTTGATTTCCTTCCGTCCATGATTTAGATTCCATGGTGCGAAGGCCTCTGGCAGTATTAATTTCCATTTTAGCAGTGGTAATACGCGATTTAGCCGACATATTATCATCAATCTTATCTAACACCATTTTCCCTGAAGGATATTGTTGCCCGATGATCAGGCTGCTTACTGCTAAAAAAATTGTTATTAATGTAGTTTTCATAACTTTTTATGTAATAATTTCTTAAAAATTTAATCTTACGCTTGTAACTCTTTAAACAAATTCGCTGTCTGTCTTTTATATATCCCTATCCCCGCAAGCATCGCCCCGATAACAGTAGACAACACCCCGGGAATAAATCCGATAAAATATGTTGTGGTATTGATTTGTGCTCGGAAAACAGTCGGCATGATAATCGTCGAATCTTTGATCATATCTCCTGCATCAATACCATATTCCTGCATCAGCAAAGCAAAGAAGAGACCGAAAATAATTCCTATGACTGATCCCAACAGTCCTACCAACACTGCCTCCCCTATCAACGAGCGGTAAGTTTCGTGTTTATTTTCCCCTATTGCCAATCGTAAACCAAATTCACCATATCGCCGTAAACCGCCCAACAAACCTGCATTCCAAAGGACAATCGACATAGCAAACACAAAGATGAGTATCACTATAAACTGTGCATTTTCAGCATAAGCAATCATAAAATCCATCCCGTTCATTTCACTCATAGGCATCATAGCAAAGGAAAACGAATCCGAAGCTACAGAATGTTTAGTATTGAATTCTGTAGCAATAAAATTTGCAAGATCATTATCATAAGGCTCATCCCTGAAAAATCCGAGAATTTCACCGGCAGCATTTTCCATATTTAGTGCCAAACGTACATCTTCAATATCGGCATAAATCATCCCTTTATCAAGAGCTGTTACTCCAAAGTGCAGAGTCCCGCAAACTGTAAAATTATACATTGCCATATCGCCATACATCGTACTTGAAATCAGTGTAACCGGATCTCCGAGTTTCAGGTGCATTTTTTTGAACAGATCATTGGTCAATAAGATTTCACCACTTTTTTCAGGGAATCTTCCCTGAATCAGCTTTGACTTTAAATCCATCCTGATAATTTCTTCTTCATTACCAATAAGATGAATACCGGCACCTCCCACATTGCCTTGTGCCCTGGTCATTCCCAAACTATCGGGAGCATCAAGCAAGCCGCCAAACATGATTCTGTCGGTCCACTCCATATCGGGATAATCTGCTTTTAATTCTTTAAGTACCTTGTCAATATCTGTCATAGCATAGTCATTCGGCATCTGCGACAAATTTGCTTTATAAGCCGATGTAACTACTTTTACATGCCCGGAGGTGAATTTCGCCCCCGATTCAATGCTGTCGGAAAACACACCATTTAAATATGCCTGAAGAAAGACGGTTATCATGACCCCAATGGCCACAATGATAATGGGTAGCATACTGCGACTCTTATCTCTAATCAATCCTTTGAATAAAAACTTTATCATGTTGATTAATATTTTAACGGTTCATTACATTACTTTTCCACGAATAGCATCCGTAGGATTCATTTTAGCAATTTTCCGGGCCGGAAGATAGCTGACAATAGCTGTAACAATAAATATAAACAGAATAGTGCCAATGACTAACTTCGGAGTAATCATCGTATACATGGTATCAGCCATCGGTATACCAAAATCAGCAGCATCCACCGGAAATGAATATCCTTTGACCGACATGTACCAGAATAGCGGAGCACCCCAAATGGAACCTACTACCAATGCAAGTAAAGCATTTAGCGAACCTTCGAGTGTAAAATGCCACACCACTTGCTTTTGTGTCATACCCATGGCGACCATCGTACCGATTTCTTTTTGACGACGGAAAATCGACAAAGTTTGTGTATCGAAAATAGCCAACATCGCTAAAAGCAAAAAAACCAGGTAAAACACACTGGTTCCAACAGATTTTGTTTTAACCATCAACAACGTCGATTCGGTGAGTTTGTCCACACTTTTAAAATTCCAGTTGTCTGCTTTTACCACTTGTGCTTCCGGCGATTTAATCAAAATATTTGCGCAGCCTTCATTCAAAGTCATTGACTCCAGCCTGTCCAGCGGTAACCATACAACGCCCGCATCAACAGATGGTACCGTCGATTTAAAAATCCCCACAACACGGATATCAGCGGCTTCGAAAGTTCCATTCTTATCGCGCCATCGAAGTGTCAGCACATCATTCATCCTGAGTTTGGTTTGTTTGGCCATATAAGCGCCAATCATCACCGGTATCTCTTCAGTTTTGGCAGTTAAAAAATGAGTAGGCAATTCCAGTATTTGCTGATCAGGGCGAATACCTTTTAACAAAACCCCCTGCATGCGACCATCAGGATAAATGGTTCCCTGAGATATCAGTACCGGTTCAATTTTTTTATTTTTTATGTCCTGCTGAAAAGACAGAGGAATTACCATTGTACTCGAATCAATGGTGAAGAAATCATAAGGATCATATTTTTCCTGCCAGTACTGACCATCGGCAATCTCCCATTTCTTCGCATCTTCAACGGCCTGTTTGCTCCATCCCTGCAACAATCCCTGCATGAGGATAATCATCACAAACGATATGGAAAGGACAAAAACATTTAACCATGTTTTCAGCCCATTACCGATGAGACTTTGTAATGCTGTTTTAAAAAGTTTCATGATGGTACTCATTTATTGGTCGGTTTTACTTGCTCATCTGATACAACCTTACCGTCTTCCAAACGGATGATGCGTTTGAGGTAAGCAATCACTTTATCGTCGTGGGTAGCGAAAATAAAGCTGGTTTTAAATTCTTCATTCAACTTTAGCATCGTCTGCAAAATATTATGAGAATTTTTTGAGTCAAGATTGGCTGTCGGCTCATCGGCCAACACCAGCACCGGACGTTTTACCATGGCACGGGCAATGGCAACACGCTGACATTCACCACCCGACAATTGTGCCGGACGCGATTTCACTTTGTCAGCTAACCCAACCCACTTCAATGTTTCCATCACTCTTTCCTTGCGCTCTTCAGTCGACATATTCAACAACAGTAGTGGAAATTCCACATTTTCGAAAACAGTATAAACGGGGAGCAAATTATAACTTTGAAAAATAAAACCAAGCTGATGCTTGCGCAGGTTAGCAGCTTGCTTTGGCGTAAGTTTGCCTACAGACTGCTCTAAAACAACGACTTCTCCTTTTGAGGGAATATCAAGCGAACCGATGATATTAAGTAATGTCGTTTTACCCGAGCCGCTCGGTCCTACCAAACCAGCAAACTCTCCTTCCGAAAACTGTAAATTAATGTCGCTCAGGGCGGTGAAAAATCCGGCACCAACCGGAAAATCTTTTTTTAGATTCTTTACTTCTACAATCGTTTTCATATATAAATATATTTTTTGAATCCCTCCGATTAAAACCGGAGACTATTGATATTCAATTCTTTTGTAACACAAAACAATAAATTAATCTATCTGAATCCTCCTGTTAAAACCTGAGGCTATTGATGATTTTCTCTCACTCATCACTTAACACTTATCACTTAACACTTCCAATTTTCAACTCTCAACTCTCAAAAATTATAGCTGATCATCAATTGCACTCCTTTCCCTGCAAACAAATTGCGATTCTGTGCCTGCAACGCCGGAAAATTGTAATTGACCGGATTCCAGAATGCAATGGCATACAAAGATAAATTATCGTAATTCCGGCTCCAGGTCAGATAATTCAGCCACATGCTGTTACTTCCCGCAGGTATATAAAACAACATACCCGAGAGATTATCCATCAATGAAACCGGATAGTTTAACATTGCGCCCAACACCTGTGCTGACACATCGCCTCTAAACAGCTCATCACCGGCATGATAACGAAAATACTCCAGTGTTACGCCAATTCCGTTACCCACGGGTAATGTATAATCCATCCCAACATTCAGCATATCCGTTTTACCAAAAATCGCAGCTTCATTTTCATCAATAAGTGAAATGCTGGACTCAAACCAGATGCCCACTTCCAGATCCCACTTACCATTGATACCAAAGCGGTTTTCATTTATTTCAGCAGCCGATACAGGCAGGTTAAACTGATTATTGTCAGGTATCAGAGTGCGATGATGATAGCTGACTCCCACCTCTCCCGGTCCTAACGGAGACTCAATGCGACCACCGAACTCTGGTTTCCACAATGCACTTCCATACAGTTCATAACCCTTTGGCCGATCATTACCTATCAATCCCCAAATCCACACACTGGCATTGCTTTCAAAATAATACTTACTTAATACACCATAAACACCATCGGTCAGTTGTAAAGGGTCGCGTACGTCCATGCCGTCGAACCACATCAGAGGGCGAAACATCTTTGCCGAGCCGAAATTTATCTTTTGCAGACCCGCGCGAATCTCAAATTTATCATTTGCATACCTTCCCCAGATACGATAAGGCTTGAATTGCCCGATTGTATCCACCAGATCTCCCTTTTCATAAGTCAAACTGCCATTAATATTCAATGAAGCCTCAAAATCAATGAAGTTTTGCTTCGGCATTTCAAACTTACCGGTAAGTGTAGGTACAAAACGAGCTCCCGGCTGTATAACGAAAGGCTTTTCAAACTGAGCAGTCGTCCATACAACCACCTGTCCGTTAAAGTCGATGTTTGTTTTTTCTTCTGCATGCATTAAAAATCCCAAACAGAAAAAAATCAATATTATTGATATTTTATTCATTGAAATTTCATTGTCCATTGTTCAATCTAGCAGTATTATAAAACCAAATCAAAAAAAAATCTATCATTTTATATCCACATCTTTTGCTCTTCTCTCCGGTTAAAACCGTTTTCAAAACAATCAACCAATTTATACCCATCACGATTCGTTTCCCCGGGTTAAAACCGGGGCTATTGATACGTTATTCGCTATTACCTATTAGCTATTCGTTATTAGCTCGTACAGGCATTATACCGTAAATCATTGTTTTCGATACCTGTTTTACCATCTCTTCGGCATTTGCAAACATTCCTGTGATTTCGGGTGATTTAATTATTTCTGATAATTTCTGAAAATACCACATTACATAATCGAGGTTAAGGTCCGGATTCATTTCACCGGTACGTTGACCTTCTTTCAGAAAATCCATCAATATCATCATTGACTCCTGCATCATCCCTTTCCAGTACTCGAGAATTTCAGCAGCACCCGGATCAAAGAAGTCAGCAACAAACTCCATAGTAATTGTTTTGCTGAACTGGTACTTCAGGTCAAGTGACTTTTCCAGTTTTTCAGCAAAAGTTCCCGGTCCGGCAATGACTGCTTTGTAACTTTCGATAGCATCCGTAGATATTTCATTGATAATAAATGACACCAAAGCAACTTTATTTTCATAAAACGTATAATAGGTCTTACGACTTACATGTGCCTTCTTACATATTTCATCGATGGTCACCTTCTTAAAACCGTGCTTTAAAAAAAGTTCTCTTGCAATGTATTCTATCTTTTCCTTTTTAGTCATACTAAAACAAATGTAACAATTAGTGTGCAAAGTTACATATTTTATTCACTTATCAAATATACGTTACCTTAACATCTTACTTTTAACGTTATTTAACGCCAAAGAGATATCATTCCTTCGCCTAGATATTCATTGCAGGCAAATAATAGGTATTTTTGCGAAAATATAAACACACTAATGGTCAGGAAAACTTTAACATATGATGAAGCATTGCATAAATCTGCAGCTTACTGCTCAACATCAGAACATTGCACATCAGAATTGACAGACAAATTCAAATACTGGGAAGTGCTTCCCGAACACCGTGAAAAAATCATTGAGTTTTTGTTAAGGGAAAAATACATCGATGAGAAAAGGTTTGCTTCAGCTTTTGTGAAGGACAAATTCAATTATAATAAATGGGGTAAAATAAGATTAAGGTTGGAATTAAAAGCAAAAAAAATTGAAGAAAACATCATTGAAGAAGCCTTAGCCGAAATAAGAGAGAAAGAATACCGAATGATGATAACAAGATTAATCAGGGAAAAAGAAAAAAATCTCGAGTACAGAAACGAATACGAAAAAAAAGGCAAATTATTTCGCTATCTATCCGGAAAAGGATTTGAAAATGAGTTTATTAGCAAAGTGATTGACAGTGATAAGTGATGAGTGATAAGTGGAATTATCAATCAGGATTATAACCGAAGTTTCTGAGTTTAAGATCTTTATTTCTCCAGTCTTTTTCAACTTTCACATAAAGTTCAAGAAAGACTTTCTTTTCAAAAAAGGCTTCCAGATCCTTGCGGGCTTCTGTGCCCACCTTTTTCAGAGACTTACCTCCATGCCCAATAATAATGCCTTTTTGAGAATCCCGCTCTGCATAGATTACAGCATTTATTCTGATTAATTTATCATCTTCAATAAACTGCTCAACTTCCACCTCTACCGCATAAGGGATTTCCTTATCATAATTCAACAAAATCTTCTCACGTATGATCTCATTCACGAAAAAACGGGCAGGTTTATCGGTTAACTGATCTTTCTCAAAAAAAGGAGGAGATTCGGGAAGTAAATCCTTAATTCTTTTAAAAAGCGGGTCTATATTAAATTTCTCCAATGCTGAAACCGGATAAATCTCGGCCCTTGGAAGTAATTGTTTCCATTTATCAACCAATATTTCTAGTTTCTCCTGATCTATTAAATCAATTTTATTGATAATCAGGATTAAAGATGCAGGATTTTCATTTACTTTCGCCACAAAATCTGCATTTTTTTCATTCGAATCGAATACATCCGTAACATACAACAACACATCAGCATCAGTTAAAGCCGAGTTTGAAAACTTACGCATTGATTCCTGAAGGCGATAATTAGGCTTCAGTACTCCGGGGGTATCTGAGTAGATGATCTGAAAATCATCTCCACTGACAATTCCAAGTATCCGGTGACGGGTAGTCTGCGCTTTCGAGGTAATGATCGAAATCCGCTCACCCACTAAGGCATTCATTAAGGTTGATTTTCCAACGTTGGGATTACCTACAATATTTACGAAACCGGATTTATGCATGTTTTTTAGTGATAAGTGATGAATGATAAGTAATGAATTATCAATGCAAAGATAATTTAAAATAATTATACGGATGTTATAATCTATATTTTTCTTATCTTTGGACCCGAAAAAAATAACTAATTGAAGCGCATGTTTTTTTCTTTTAATAAAATCCAGGAAATATCACAACACATCAAACTTGTATTCATCATTGTCGGCGCAGGCATTGTTGTTGCATCCACCTATTTCAGCAACAAACTGGCTCAATCGCTTGCTCAGGAAGAAACAAGAAAAATTGAGATTTGGGCAGAGGCCACCCGTCAGTTAATTTTATCTGACGAATCAACCAATCTTGATTTTATCATCTCCATCATCGAAGGCAATAAAACGATTCCCGTAATTCTTGTTGATGAAAATGATAATTTACTGTCTTCAAAAAATATTGATGAACCTCAAAACAATATAGATGAGTTTTACAGAAAAGAAATCCATCGGTTAAAGCATAAAAACCCTGCTATTGAAGTCAAACTGGGAGACAGTTCTCAGTTTATCTATTATGACGAATCGCTTCTTTTAAAACAGTTGTACTACTTTCCCTATATTCAACTCGGCATTATCTTCGTGTTTATGCTGATTGCATTTTTTGCGTTCTCAAGCACTAAAAAAGCTGAACAGAACAGGGTTTGGGTAGGACTCTCAAAAGAAACGGCACATCAACTCGGAACTCCGATTTCCTCATTGCTCGCATGGGTGGATTTACTGAAAATGAAGCATGAAGAAGATAAAATGATCGGCGAAATGTCGAAAGACGTGAATCGCCTACGCATTATCGCTGAGAGATTTTCAAAAATAGGCTCTGTCCCCGATCTTAACCTGGTGAGTCTGAATGAAACCATTCAAAATGCTGTTCAGTACATATCGAACAGAACGTCCCAGAAAATAAAGATTCAATGCCATTTCCCCGACAAAAATCATATTTTTATCAAGTTGAATGTCCCTTTGTTTGAATGGGTAATTGAGAATCTCTGTAAGAATGCTATTGACGCCATGGATGGAAGTGGAAAGATTTACATTAACATTACTAAAACAGAAAAAGAATGTTATGTGGACGTGAGAGATACCGGCAAAGGCATTGAGCGCAAAAAATTCAAAGCTATATTTACTCCCGGCTTTACCACAAAAAGCAGGGGCTGGGGGCTGGGTCTTTCATTGGCAAAAAGAATCATTGAAGAGTATCATAGCGGAAAAATCTTTGTTAAAAGCTCTGAAATCAATGTAGGCACCACCTTCAGGATAGTTCTTAAAGCCTGATAAGAAATAACTGCAACAAGGTTTTTTGTTGATTCGAGTTAATATTTCATGTAATTCTTTCGTATTCCCCAAACTTTTTGTACTTTTGCACGGTTTTTTAAGAAGAGAAACAACTATGTCTAAATTCGGACAATACAACATTGTTTTAAAAGATATCACTGACGGCACTCGTGTTTATGAATACGAACTCGACGATGTTTATTTTGCCAAAATTGACAGTCCTGAAGTACAAAAAGGAAAGGTCAGGGCCAAAGTAAGCGTTGTTAAGAAAACTGACGTCTACGAAATCAGCTTCAATCTGGAAGGGACAATATTAATTCCCTGCAACCGTTGTCTGGATGATATGGAACAGTATATCAAACACAGCGAAAAGATTCAGGTTAAATTCGGCACGACTTATTCCGAAGAGAATGAAATCGTCATTATTCCCGAATCGGAAGGAAGCATCAATGTTGCCTGGTTTTTATACGAATTTATTGTCCTGAACATCCCTATCAAGCATATTCATGCGCCCGGGGAATGTAATAAAAACATGGTTGACAAATTAAAACGTCATATCACGCGTCAAAAAGATGATACAGAAGATAATTCTCTATTTGAAATTGACGATGATGATCTCACAACAGAAGATTCGCAGGTTGATCCCAGATGGGACAATTTGCAAAATATAAATTTTGATAATAATTAATTAAAACAGAATAAAATGGCACATCCAAAGAGAAAACACTCGAAAACCCGCACAGCGAAAAGAAGAACGCATTACAAAGCGGAAGCTCCTACCCTGGCTGTTTGTCCTAACTGCGGTGCATCACACATCTATCATACAGTTTGTGGAGAATGTGGTTATTACAGAGGTAAATTAGCTATCGAGAAATTAGCAACAGCATAATATGTCAAAAATTCACGCAGTAATCACTGGTGTAGGCGGCTACGTTCCGGAATACATCCTGAATAATCAGGAGCTTAGCACCATGATGGATACCAGTGATGAATGGATTACCACACGTGTGGGAATCAAAGAACGTCGTATTCTGAAAGAACCGAATACCGGTACTTCATTTATGGCTGTGAAAGCCGCTGAAGACCTGTTTGCAAAAACCGGCACTAAACCTGAAGAAATTGATTTGATTTTGGTTGCTACAACAACTCCCGACCATATCTTTCCTTCTTGCGCTGCTGTCGTTGCGGATAAACTTGGTATCAAGAATGCACTTGCGTTTGACCTGCAGGCTGCATGCTCCGGATTTATTGTAGCATTAACAAATGCTGCAAGCTTTATTGAATCAGGACGTTACAAGAAAATTCTGGTTTTTGGGGCTGAAAAAATGTCATCCATCACCAATTATGAGGACAGAACCACTGCCCCGCTTTTTGGTGACGGCGCCGGTGTTGTCTTAGTGGAACCTACTACTGAAGATGTCGGTGTAATGGACTCCATGATTTTTACAGACGGATCAGGAGGTAAACATTTAATGCTAAAAGCAGGAGGATCAGCTTATCCTGCATCACACGAAACCATTGATCGCCGCGAGCACTCAGTTTATCAGGAAGGTCAGTATGTTTTCAAACACGCTGTAACCAATATGGCTGGTGTTTCAGGTGATATCATGGACAGAAACAATCTCAAATCAGGTGATATCAACTGGTTGATACCTCATCAGGCAAACCTGCGCATCATTGATGCCGTTGTAAGCCGTACAGGGGTTGAGTACGACAGGGTTATCATTAACATTGAGAAATATGGCAACACCTCTGCAGCTAC
>JAYFPP010000133.1:0-2368 GCA_034927635.1 Paludibacter sp.
ATATTCGGCGTAGGAATAACTCCTCCGTAGCAACTGAAATCAGAATAACCAAGGTCATCTACCAGAATGACCACAAAATTGGGTTTGTCAATATCTTTCTGAGCCATGGCTGCAGTTGCAGTCACTCCTGTAAGCGTTAAAAGCAATAATTTTTTATCCATTATTTCAGTTCTTTATGATGTTCTGTTTAATTCTTATTTCCGCTCAATTCGTAAAACAACATCCCGTTAAAGGCAGCCGACTGATTATCTGTAAATAGTCCAACCGACGATTTACCCCAATCTCCTTTCACTTCTCCCAGATAAGTGTCATCGACAAACAAATGAAGTTCTCCATTTTCTCTGCGACAACGCAAGAAACTACCGGCACTTATTTCTTCGGTAAACCATGCAGAGAATGCTCTGGAAGCAAAACCCGTCTGATTCATTACAACCATTTTAATGGCTTTGGTTTTCACTTCAGGGAAAGTAAAGTGGTTGGGCAGCGAAAAACTTAAAGTTCCCTCCAACTTCGCATTCAACATCACCCATTTGCCTTCCTGTAAAGCATAGAACTGAACAGACTGTGGCAAAACGAAGGTTTGTTTCAGGTAGGGATAATTGCCTTCCATCCACAAAATGTCAATCCCCGAGATAACCGACTCGTTTCTGAAATCATACTGGTAAGAAGAAGTGGGATATTCTTTAACGGTATAATAACGAAGCACTTTCTTCTGAAGGGAAAAACTTTGCTGAACCAACGGTTTACCCGTCTCTTTTTGTTCAATTTCAAATTTCCGGGTCTGATAGTTAACCGATGCCCGAAGATAGTTATCCTTATCTACATAAAGCGGAAAATAACCGGCTTTGCCTGATGAAGGAAGTTTTTCATTCTTCACATAAGCCGAAAACTCATAATTCATCGCAGGATTGCCTTTAAAGCTTACTGCTTCACCCTTCACCTGCGACTGTACAAGTCCTTTTTTTGTAACCGACCAATTGCCGCTTGCATCTTTCCATCCTGAGATATTATCGTCATATTCGTCCCAACCCATCGTATACTGAATGGCATCGAAAGCTACCCGATCAAATGCTGCAATGAGGCCAACCCGTCCTGCTTCTGAAAATGTAGTAATTATGTCACCCGAAAGCGTCAGGTTAAACTGATCAAGTTCCACCCTGAACCTGTTATCATTTTTATAAACTGTTAATGTGTGCCATGGAGCATCATAATGACTGACAAGCGGGTTATTCTCCAGAAAAGCAAATTTTTCAGGTAGCTTTTTTGCCTCAATCTCTTTTTTACCTTTTACACACCGTTCGGAGACCCAGCTACTATTGCTGTTGATTTGTATCTTCAACCAGTTTTTTTCATCCTGATAGAAGGCATAAATCGTGGCCTGAGCGTCTTTTTCAATTAATCTGAAAGGAACTTCAAAGCGATAATTTGTTTCAGCAACTTGCTTCAACAACAAAGCGGCTCCCAGCTTTTCAGGCGAAAGTACGCCATCAGCAATTTCCCATTTACTTCCATTCAGAAATTCATAGTTATCATACTTTGGAGTGTCAAAATAATCGATAAATCCCGGCATTGCCGGCTTCGGACGATAACCTTTTGTGTTTTTTACCGTACTGTTTTCAACCACCATTTCTTTATCATAGAAATGGACTCTGTCGATGCCCTGAACCTGTTTATTATTGAAGTAAGCTTTGTACATCAACCAGCGTTCAAAACCATTCGGACCTGCGACAAAATTGGGTTGCCCCGGGCCTATGACGATATCCTCCACATCGTTTTTCCCTGTATCGTAGAGACCAAAATCGATAAACTGCGAACATTTATTATCCGAACAAGGACTTACAGCTTCCACCGCAATGATGTTTTCTCCTTTTACAAATAAAGCTGGATCAAGTTGCATGGTGCTGTAGGTATTGCTCCTTTCGTTGATGGTGATTTTCTTTCCGTTAATATAGAAATTGGCATCGGCAAACACCCAGTATTTCAAAGCCATTTTTGCGGGAACTTCCTTCAGAATAAACTCTCTGCGAAGATATATTTTCGGCGATGTCCAGAATGTTTTTCGGGCACGGATCTTCGCGTGAGTAAACCTTACATTGGCAAAATAATCATATTCCTGCCGGCCGAAACCGCCTAAGGAGTCGAGCCAGTCCTTATCATTATAACCAACCTTTGTCCAGCCTTCTTTAGTATCTTCGGTGGTATATCGTGCAGGCCAGCCTCCATGTTCAGCAGAAGGTAAAATTATCTTATAATCCAGCAAATGTTGTTCGGTATTTCTTGTCAGCAATGGATGCGGATACTTCTTACTGTTATCGAAGTTCATCGGGCCATCACTTTGAGCAGCACCAATCTCATACATGCCCGAACG
>JAYFPP010000004.1:0-19448 GCA_034927635.1 Paludibacter sp.
GTCCAATTAATGTTCCTTTGGATGAGATTAGGAAAACTTTGAAGGAACAGGGAGCTATTGTTCCTGAATAAGTTGTTTCAGAAATATAAAATAATCATAATTTCGGACTAACAGATGGTTAATAAAATTCAACAAAATATAATCAGCGCTCAAACTAAACGGGAAAGGAAGGCAGTTCAGGTGGAGAGTTTTAAATGGGAACTTGGTTATAGTGCCGAGCATAATCAACTGCCTGATAAGTTCATCCCTGCTGTAGTTCCCGGAGCTGTCCAATTGGATATAGCCAGAAACGCAAACTATCCAGACTATAATTACGCCGATAATTATAAGTTGTTTCGTTGGATGGAGGATATGTATTATACATATAGGACGAAATTCGATTTGCCGAACCTGAAATCAAATGAAAAGCTTTGGTTTGTTTCGAAAGGTATTGATTATCAGTTTGAGATATATTTCAATAATGAGTTGATACATGTTCAGGAAGGGATGTATGTAGCTGTTGAACTGGACCTGACATCTTATCTCAAGCAAAGCAATGTGTTGGACGTGAAAATTATGCCTGCTCCGAAAAGATTCGCTTTCCCTGAAGATAAAACGCAGGCTTCGCATGTTACGAAGCCACCAGTAAGTTATGGCTGGGACTGGCATCCCCGTTTGATTCCCCTGGGGATTTGGGATGATACGTTCATTGAAATCAGGAATAAATCGTTTGTAAATGATGTTTACGTAGATTATGAGTTGTCTGATGACTTTTCTGTTGCTGATATAAGGCTAAAGGCTTCTGCTATAATTGAAAAGGAACATACTTATCGCTGGGAATTAAATGATGCCGAAGGAAGCTGTAAGCTGGCTTCAGAAGGAATAATGGAGTCTTTGTTGGATGTGCCGCTTACTTTTAATTCACCAAAAATTTGGTGGCCACACGACCATGGAGTACCTTATTTATATACATCCTGTTTTTATCTTATTGATAGCAATGGAGAAGTGGTTCAAACCGTTGAGAATAAAATTGGATTCCGTAAGGTACAATTGGTGATGAATGAGGGAGCATGGGATGAGCCGGCAGGATTTCCGAAAACGAGAAGTGTTCCTCCTGTCCAGATTGAATTGAACGGTCGGAGAATATTCGCTAAAGGAACCAATTGGGTGAATCCTGAGATTTTTCCTGGTATAATAACGGCTGAAAGATACAAGGAATTGTTGGATATTATAGTTGAAACCAACTTTAATATTGTCAGAACCTGGGGTGGTTCTATTATCAATAAAGCTTCTTTTTTTGAATTGTGTGATGAGTTGGGCATTATGGTATGGCAGGAATTTCCTTTATCCTGTAACCAATATCCCGATGAAACAAGCTATCTCTCGTTGCTTGAATTTGAAGCCCGGGCAATTATAAAAAGAATCAGAAAGCATCCTTCGTTGGTGCTTTGGTGTGGTGGTAACGAGCTGTTTAACAGCTGGTCGGGCATGACAGATCAATCGCTGGCATTGCGAATGTTGAATGCATTGTGTTATGAACTCGACAGGAGCACGCCATTTATTCCCACCTCGCCATTGTTTGGTATTGCCCATGGTAATTATGTTTTCAGGTGGAAAGGACAGGAGGTTTTTGAAATGATGAATAAAAGTCATCATACAGCTTATGTGGAGACAGGATTGCCGGGAATTTCGCCATTAGAAACATTAAAAAAAATCATCCCGGCAAATCAGTTATTTCCTCCTCAACAAGGGACTGTCTGGGAAGATCATCATGCATTCAATGCCTGGGATGCCTATGTTGAAACCTGGTTGTGTCAGGATATTCTGAATGAGTATATGGGTCCGGCGAAATCGCTCGAAGAACTTATTTTCCAAAGTCAGATGCTCCAGAGTGAAGGTTATAAAGCGGTTTATGAAGCCGCCCGCCGGCAGAAGCCATATTGTTCAATGGTGCTCAACTGGTGCTTCAATGAACCCTGGCCTGCGGCAGCAAACAACTCATTGCTGGTATATCCTTCGGTTCCGAAACCTGCACTTGCAGCGGTGCGGGATGCTTGTCGGCCTTTGTGTGCGAGTGCTGTTATCCATAAATTCGTATGGCATGAAAATGAAATTTTCACGACTGATTTATGGTTTTTGAACGATAGTCTGCAGGTTCTAACTAATCAACGAATTGCTGTCAGCCTGCAAGCAGGCAATGAAAAGCTACTCATGTCGGAGTGGAAGGTGTCGGAAGTAAAACCGAACATGAATGTTGCCGGTCCAACGATTTCCTGTAAATTACCATCCTGGAATGTCCAATTTTTTAAGCTGATTGTAGAAGTGCAGGATGATGCCACATTCAATGCTGAATACACTTTGATTTACCGAAAAGGTAAAAACTAAACATTGAAATCTTTTGTTAAGTTTTTAGTTGGCTTATCACATGAAAAAGATGCGATATAGCAAAAAATGTGTTATAATTTCATTAGTAGTTGGGTGAAAAAGTATCATTTGTTTTCTTTGTTATTTATAATCTCAATTGTTATTTCTGCCTTTTTCTGTTTGTATCTTGTTGTTAATGTCTAAAAAACAGATGTTTGCAGGATCTATGAGATTTGTAAATAAGCTTGAGGCGAGAAATTAATTTTTATAGAGCAAATAAAAAAACAGATTCGAGAAAATGCAAAAAAGTATCATTAAAAGACAAAAAAACACTTGTACTCATATGGTGAGCACCGTATTTTTGCAATAGATAATATAGTATTCAGTAGTGGCTGAAAATGAAAAAACACATTGATAGTCTTATTGTATACCATATAAGTGTAATATAATCTTAAATATAATTTATACTATGACACAAAATCTTTCTTACCGGCTTTTTCAAAAAAGTACAGGACAGCTTCATTCATCCGGCAGATGTTTTTTGCAGAAAAGATTGGCGGTATTGGCACTCCTTCTTCTGGGCAGTTTCGCATTTCTTAATGCAAACAACAATAAAGTTGCTGATGCGACTGTAATCAATGGGCAAATAGCATCAGCGGCTCTAGCAGATGAGATGATTAGGATAACCGGAACAATTAAAGATGTTAATAACGATCCTATGGTTGGCGTTTCTGTTGTTCTGAAAGGGACAAATACAGGTACGGTGACTGACATTAACGGGAAGTTTACACTTAATGTAAGATCAGTTAACGACATTTTAAGGGTGTCTTATTTAGGTTACAAAACTAAAGAGTATGCTGTTGGGGGCAACCGCAATTTCAACATTACCATGGAAGAAGATGAGAAAGTGTTGGATGAAGTGGTGGTTGTAGGTTATGGTGCCATGAAAAAAAGAGACTTGTCCGGCTCGGTTGCTCAAATTAAAGCAGACGAGGTTCTTGCAGGGAATCCTTCTTCAAGTATTAACCAGGCATTGCAGGGTCGTATTGCAGGGGTAATTATCAACCAGAATGACGGTGCCCCCGGTGCAGGTATAAACATGCAGATTCGTGGAACAAACTCTTTCTCTTCGAATACACAGCCTTTATATATTGTGGACGGAATTCCGTTTGAAGTACCTACTACTCCCCGTAGTGCCGAGAATACCGATGGTAGTCTGGAGGCCACCTCAAATGCACTGGCATTAATTAACCCTCACGATATTGCTTCCATTGAAGTGCTAAAAGATGCCTCTGCTACAGCAATTTATGGATCTCGCGGTGCAAATGGTGTTGTGTTGATTACAACTAAATCTGGTGAAAAAGGCAAACCACGGATCGAACTTACATCTAATCTAAGTAGTTCTGTGATCACAAGACAGGTTCCGGTGCTGGATGGTTATCATTATGCACTGTATCGCAATGAACAACAGGATAATGCTTTGTTTTATGATGGTTCTCCTTTTACACAATATGTTTATCCTACCCCCGGAAACTGGACATATAAAACCAGTAATGGAGAAGTGTTAAGTGCCAAATATAATCCATCTCCCGAAGATTTTCTGAATCCCGGATGGCGGGAAGGAACGGATCCAAACAGTGGGGTGTGGAGACAGTGGGTTGAAGGTACCAACTGGCAGAATGAGATTTTCCAGACCGCCTATTCTCAGGAATATAATATGCAGATTTCGGGAGCAACAGATAGGGGAAGTTATGCATTTTCAGGCAATTATACCAAACAGGATGGTATTATAAAAGGGACCGGCTTCGAAAGATATACCCTTCGTTCTAATACAAGTCAGAACATATCAAAAAATATTACCGTTGGGCTGAATCTGAATTACACCAACTCATTGACCGACTTTGCAAGAGGTAATTCGCTGGATTATAGTATTCTTCGTTCAGCCTTACTTTATCCATCAACAATTTATTACGGAGACTTTTCTCAAAGTGATGAATTATTGTGGTTATCGGCTAATCCGCGTACTTATGTTGTTTCAACAAAAAATGAACTGGCAAGCGCGAATCTTTTTGCTTCTGCATTTGCAAGCATTCGTTTAAGTAAGAACCTCGTTTTCCGTCAGAATTTGGGATTGAGTAATTTTGAAAGTCAGCGTAGCACTTATTCGAACCGCGACACAGGTGAAGGTGCTATTGATAAAGTCAACGGGAAAGGAGGATTGAGCAATAGCCGCCAATCGCATACGACCGCTGAATCGATGTTGACCTATAACCAAACATTTAATAAAATACACAGTTTAAATGCAGTTGCTGCCGTAACATACGAGCATCGGACTAATAGTGCAGAAGCTATGACAGCTACACAGTTTCCAACAGACCTTACAGAGAATTATGACATGGGTCTTGCTCTGGTACCCGGAAGTTTGGTCAGTTACAAAGTTGAAAGTAAATTGTTCTCTATGCTGGGACGTGTAAATTATGTTTTAAAAGACAGGTATATTTTAACGGCGAGTTTCCGTCGTGATGGATCCAGTAAATTCTCTGCTATCAACCGCTATGCTAATTTTGCTTCAGGAGCTTTTGCCTGGCGTCTTTCTGAAGAGCAGTTTATTAAAAATCTGAGAGTTTTTGATAATTTAAAACTCCGTTTGAGTTACGGCCAGACGGGTAATCAGGCTATCCCCGATTATCAGACCATGTATACGATGCGTGTGGCTAATTATCCATTGGGAGGGTCAGAGCATAGTGGTTTTGTAAGTGATCATGCTTTTAATGAAGATCTCAAATGGGAAACCACTGATCAATATAACGTAGGGATTGATTTCGGCTTTTGGAAAAATCGTTTGAGTTTTGTTGTTGATTATTATTTCAAGGATACAAAGGATTTGTTGCAGAATGTAAAAACTCCTCAATCAACCGGATATGTTTCTCAAATTATCAATAATGGATTTGTAACCAACGAAGGGCTTGAATTGTCAGCGAGTTTCAAGGCTATTCAAAGTAAAGCTTTCAAC
Organism: Paludibacter sp.; assembly: GCA_034927635.1. Classification (GTDB taxonomy): domain Bacteria; phylum Bacteroidota; class Bacteroidia; order Bacteroidales; family Paludibacteraceae; genus Paludibacter. The sequence continues at coordinate 5,357 of JAYFPP010000004.1, forward strand.
TGGACCATCGACGCTAACGTTTCATTCAACAGAAACCGAATTGGCGGATTACTGGCAGATCAGTTCTCCAGCCGTTTGTGGTACAAAGCCGACAACGTTTTTATTCAGCGGAATGGATTACCTATCGGTGCTATTTACGGATATGTTGAAGATGGATTCTATGATAACGAAGCCGAAGTAAGAGCAGATCCTACTTATGCAACTGCAAATGCCAATGTAGTAAAATCAATGATTGGTGAAATTAAATACAGACCGGGATTACATGTTATCGGAGATACCAATCCTGATTATACTTTTGGTATTACTAATAATTTCGCATGGAAGAACTTTACATTCAGTTTCTTCCTGCAGGGGGTGATGGGGAATGATATCTTCAATGGTAACCTCATGAATGTAACTTTGTATAATACAACCAATATCCCGGTATCTGTATATGAATCCCGTTGGACACCAGAAACTTCAGCCACAGCCAATTGGCCTAAGGCAACGAATCAGGCTAAAAGAACCTGGCTTATTTCTAATCGCTATGTTGAAGATGGTTCCTATCTGCGTCTGAAAAACATCAATCTTGGATATACTTTCAAAAAAATCCCATTTATAAAAGAAATCAACAGCATTCATGTGAATGCAAGTGCTTCAAACTTATTGACACTAACCAACTACAGTTGGTACGATCCTGATGTAAATGCTTTTGGTAGTGATCCTGCCCGCAGGGGTGTCGATGTTTACTCTTATCCTACAAGCAGAACATTCTCATTTGGTGTAAAAGTACAATTCTAATATTATAAAGATAAAACAATGAAAAAAAATATTCAAATAGCAGGTTTAATCAGCGTCCTGTTTACCATATTAATTTTTTCTTCGTGCAGTGATATTCTGGATGTAAACGCATTTTCAAAAATCACAAATGAAGGGATTGAGGATTCTGACCAGGGTGCTGATATGTGGGTCATGGGTGCTTACAATGGATTGTCCCGTATGTATGTGTATGATGAGTTTCCCCGTTGTCTGGAACTCGATAATGATTATGTAACTGGTCCAAGCTGGGCATTTGGTGAACTTGGAGCAGGAAACTTCCAGGGAGCTACCAATCAGTCGGATGCGGTGTGGAAACTTAGTTATGATTTAATCAACAGAACCAATGAGGCTATTTTTCATATTGAGAAAATGGAAAATGTAACGGATGCTGCTAAAAACAACTGTTTGGGAGAATTATATTTCCTGCAGGCTTATGGATACTTCCTGTTGGTTCGTGCTTATGGTGCAGTACCAATTTACGAAAAATCAATCAATCAGGGAAATGATCCCGATCAACCACGTCAGTCTATACCCTTAGTGTATGCCCACATAATTGATTTACTCAGTGATGCAAAGGATATGATTTATAAGAACACCAATGCTTCATACAAAGAAGGGCGCGTAAGTGCGGGGGCTGCTGCTTCCTTATTGGCAAAAGTTTATGCAACGATTGCTTCAGCAGCCATGCCTGGTGGTACAGTGTATGTGAAAGGCGGTATTCCTTTTAGTATGAATGGAAGTGTGAAAGTATTTACACAACCACAAAAACTAACTATTCAGAAGCAACAGCTTGCCGGCTATGAGTCATTCGATTATATTGAGTATTATACACTTGCCAGGGATCTTGCCAAAGATGTGGTAATTAATAAACTCTACGGAAATCATGAATTAATTCCGTATTCAATTCTTTGGAAAAAATCAGGCAGAACAAGTACTGAACATTTTTTTGCCTTACAAACTAAATCAGGAGATGATTATTTCGGTGCCTTGTTTGCCCGTGCATACAGTGGTCAGATTGTGAATGGCTATGTACCAAGTGGTGGTGGATTATCGCATGGATTAAGAGACCATTGGTATAAATTGTTTGAAAATACTGACCTGCGAATTGTTGAAGGTGTTATGCACCGGTTTGTGCGTCAGTCTGATATATCATGGAATGGGGGAGGTTATTATCCAAATACTGATGAGTGGAAATTAAAAGCAAGAGGTTTGGATGCTGCTGATAATAAGGTAGCTGATCCGGTGGCTCCATTTAACGATGGACGTGACTATCGTTCAAGCATAGGAGAGCAATATCTTGCTTATGTTACGAAGTACATTGATGTTACTGATCGTTCACTTACCCGAACTGATGCCATGTTGCCATTATTGCGCTATGCTGATGTAGTGCTTATTTATGCTGAAGCTTCAAATGAAGTTGACGGACTGAACAATGATGCTCTTAATGCTTTAAATTCAGTTCGTAGCAGAAGCAATGCGACTGCTAAGTGGTTTGGTGCTTCTGAAACAGGTGGTATTGAAACAAAGGAAGAGTTCCGTTCGGCAGTGTTGGAGGAAAGAGCAATGGAGTTTGCGCTGGAAAGCGATCGTCGCTGGGATTTAATTCGATGGGGAATTTATCTGGATGTTATGAATGGTGTGGGAACTGTGGATGAAATTAACACAATCAAAATGAGGGAGTCAAAACATTTATTGTATCCGATTCCCCAGGATGAAATCCTTACAAATCAGGCTATTTCAGAGAATAATCCGGGCTGGAAATAATACATGATTTCAACATTTAAAAATCTTTTGAATATGAAAACTTCAATAATTAAATATCTTTCAATAACATTTCTGTTGACAGTATTCTTCATGGCTTGTGATGATATTGTTACTTATGATGATAACTATGACGATGGTACGGTTTCTAACGGACCGCCGGTAATTTCCAGAATCAGTCCTGTTGAAACTCCCGAAAAGGATACTACTGAAGGTAGTTTCAATCAAATGATCATTATTCATGGTGAAAACCTGAGTCAGGTGAAATCAATCCTTTTCAATGATCAGGCGGTTGATTTGAAAGAAGTATATGCCGTTGCTACCAAAATTGTAGTGCCAATTCCGGGAACAGTGCCTAACGAGATAACAAACAAGGTTGTTGTAACAACTGCAAAAGGCTCTACTGAATATGCATTTAAAATTTCATTTCCTGATTTGATTATCAATGGATTTAGCTTTGATTTTGGAAATGCAGGTGATACAATAGTATTGCAGGGAGATAACCTCTTGCTGTATGACCTGACAGTTGAAAACGGAGAAATTAAGATGAACGGTAATGCGGCAACAATCCTTTCTACAACCGAAAAAGCGGTGACACTGGTAGTTCCGGATGGTATAACTGACAATGCTACAGTTTCTGTTAGTAGTCCCAGAATCAAGGCTGTGTTGGGTGATGATCCGATTGAATTGCCTTATCGTGATTTAGGTTTAAGAATTGTGGATATCAGTCCTGCTTATCTTACCAATTCTTCCTCGAGCAACTTTTCAACTGACGGAACAAGGGAAGGCGATCCTGCACCACTTTTCCCGGGAACCTGCTATGCCCGCATTAAGCCTACAGTAGCCGGTTATAGTACTAATATACCTATCTACAATTATCCTTTTGATGCTCCTTCCTCAAATGCAATGTATGCTGATATGCGTGCCAACCCTTCTGATTATGTAATCAAATATGAATTATTGATTAAAACTGAATTTCCGATTACAGCTCCGGGTGACAGAATCAGGATGGTAATTAATGGGTTCAGGGCGACAAATGATAAGGAATGGATTCCGGCTTTGTCGGGTGTAGCTTATCACACTCACAGTAAATGGACTACCATATCATCGGATTTCGCATTCTATAAAAATGCAACAGGTGGAAGTCCGCTATTTGAAACGGGGAATAAATTTACCTATGCCTATATCCATGGTGCGGGTACTGTTGCTCCTACTGATTTCTCAATGACAAATCTGAGATTTGCGAAGAAAGTAAAAATTGTTAGAAAACAACTTTAAAAAACGATATTAAATAAGGGAACCATTTGCTAAACGTGAGATGGTTCCCAAAAAAAATAAAATATGAAGAAAATCGCCAATATATTATTCCTTTTATTCCTTATTTTTCTTGGTGCTTGTGAAGAGGAAAGAGATATCAAGTTGCCAACCGGTCCTGATACCAACAATACAAACCCAAAACCCAATCCTGATACAAACGGTTCCTATCCGAATGCCATGATTGAAAGCTTTGGTGTAAACCTTTCGGGTGGTGAGTTTGGCGGAGTTTATCCGGGTGTTGTCGGGACACATTATGGTTACCCGACTTATAAAGACTTAGATTATTTTAAATCAAAAAAGTTAACGTTGATTCGTTTTCCGTTCCGTTGGGAAAGGATCCAGTATGAAATGAACGGTCCCCTGAATCAGTTTGATTTAGGTAAAATGAAAGAGTTTGTTAAAGCTGCGGAAGATAGAGATATGCCAATCATTCTGGATATGCATAATTTTGCCCGGTATTCTTTTGATGGTGGTAAAACGCTGACAGTAATAGGATCGGGTACTCAACTTACAAAGGAACATTTGGCTGATGTGTGGAAGAAATTAGCACTGGAATTTAAATCGTATAAAAATATCTGGGCTTATGATATCATGAATGAACCTTTCTCTATGCCCAGCACTACAGCATGGTTCGAAATTGCTCAGGCAACTATTAACAGCATCCGTCAGGTGGATACTGAAACTCCGATTCTGATTAGTGGTGACCGATACAGTTCTGCTTTTCACTGGGTGCAATTCAGTGATAACCTCAGAAATCTGGTTGATCCTTCTGATAAACTGATTTATCAGGCGCATATTTATTTTGACAAGAACACATCCGGATCTTACGGTAGTTATGTAAACGGGGTGTTTGTACCTTCAACTTATGAGGCTGAAGAAGCAACTTCGCAAACCGGTGTGAACAGGATGAAACCTTTTGTGGAATGGCTCAGAAAATATAACAAAAAAGGAATGGTGGGGGAATACGGTATTCCTGACGATGATCCGAGATGGAACACGGTACTTGAAAATATGTTGATTTACCTGAGAGATAATGGAGTGCCGGGTACTTACTGGTCGGCTGGTCCCCGGTGGGGTGGCTATCGACTGGCGGTTCAACCTTCTGAAAACTACACGAAAGACCGTCCACAAATGACAGTGCTGGAGAAATATATCGTAACTGATCCTAAGTAAGGGAATAAAATAATGGAGTTGCAATTTGAAAAACAGTTATATAATGGGTAAAAAAGTATTGATATTGTTTCTGGTAGCAGTTCTGATGGTTTCAGGATTATCTGCACAGAATTTTTCAAAAGTGAAGAGTGATCCTCAACCTTTTGGGTTGAACATGGCAGGTGCTGACTTTGGGAAGAATTTTCCCGGAGTGTATAATAAAGATTATACCTATCCTACAGCGGCCAATCTGGATTATGTTAAATCAAAAGGTTTCGGTTTGATTCGTTTACCATTTAAATGGGACAGGATTCAGCATGAACTTTATGGCGAACTTGTTGATGATGAGCTGAAACGTTTGAAGTATGTTGTTGATGAAGCAGCCAAACGCGACATCCTCGTGTTGTTTGATTTACATAACTATGGCAGAAGATACCTGGGTGAAACCCGCTACATCATAGGTGAGGGCGGATTAAAACCGGAACACCTGGCGGATTTGTGGGGCAAAATTGCTAAAGAGTTCTGCGGATATAAAAATATCTGGGGATATGGCTTGATGAATGAGCCTAACAATATGCTGGATAGTATGCCATGGGCGAAAATTGCGCAAGCTTCTATTCTGGCTATCCGGAAATACGACGCAAAAAATTCCATAGTTGTGGGAGGCGATAGCTGGAGTTCTGCCGAACGATGGATGCAATACGGTGATAATCTGAAATATTTATACGACCCTGCTGATAATCTGATTTTTGAAGCGCATGTTTATTTTGATGAAGATGCTTCAGGAACCTATAAAAAGAGTTACGAAGAAGAAAAGGCCAACCCTTACAAAGGTATTGAACGCGTTCAGCCGTTCATAAAATGGTTGCGTGAAAATAATTTCAGAGGTTTTATCGGAGAGTATGGTATTCCTGATAAGGATGAACGCTGGCAGGTTTGCCTCGATAATTTTTTGGCTTACCTGCAGGATAATGGAATCAACGGAACCTATTGGGCTGCCGGACCCTGGTGGGGTAAAAACTTCATGGCGATTCAACCGATCAATGGCGAGGAAAGACCCCAAATGAAAATAGTAGAGAAATATCTACTGACTAAATAATCCATCTATCAGCATTTGAAAATTATTCAATCATGAAACAGGTATCAGCAATGATAATGCTAGTCTTTTTGTCTCTTTTTGCAGAGGTGTCCTGTGCGCAAAAGGCTAATATACAAACTTTTGGCTTTTTACGGGGGAGGTTGAATGTTGCTGAAAACGGAAGATTTATAGTTCATCAGGACGGAACCCCTTTTCCCTTTTTTGCTGATACTGCCTGGCAACTTTTTCACCGGTTAACACGGGAGGAGATTGAATTTTATTTTCAAAACCGTGCAGAGAAGGGTTTTACGGTTATTCAGGCGGTTATACTGGCAGAACTTGATGGATTGCAAACGCCGAATCGGTATGGTGTAACTCCTTTATTGAATGATAATCCGGAAACACCAAACGAAACCTGGTTTGTATGGATTGATGAAGTGCTTAAAATGGCTGAGAAACATGGTTTGTATATAGCGCTTGTACCAACATGGGGAGATAAGGTAGATAAAAAATGGGGAGCGGGACCTGAGATCTTCAATGCTGAAAACGCCTGTCAATATGGAAAATATTTAGGTCAACGATACAAGGATTTTCCAAATATCATATGGATGAATGGTGGCGACCGTTCAGCCGACGGGAAAAGTTTCGAAATATGGGATGCCCTGGCAAAGGGAATCAAATCGGAAGATCAAAATCATTTAATGACATTTCATCCTCAGGGTGAAAGGTCTTCTTCTGAATGGTTTCATGCTTCGGATTGGTGCGATTTTAATATATGCCAGACCAGTCATGCACAAACCGATTACGCCATTTATGAACGATTGCTGGTAAAGGATTATCAGCTTACACCGGTTAAACCTTGTATGGATGCAGAACCCCGGTATGAAGATATCCCCATCGGATTTAAACCTGAAAACGGGTGGTTTGATGATGCAGACGTAAGACAGTCACTATACTGGAGTCTTTTTTCAGGTGGATTTGGCTATACCTATGGATGTAACAGTATATGGCAGTTTTACGAAGAAGGACATAAACCCATGTGCGATGCAAGGCGTAGCTGGAAAAAAGCGATTGACCTGCCTGGTTCTTACGCTATACAACATGCACGGAATCTGCTGGAGTCCTACGATTATTTGAGTCGTGTTCCTGATCAATCTATCATTATCAGTCCAAATGAGGATAAGGCTCACAAAGTGGTTGCCTGCAGGGGAAAAGATTATGCACTGGTCTATATCCCGACAGGGCAGGAGACTACGGTTTCATTAGCAAAAATTGAAGGAGTAAAACAAGTAAAATTATCGTGGTTCAATCCGCAAACAGGAAAGAGAACCAACATCAAAAAAATAAAATCAGCAGGTAGTTATACAGCGAAACCCACCACAAAAGGAAAAGGGAATGATTGGATTTTAATTATTGAGAAAGTAAAATAAAGACATAAATACACACACTTAAGATATTGTATGAATAAAGAAATATTGCATATCATCGAAGAACAGGAAAGGTTGTTGTCACGTAAAAATGAGATGATAAGTAAAAGTAATGGCGTGTTTAATCGCTATAAATACCCGGTTCTGACTGCAGGACATATTCCGTTTAACTGGCGTTATGATCTGAACCCGGCAACAAACCGGTTCATGATGGAGCGGCTTCAAATGAATGCGGTGATGAATTCCGGTGCTATCAAATGGGGAAATAAATTTGTGTTGGTCGTTCGTGTCGAAGGAGCTGATCGCAAGTCTTTCTTTGCTGTGGCTGAAAGTCCGAATGGCATCGATAATTTCCGTTTCTGGGACTATCCTTTGGTTATGCCGGAAGGTCAAATCCCTGATGTTAACGTTTATGATATGCGATTAACCGCTCATGAAGATGGATGGATTTATGGTGTTTTCTGTACCGAACGTAAAGATCCTGAGGCTCCAAAAGGGGATTTATCATCGGCTATTGCATCAGCAGGTATTGCCAGAACGAAAGATCTGAAAAAATGGGAACGTCTCCCGGATTTGAAAACTCCGAGTCAGCAACGCAATGTGGTGTTGCATCCCGAATTTGTAAACGGGAAATATGCCTTTTATACAAGACCTCAGGACGGTTTTATCGATACAGGTAATGGTGGTGGTATTGGATGGGCGTTAGTAGATGATGTTTGTAATGCAGAAATAAAATCAGAAAAAATAATTGAACACCGTCAGTACCATACCATTAAAGAATTGAAAAACGGTGAAGGTCCGCACCCGATTAAAACACCTAAAGGTTGGTTACATCTCGCCCATGGGGTAAGAAACTGTGCAGCAGGACTTCGTTATGTGCTTTATTTATACTTGACTTCGCTCGAAGATCCGACTAAACTCATTGCTTCTCCTGCCGGATATTTCATGGCACCGGAAGGTGAAGAGCGTGTGGGAGATGTGTCGAATGTATTGTTTTCAAACGGATGGATAGCTGATGAAGACGGAACAGTATTCATTTATTATGCTTCTTCCGATACCCGCATGCACGTGGCAACTTCAACGATTGATAAACTGGTGGATTATTGTTTCAACACCCCTGAAGATGGACTTCGTTCTGCTGCTTCTGTTGAAACAATTGTAAAACTAATTGATAAAAATAAAGAGGTGCTGAAAAAGTCAATGCTCCCGGCATCCGAAATTAGTAATCAATAAAATATTGTACATGAAATACAGGATAAACATACTCATACTGATTCTTCTTACTTCACTGTTGGGTGTAGCGCAGTTGCCCGAACAACTGGTGATGGTTCAGGTAGCTCCGGAGAATCCGGATTGGAATTACAAATCAGGCGAGAAAGTAAAGTTCAATGTTCAGGTAACAAAGAACCGGATTCCAATGGAAAATGTACAACTGCGTTATGAATTGTCGTATGACATGATGCCTGCTTTCAAAAAAGACATGGTTGTATTGAGAGATGGAAAGACGCAGATTAATGCCGGTACCATGAAAGTCCCCGGTTTCCTTCGCTGTATGGTGTATGCATCTTTAGATGGAAAAGAGTATGAAGGTCGCGCGACAGCTGGTTTTGAACCAGAGAAGATTGTCCCGACTACCCAAATGCCGGCAGATTTCGATCAATTCTGGACTAATGCCATTCAGTATAATGCCCGTTTGCCACTTAATCTAAACATTCGTTTATTGCCTGAAAGATGTACCTCCAAAGTAAATGTATATGAAGTAGATTTTCAGAATTATCACGAAGGTGGCAAAATGTATGGTATTCTTTGTATGCCGAAAAAACCGGGAAAATATCCGGCTTTATTGCGTGTTCCGGGAGCAGGAATTCGTCCTTATGCAGGTCATGTGCCGGGAGCTGAAAACGGATACATTACGCTGGATCTGGGCATTCACGGTATTCCTGTGACCATGGAAAATTATGTGTATGAAAACATGGGAAAAGGTGCACTATTTAACTACCAATACATCGGATGGGAAAACAGAGATAAGGTTTATTACAAAAGGGTTTATCTCGGATGTGTGAAGGCGGTGGATGCTATTTTTAGTCTGCCTGAATTTGACGGTGAGAACCTGGTGGTGCAGGGTGGCAGTCAGGGTGGAGCTCTGTCGATTGTGACAGGTGCGCTGGATAAAAGAGTAAAAGGTGTTATCGCTGTCTTTCCGGCATTGTGCGACCTGACTGGTGTGTTGCACGGCAGAGCCAGTGGTTGGCCGGCTATCTTCAGCGATACCAACGAACCGGCTTCGCTCAGGGAGTTGAAAGCCAAAAACACCCAATATTATGATGTGGTGAATTTTGCCCGTAAACTCACAACACCGGCATTTTTCTCCTTTGGTTATAACGACATGGTTTGTCCGCCGACTTCCACGTTCTCTGCTTACAATGTAGTTACAGCACCTAAAACAATCATGTTGGTTCCCGAAACAGCTCATTATGCTTTTTCTGAGCAATGGAATAATTCATGGAAATGGTGGGTGGATTTGATTAAGAAATAATATAAACTTTCTAATACTAATATTTTAAATTTTTTAAGTATGAAATCACTAAAATTACTATCTTTTGCTTTATTAATGCTTCTTTTTCCTGTTCAGGGAATGGTTGCGCAGAGCTGGTCACGTGTAGGAACAGGAGTAACGGACCGACCATTATTTGGGGTTTCTTTTGCGGATAACAATACTGTTTTTGCTGTTGGTGGAAATGGTACCACAACCGGTTATGGTGTGATGGTAAAATCTACTGATGCCGGAGCAACCTGGTCTGCTGTTGATATTGGTTTTCCGGTGTTAAGGTTAAATACCATCAGATTTACAAGTTCATTAGTGGGTTATGCTGCCGGTTTCAGTCTGAATATTATTAAAACTACAGATGGTGGTGCTACCTGGACTAACCTTTACCCAAATCTACCCGTAGTGGTTAGAAATTATGTTACTTCACAACCTACACAGGAATTTTGGGATATCGATATTATTGATGACAACAATTTATATGCTGTCGGATATAATGGTCAGGTGTTGAAAACTACCGATGGTGGTACTACGTGGACTTACAAATCAAATTTCGGAACAGGTACATACAGGGACATTGATGTAAGAAGTGAAACTTTAGCATATCTGGCTTTGCATGGAAATAACCTTCAGAAATCTACTGATGGTGGGATGACCTGGGCAAATATGACCTATCCTGTAGTCGCAGCTCATTTCTTTAGTACTTATTTTATCAGTGATAATACAGGTTTTGCAACCGGACAACCAGTTGCCGGACAACCGGGATATGTATTAAAGACAACAGATGGCGCTACGTGGACAAATACTGCTTTAGGTGCTGCAAATCAGATTTTTAACAGGGTGGTTTTTGTCAATAACACAACAGGTTATATTGTGGGTAACGGTGGTAAAATATTTACCACTACTAATACAGGTGTCAGCTGGTCAGAAATGATTTCAGGAACAACCAATGTACTACGAAATTTTGATTATAGTAATAATGTCCGTATTGCTGTAGGTGATGGTGGTGCAATTATGAGATTAGTAGATCTATCCACCTCAAATCAACAATTGGCTGATAACAAGCAGTTGGAGCTATATCCCAATCCTGTAAAAGACATCCTGAATATTTCCACCAATGCAGATGTAAAGAGCTTCACCATTCGTGATCTTACTGGTAAAACGGTGTTGGTAAACGATGCACAACCAACTATCAATATGGCCCATCTTTCAAAAGGAATCTACCTGTTGCAGGTGCAGACTGCTGAGGGAGTTGTTGAAAGAAAAATCATTAAAAATTAATTTTTTAAATATTAATATCTACTCTTAAAATCACTTATTATGAAAACATTACGTTCTTTTCTTTTTGTTGTGCTGATGGCCGGAGTTTTTACAACCGGACTGAAAGCCGAGGTGACCTGGGACAAGGTAACCAGTGGAACTACTTCCCGTTTTTGGGATGTTGCTTATGCGAATGATTCAACTGCTTTTGCAGTAGGTGTAGGCGGCATGGTCATGAAATCAACGGATGGTGGTAATACATGGTCAGCAGTAACACATGGTCTTACTACTCAGGATCTTTACGTGGTTCATTTTGCTACTGATCAGGTTGGATTTATTGGTGGATTAAGCGCAACTGTTTTGAAAACGGTTGATGGTGGAGCCACCTGGACCAACGTCTCTGCGGGTTTACCAGAGATTATAACAACTTATGCTCAGTTATCTACACAGACCATTAATGATTTTTATTTTCTGGATGCCAACAACGGTTTTGCAACGGGATATAACGGAATCATTCTAAAAACAACGGATAGCGGTGCCAGCTGGACTTTTCACGGAGCATTGGGAGCAGGAACTTTTCGCTCAATTTATTTCGTGAATAATACAACAGGGTTTATTGTTGCACATGGAAAATTGATAAAAAAAACAGAAGATGGTGGTCAAAACTGGACCAACTGGACATCAACTGAAACTACTTTCAATCACTTCTTTGAAACCCGTTTTTTCAACGAAACAACCGGTGTGGCCATTGGTGATGGTGGATCAATTTTCAGAACAACGGATACAGGTGCTAACTGGACGCGTGTAGCCATAACACCAGCTCCTACCGGTCAACTTTGGGGATTAACAGTTGTTTCGGCAAACACAGCTTATGCTTCGGGCCAGGTGGGTCAAATTTACAAAACTACTGATGCCGGTGCCACCTGGACAAAAGAAGACATTGGAAACAATACCAGTATTTTCAGAGGTATGAGTCATGCTGGTGAAAGTAAAGTGCTGGCTGTTGGTGATGCGGGTGAGATTTTTAAACTGAAAGGTGCTGTCAGCGGATTAGCCAACGTGGAGCTTTCAGCTGAGCTGGAGCTTTATCCGAACCCTGTAGTGGATTATTTGATGGTGAAAGGCACTGCTGCTGTTCAAAAAATTGCTTTGCTTGACGTTACCGGAAAAATGATTATGATGAAGGAAACTAATGCTAATGGGCTGGATGTTAGAAATATAAATAGTGGAATTTATTTTGCTCACATTTATACTTCTGAAGGTATTGCTGTGAAGAAATTCATCAAACAATAAATTATTTTCAAAAGAGTCATTATCGGTTACATAATCGTCGATAAAAACCCACTCTTTATTTAACTGAAAAAGATAAATGCAAAGAGTGGGTTTTATTATCTTCGATAAATTCAATATAATTTTACATATGAAATCATTAGGTTTATTTTTAGTGTATATTTCAGTCACTATTCTGTCGATTCAGCAGACAGTGGCTCAAACGAGCTGGCAGCAGATGACAAGTGGAACGTCTTCACGTCTGTGGAGCGCTGCTTTTGCCAATGATTCAACAGTGTTTGCTGTCGGTGTTGATGGCCTGATGATGAAATCAATAAATAAAGGAACTTCCTGGTCGGTAGTAAATCATGGTTTGACAACAAAAAACCTGTATTCAATTCATTTTGCAACCAATCTGGTTGGTTTTGCCGGAGGATTGAGTGCCACGGTGTTGAAAACAACCGACGGAGGTGCTACATGGTTTGATATCTCGGCTAATTTACCGGCAATCATTACTTCTTATGCTCAATATTCAACGCAGGAAATCAATGATTTTTATTTTCTGAATGCCAATACGGGGTTTGCTGTGGGATACAACGGTATTATTCTGAAAACTAATGATGGCGGGACCAGCTGGAATTTTTCCGGATCTTTAGGTGCCGGAACTTACCGCTCGGTTTGGTTCGTTGATCCTACTACCGGTTTTATTGCTTCACACGGTAAGAAAATAAAAAAAACAGTAAATGGTGGTGAAAATTGGGCGGACTGGGTTTCTGAAGAAACAACATTTAATCACTTCTTCGAAATTCGTTTTTTTAATGCAACAACGGGAGTCGCTATCGGCGATGGAGGTGTTATTTTCAGAACGGTTGATGCGGGAGAAAGCTGGACACGGGCTACTGTAACTCCGGCTGCATCTGGTCAGTTATGGGGATTGGAAATCGTTTCTGAAAATGTAGGTTACGCTTCCGGGCAATCGGGTCAAATTTACGTGACCAACGATGCCGGTGTCAGCTGGTCAAAACAGGAAACAAATCTTCCAACTGCAATCTACCGTGGAATGGCGCATAGTAAAGACAGCGTGGTGATTGCAGTCGGCGATGGTGGCCTGATCATGAGATTGAATGGCAGTCCAACCGAACCGGAAGTGGAAACTAATGAGCATTGGGTGCATGGAATTGAAAGTTTTGGGGTGAATTTATCCGGTGGTGAATTCGGCGGTGTGTATCCGGGTACTATCGGAACTCACTACGGCTATCCCACCAATAAAGATCTGGACTATTTTAAATCCAAAGGGTTGACGTTGATTCGCTTTCCTTTCCGTTGGGAGCGGGTACAATATCAGCTAAATGGTCCCCTAAATCCATTGGATCTGGGAAAAATGAAAGAATTTGTGCAAGCGGCGGAGGACCGCAATCTGCCGGTCATCCTCGATATGCATAATTTTGCCCGCCGTTCTTTCGATGGTGGAAGTACACAAACGGT
>JAYFPP010000096.1:0-3407 GCA_034927635.1 Paludibacter sp.
TGCCAGTCTGGGTAAATCAATCTCCATAGGCAACTTGTCGGTACATATGGCCGGTGATAGCCTGTTCCGTAAAGTTGAACTGATAAAATGTATTATATCCGGAGAACGGGAAAATGAGCCTGATGCAGAGGAGGAACTCCCCCTTTTATTGACTGAAAGCACCCTTATAGTTAATTTTGTAAGTAAATCTGCAGGAGAATACCCTGCGGCAAATAATCAATATTTATATCGTTTATCCTGACGGTTAAAATGGCATAGGCTGTTTTAACCGTTTTTTATTTTTTAAATTATGAGAAAAATTACGTTATTATTCCTTTTCGTTTGTGCAGTAAGTTATGGCTATGAACTGAATGACAGTTCTGTGATTCGCTTATCGGAGGTGGATGTTAATGCCTCCCGCAGAAAACAATTCCCTGAAATAGGAAAGGTGGTGAAGCAGCTCGATGCCGGTGCTATCAACAGCATGCCGGCTCAGGGGCTGGATGTTTTGCTGAAAAGTATTTCGGGAGTCGATGTTCGTCAACGGGGTACCGGAGGAACGCAGGCTGATATTTCGCTGCGGGGCGGATCTTTTGATCAGGTGCTGATTTTGTTGAACGGTGTGAATATCACCGATCCGCAAACCGGCCATCATAATCTGAATATCCCCCTCGATTTGAGTGAGGTATCAAAGGTGGAAGTCCTGCAGGGTAGTGCTTCCCGGAGATATGGAAGTCAGGCTTTCAGTGGAGCGATTAATATCGTAACAGATACCAAATCCAAAAGTTTGCTGGATGCATCAATTTCATATGGGTATTACAACACACAGGCACAAAAACTTACTTTCAGTTTAGGTAAAAAGGCATTGCGGAATTTTACTACCGTGGCTCGTAACAGGAGTGATGGCTACAGGACAAACACGGATTACGAGACTTATAATCTCTTTTCACAAACAAGTCTTGAAACAAATAAATCGGGTAATCTTGATTTGCAATTAGCATGGCAGAGTAAATCTTTCGGAGCCAATGGTTTCTATTCGCTGGCTTATCCCAACCAGTTTGAACATACCCAAACACAGTTTTCGTCGCTTAAATGGCAACAACAGTACGGTGACCTGAATGTTGAGGCTCAGGCTTATCACAGAAGACATTATGATAGGTTTGAATTGTTCAGGAGTTTTCAGGGTGCGGCAAGCTGGTATGTGGATCATAATTATCATTTGACAGATGTTACAGCATATGCCATCAATGTCGGGAATTATACCCCTGTCGGTAAATTCAGTGGAGGAATAGATGTGAAGGTTGATCATATCTTCAGTACCGTGCTGGGAGAAGATATTGTGAATGTAAATGACCGGCCGGTTAATCTATACGAGAAAGGTCAGGATAAGTATTTTACAAAAGAAGCAGAAAGGTTGATTGCCAGTGGCTATCTTGATTTTTCAAGAAATATTGGTAAGTTGTATTTTTCAGGCGGAGCTTCGTTTTCCAAAGCGACAGATTTTAAACTTCAAACAAATTATGGGGCCGACATCAGCTATTTTCACTCCAACGATCTTGTTTTATTTGCCTCTGCCAATACAGCTTCCCGTTTGCCAACCTTCACCGATCTGTATTATAAAAGCGCGACACAGCTTGCCAATCCTGATTTGCAACCGGAAAAATCACTGACTGTTGAATTGGGGACTAAATATCGTCGGGGCGGTCTTCAGTGCGATGGAAGTGTCTTTTACCGCAAAGGAACAGATATTATCGACTGGGTGAAATTTCCTGATCAGGAGAAATGGCAAAGTATGAACCTGACAGTGCTTAATACAATGGGTGCAGATGCCTCTGCAAGCTATAGATTCAGTCAGGGTTTTATGAAACAGTTGAAGCTCTCCTATGCTTTTGTGAATACCGACAAAGCGTCTACAACGTTCGACTCCAAATATGCCCTCGATTATCTCCGTCATCAGATTGTGTTTCAGGCAAGCCATTCATTGGTCAGCAATGTGGGAGTGACATGGAACCTCAATTATAACGACAGGGCCGGGGATTATGCCGACTTCGACACCGGTGCTAAAGTGCCCTATCGTCCTTATTGGCTTATCAACAGTCGTATCGCATGGCAGATGAAACAATGGATGGTGTATGCCGATCTGAATAATTTACTGAATGAAAGCTATGTTGATTTCGGTGGATTGACTTTGCCCGGGTTTAATGCGCTTGTAGGAGTGAAGTGGCGGTGGAAATAAAAAATATATCCTGAATTTTGTCAGGTGAATTATTGCGTGTAATTTTGCCATTCAATAGTTTAATCATTTTATTGTGGTAACATCAATTAAAGAAAATCTTTCTTCAAAAGAGATATGCCCTTCGGATCAGGTAATATCAAAGATTAAGGAATTAATTAATTCAGGGATACTGAAACCCGGAGATCGCCTGCCTGCCGAACGAAAAATGGCAGATGAATTTGGTTTCGGGAGAGCACAGGTTCGGGAAGCATTGCATAAATTAGAGTTTTACGGCATCATCAAAACCCTTCCTCAAAGCGGATCGGTAATTAACCGTCTCGATATCACCGCTATCGACGGCCTGATTTCTGATGTGTTGCATTTACAGCATTATGATTTCTTTTCGTTGGTCGAAACCCGCATTATGCTTGAGGTCAATGCGATAAGCCTGTGTTCTGAAAGATGGACGGAGGCAGATATAAAGGAAATAGAGTTTGCGCATAATAATTTCTTAAAATACTGGAACACCGACGAACGTGTAAGCTATGATTTTGCATTTCACAGGGCAATTGCTGAGGCAAGTCACAATCATGTTATTAAATCGATGTTGATGATCATAACACCTGACATCCTGGCTATCTACAACAAAGAAAGATTCTGTGCTCCAAGTACAAATGTGGTCGACGAACATGTTAAGATGCTGGAATGCATAAAAAATCGTAACAGCCGGGAGGCGGCGCGCCTGATGGAACAACATATGCAGGGGGTGCTGGAGTTTGCAAAGACAAAGTTGTGAAAATAAAAACTAAGCACATAAGTCACATTAGCAAACATTAGGTAAGTCCTGATAAAATGTAGAGAAATAATCTGACTTTCCAGGAATACTAAAATAAGACGAGAAACAGTTGCATCTTTGCGTGCAATTGTTTCTCTTTTTTTTGCGAAAATCCCAATCAATATAAAAAAATTCCTTATTTTTGTAAAATTGTAACAATTACAAAAAACAACTGTATCATTTAATAAACAACTATGTTCAAAAAACTTTATATCTTCTATCGCGACGGTTTTAAGGATATGACCGTAGGAAAAAAGCTGTGGCTCATCATTTTTATCAAATTATTTATTATGTTTGGCATTCTTAAGGTATTTTTCTTTCCCAACCAGCTAAATCAGCAATATGATAATGATGCAGATAAAGGAAAGCATGTAAGCA
>JAYFPP010000227.1:0-9171 GCA_034927635.1 Paludibacter sp.
ACCGTACTGGCAACATGATCGCCCGCACCTGCATCGCCCCGAAAACCATGTTCAGGAGAAAAAACAGCGGTTACATTCACTTGGTTTTCCAGAAGTATATCAAGCGTATGTTTTCCATTTACGATTCCTGTATGATTGGAGAAGAGCGCAACTTTCTTTCCTTTTAAGAGAGTTAAATAAGCGTCGGTCCGGGCAGCTCCGACAATCACAGTAGCTTCCTCTGCTTGTATGCTAAAGCTCAAACTTACCCACAAACCAAGCAATATAAGTGTATTTTTCATGATGTGTAACAGCATTTAAAGATTAATTTTTACGATTTGAACTGGTGCAATTTGTCAACAAAGTTCTGTCAACAGTCAACGGTCAACAGTCAGCAGTCAACGGTCGTCTTTTTACACCTGAGTGTCGACAAAAATAACTATTTTTATTTTATCCACAAAAAATTTGTCATACCACAAACCAAGTTCATAGAAAACAATATTTTTCAATCAGTTTCTCAGCGTATTAGTTGTATAATAAATAAGAATATGTTATTTTTGTGACTCATAAATCCACCATAATAATCCATAATAGAAAAGTTGTATGACAACTTTATGACAATTAAAAAAATATTCAAATCATGGTTAGTATTACAGAATCACCTTCACGCTTTCCTCATTTAGACAAGATGTCGGTCAATGAACTATTGACTGGTATTAATCAGGAAGATGCTAAAATTCATTTAGCCATTCAGGAAGTTATCCCTCAAATTGAAAATCTTATTGACAAGATTTTAGAACGAATGCCTGAAGGCGGTCGTGTATTCTATATTGGTGCAGGCACCAGCGGTCGTTTGGGAGTGCTTGATGCATCGGAAATTCCACCAACTTTCGGAGTTACGCCTGGCATCATCATCGGATTGATAGCCGGAGGAGATACAGCATTGAGAAGCGCAGTAGAGGCTGCCGAAGACAACACCGAACAGGCATGGAAGGATATGGAAGTTTTTAACATCAATAAACTGGACACAGTTATTGGCATCGCAGCTTCAGGAACAACACCTTATGTAATCGGCGGCATACAAAAAGCCAGAGAAGAAGGATTGCTCACGGGCTGTATCACCTGCAATCCGGGTTCGCCCCTGGCTTTGGCTTCAGAATATCCGATTGAAGCTGTAGTAGGACCGGAATTTGTAACCGGCAGTACCCGTTTAAAAGCCGGAACCGCTCAAAAACTTATTTTGAACATGATATCCACGACCCTGATGATCAAGATGGGTCGCGTGAAAGGCAATAAGATGGTCAATATGCAACTCACAAACAAGAAATTAGTAGAAAGAGGGACGCGTATGATCGTTGAAGAATTAGGTCTTCCGAAAGAGGAAGCCAGAGAACTGCTGTTGAAATACGGTTCGGTAAAAAAGGTGCTTGATGCGCAGAAATAGTGGAGAGTGGAGAGTGGAGAGTGGAGAGTTGAAAGTTGAGAGTTAAAAATTCAAACGTATAACAGTAACTTATTTTATATTAATTCTCAACTCTCCACTCTCAACTCTCAACTATTTACTGTTCCCAGCAGATTTTTGAAGTACCGGTCGTAGATTTCGTGGTTGCGTCGTAATAAGGTGCGCATTTCATCGTGGGCCAGTTTTTCGTTTTTATCTTTGATGGCGGCATAAATCTTTTTATGGGCATCCAACGTAAATTCCTTTTCTCCGTCGACATTGGCATACATAAAATTACGCATACGGGGAAGTAAAGAAAAAATCGGCTCCATACTTACCATAATCATCGGATTACCGCTGGTTTTTGTGATATTAGTATGGAAAAGATTGATCAGGTCAGCTTCCTTTTGAGTGTTATCTGGATTACAGGCCTCGAGTTCTTTGATGTTTTTTTGCAAAAGGATTAAATCTTCTTCTTTGCGGTTACGGGCTGCCAGTCTGGCAATCTGAGGTTCGAAAAGAAGTCGCATTTCAATCATCTGAGCAATCAGATTCGTATCGAATTTCAGGTCGTAATATAAATTGAGTGATTTAATGGCATCTTCAATCTGGATTTCGGAAACGTACATGCCGCTGCCTTTCTTTATTTCAATAAGGCCTCTGGCGCTCAATCGTCTCAGAGCTTCACGCAACGCAGTGCGGCTCACAGAAAAAGAGGCACAGAGTTCTTTTTCTGACGGAAGTTTATCACCCGGACGCAGTTTTCGCTGCTGAATTGCTTCTTCAATTCTGCGTTCAATTTTCTGACTCAGGGTCTGAATGGTTCCTATTTTTGAAAAGACGTCGTCCATGCTTTAATGAAATAATATGCAAAAGTACATTTTTTTTGAATATGCAAAATAAAAATCTCATCGAAAGCTTCCTGCGGAAAACAGAAATGCTGTTATCGGCTGTAATAATACTGCTCATCCCGGCTTGCAGTTACAATACAAAAGATGCTGTACCCATTGAAAACACATTTGGAATCATCAACATTTCAGTGGCCAACCTGTATTCCAAACCCGCCTATGCATCAGAAACAACCACTCAACTTTTGTTAGGTGCTCCGATACAGGCACTGCAGCACGAAGGAAACTGGTACAAGGTAAAGACGACTGAAGGATATATCGCGTGGATTCCGGGAAATGTTTTTGTAAAACTGGATAGTGCTGCATACGCTGAATACGTTAGAACTGAAAAAAAGATTATTTTTACCGACGATTACGGATTTGCCTATGAATTACCGGATACTCAGCAACAGCGCGCTTCTGATCTGGTCTTTGGTTCTATCCTGAAATGGGAAGAAGATATCAGCCACTTTTACAAAGTCTCATTTCCTGATGGGCGTAAAGCTTTTGTTCTGAAAAATCAGACCGAAAACTTTGACAATTGGTTATCAACCCGTCAGATGAATATTGAAAACGTTGTGAAAACAGCCCTTTCACTAAAAGGAATCCCGTACATGTGGGGTGGCACTTCTGTCAGGGCACTGGATTGCAGCGGATTCACAAAGACCGTTTTTCAGAAGCAAGGGGTTATTTTACTTCGGGATGCCTCGGAACAGGCAACTACAGGTATCCCTGTTGATATTAGCAAAGGTTACGATGATTTACAAACGGGTGATCTGATGTTCTTCGGAAGAAAAGCAACAAAGAACAGAAAAGAGGGTATCAGGCACGTAGCCATTTATCTCGGAAACAAGCAGTTTATTCAGGCTGTGGGATATATTCGTATAAGCAGTTTAGATCCGGAAAGTCCGGTATATGATGAAAAAAATACACGCGGGTTTATCCGTGCTACCCGCATCATCGGAGCTGAGGGTACAAACGGAATAAAAAGCATGGCCGATTACTATAACATTGACTAAAACAACTCATTATGCAACGGCGCAAATTTATAAAAACGGTAGCATTGACCGCAGTAGCTGCATCAGCGCAAACCAGCTTGCTTGCCAAAAATAACCATATGATCAGCACTGTATCTCAAAAAGGCAAACTCAAACTTTCGTTTCGTGCCTACGATCTGCAACTTCGTCATGTCTTTACGATTGCCAATTCCTCCCGTACAACAACACCGGTGGTGCTTACCGAAATTGAATATGATGGAATGACCGGATATGGTGAAGCCTCTCTTCCACCCTATCTGGGGGAAACACAGGCTTCAGTCATCGATTTTCTAAAGAAAGTGAATCTGGAGCAGTTTGCCGATCCTTTTCAACTGGAAGATATTTTAAGCTATGTAGATAAAGTCGCAGAGAACAATACCGCCGCAAAAGCATCAATAGATATCGCTTTACACGATTTGCTCGGAAAAATCATGGGACAACCATGGCATAAGATATGGGGACTTGACAAATCAAAAGCCCCCTCAACAAGCTTTACCATCGGCATTGACACACCTAACATTGTCAAACAAAAAACACTGGAATCAGCCTCTATCTACAATGTTCTGAAAGTAAAACTGGGCAGAAATACTGATAAGGAAATCATCGAAACCATCCGTTCGGTGAGCAATAAACCCATCGCCGTAGATATCAATCAGGGCTGGACCGACAAACATGCCGCATTAGACATGATTTACTGGTTGAAAGAACGTGGTATTGTTCTGGTGGAACAACCCATGTCGAAACACCAACTCGACGACATAGCATGGCTGACAGAACGTAGTCCGCTTCCCGTTATTGCCGACGAATCTTTTCAGCGACTGACTGATTTGGAACATTTGAAAGGAGCTTTCAGCGGTATTAACATCAAACTAATGAAATGTACCGGTATGCGGGAAGCATGGAAAATTCTGACGGTAGCCCGTGCTGCCGGCATGAAGGTAATGATTGGCTGCATGACCGAAACTTCATGTGCCATCTCCGCTGCATCACAATTGTCACCGGCAGTTGACTGGGCCGACCTCGACGGCAATTTATTAATAAACAACGACATATTCGGTGGCACTACCATCGTCAATGGCAAACTAACACTGACTGACCTACCCGGAATTGGCATCAAAAAACTTTAAAACACATGAAACACCTTGTTCTTGTAATGCTTTTAATCTCGTGCTTTTCACTGCTACAAGCAAAGCAGCAATCATCAGTCCCTCCGGTTTCCATCACATGGGAACTGGGAAAGAACGGAATTGAACCCGGAATACTTGAATGTACCTTTTACATAAAAAACACTGGCAAAAAAACACTTAAAGATAACTGGGTCATATACTACACGCTTATGACCGTGGTTCCCCTTAACACCGAAAATGCGCCCCTGAAGTTGGAACGCATTGTGGGAAGTTATCATAGAATGACTCCTACTGGTCATTTCAAGCCCTTAAAATCAGGAGAAACGCTGCGTTATACCTGTCGTTACAAAGGAAGCATCATCAGGGAAGCGAGAGCACCCGAAAGTGCGTACATTGTTTTTCATGATAAAAAAGGGAAAGAAAAGCAACCACAAGGTATCCCGCTATCAATCAAACCTTTTGCCAGAGAAGAACAATACAAACGACCCGGAAAAGATTATCCATATGCAGATGGTGCCTACCTGTATGACCAAAATGCATTTTTCAGTCAACATATCAAACCGGCTGTCACCGACATATTTCCATCTGTAAAAAAGTTATTGAATATCCCCGGTACAGCTCGTTTTACCACTGATGTAAACCTAAAATGGGATGCCGGGTTTGAAAACGAAGCCGGGTTATTAAAGAATGTTCTTATTTCGAAATTCGGCTGTTCGCTCTCCGGCAATGGCAACACAGCGATCGAATTAAAAAAAATCACTGGAGATTATCCCCGGGAATATTACGAAATCAGCATGACCGGCAACCGGTTCATATTATCAGGAACAACGGCTCACGGAGTATTTAATGCCTGTCAGACACTGATTAACCTGCTGGGATATGCTAAAAAATTACCGGCTGAATTCAACAACATACAGATAAGCGACTATCCCGACACTGACTACAGGGGTTTTATGCTGGATGTGGCACGCAATTTCACAAAAAAACACGATTTGCTCAGGCTGATCGACATACTGTCGGCATACAAAATAAATGTACTGCATCTGCATCTCACCGACGACGAAGGATGGCGCATTGAAATACCCGGCTTAGATGAACTCACCAGCATAGCTTCGCGCAGAGGTCATACCTCCGACGAATCCACCTGCCTGTACCCTATGTACGGTTCAGGATGGAATCCGAACGACACCGCCAGTCCCGCCAATGGTTATTACACCCGAAACGATTTTATCGAAATTCTCAAATACGCAGATAACCATCACATAAAAGTCATCCCCGAAGTGGATATTCCCGGACATTCGAGAGCAGCGATCAAAGCCATGAATGCCCGTTACAACAAATACATCAATACAGATAAAGTTAAAGCCGAAGAATACCTGTTGATTGATTTTGCTGATACTTCGAAATATGTTTCAGCCCAGCATTATACCGACAATGTTATCAACGTCGCTATGCCATCAGCCTATCGTTTTATCGAAAAAGTAATTGATGAAATTGACAAGATGTACAGCGATGCCGGATTAAAACCGGACATTTTCCATATCGGTGGCGATGAAGTACCACGTGGCGCCTGGGAAGGCTCAGTGGTTTGTAAAAAATTTATGACGGAAAAAGGCATGACAGAAATCAGGGAACTCAAGGATTATTTTCTGGAGCAGGTCATCCCAATGCTTTCAAAAAAAGACATCCAACCTGCCGGTTGGGAGGAAGTAGCCATGAAGCCCGGTCACAAGGCCAACGAACGATTCAGAAACAGTAACATCCTTAGCTACACCTGGAACACAGTACCGGAATGGAACGGAGATGAAATCACCTACAAGCTTGCCAATGCCGGCTATCCGGTTATTCTGTGTAACGTGTCCAATTTCTATCTCGATCTGACCTACTGCAACCATCAGCAGGAAGACGGGTTGAACTGGGGCGGCTATGTCAATGAATACAACTCCTTCGACATGATTCCCTACGACATTTATAAATCCGTAAGAAAGAACAAATACGGAGAGCCGGTGGATATTTTCACCGCCTACAATCATAAAACCCCGCTTAACAACGATGCTAAAGGACAGATAAAAGGATTACAGGGACAACTCTGGTCGGAGACCATCCGTAGTTTTGATCAGATTGGATATTATTTATTTCCAAAAATGTTTGGTTTGATTGAAAGAGCCTGGAACATGCAACCCGAATGGTCGTTGCAGAATGATAACAAACTTTACGAAGCAGCCATTCGTAAGTACAATGCACAGATTGCAGATTTAGAACTGCCCCGTTTAGCTGGCGAGGGCTTCAATTTCCGCGTTGCACCCCCGGGAATAGTCATAAAAGAAGGCATTTTGTATGCCAACACCACCATTCCCGGTGCCGCTATTCGTTACACCACCGACGGAAGTGAGCCCACAGAACAATCAATGCTCTGGACCATGCCCGTTTCGTGTAGTGCAACAGAAATAAAAGCAAAGGCTTTTTATCTCGGAAAGTCAAGTATAACGATTACGAAAAAATAAGTCAAATAATTAAGTATTTTTTTAGTCAAATTATGAAAGAATATTTAACCATATAAGGCATATTAGTACATTTAAGTTATTGGCACAAAAAGCATTTCACTAAGGCTCGCCATTGAACGACCTCGTCAGGTGAGCCGGAAAATAAGAGAGACAGGCGATTAAAATCGTCCTTGTTTGACGACCGAAGTGAAGAGTTTGGACGATTTGAGCCTGTCGAACGTAAATTTTCCGAGTGAAGCGGGCGAAGTCTTGAAAGCACCGTTTAAGTGAAGCAAAAATCAAACAAGTTTGATTTTTGCTGAGCATAGGTGCTTCAACGAAGTTAACTTTTTTGGTTACTTTTTTGTGTCAAGACAAAAAAGTAACCGGGGCTTGGGGCAGCGCCCCATAAAAAGAATAAATTAAAAAAGAAATATATATGAAAACACCTGCTATAGAAGTTGGTATCCTGACATCAGCAACCATTCATTTCAAACTAAACGGCACTTTCCACCAAACAAACACAGCTCATCACAACAGTGAAGGCACGGCCACTGCAACCGGCGACACCTCTTTCACTCTCAACATCAACGGAAAGAAACAAAACTTCGATGATGCAGTGATATTTGCACCCGACAACGAAAGCGAAGACGATTTTGAGCTGTTCAACGTCATCATCGGCGTTCAATTCCACTGGGAAAGAGCCGAAAACCAACGCTTCAGAGGGAAACTGAAATTTTACGCCGACAAAGGAAAACTAACAGCCGTAAACATTCTTTCCATTGAAGAATACCTGTTAAGTGTGATTTCTTCAGAAATGAGCTCCACCTCTTCGCTGGAATTATTAAAGGCGCATACCGTGATTTCGCGCAGCTGGCTGTTGGCGCAACTTGAGAAAGGAAAAGAAGTTAAGAGCGCCGGCTACAGCACTTATTTCAAAAACGGGGAAGGTTATATCCGATGGTATGACCGCGAGGACCACGACCGGTTCGATGTCTGTGCCGACGACCATTGTCAGCGTTATCAGGGCATCACCATGGTTTCGTCGAAGCAGGTTTTCGAAGCCCTTCAGCTCACCAGAGGGGAAGTACTTACCAATGAGGGAAAGGTATGTGATGCCCGTTTCTATAAATGTTGCGGAGGTGTCACCGAGTTGTTTGAAAATACATGGGAGCCTGTTCATCATCCATATTTAGCAAAAGTGGTTGACAATCCTTCCATCCCCGAAGGATACAACATGGACCTTACCATAGAGGAAAATGCCCGAAAATGGATTCTTTCCGATCCCGAAGCATTTTGCAACACAAACGACAAGGCAGTTTTATCACAGATGCTGAATAATTACGACCAGGAAACACCCGACTTTTACCGTTGGGAAACAACACTCACACAAGCTGAAATAAAAGAGTTACTCCTGAGTAAAGTCGGTATTGAGGTAGGCGATGTACTCGATTTGATTCCCGTAGAAAGAGGCGTTTCAGGAAGAATCATCCGTCTGAAAATTGTTGGCAGCGAAAACACCATCACCATTGGAAAAGAGTTGGAAATACGCAAAGCCCTTTCAAAATCGCACTTGTACAGTTCGGCTTTTGTTGTTGAAAAGAAGATGAATCACGGGGATGAGAACAAAGCGCCCGAATCATTTGTTTTAAAAGGAGCCGGTTGGGGACACGGAGTCGGACTTTGTCAGATTGGCGCAGCGGTAATGAGCACAAAAGGTTACAGCTATCAGGAAATACTGGCACATTACTTTCCATCGTCACAACTGAAAAAAATATACTAAAACCCAAACAGGATTTGTAAAATCAACAGCTACATCCTGTCAAAAAATCAACTACTTATGAAATACACACTTATCTTTCTGACCCTGTTTACAGGGATGTTCTGTTTCGGACAAAGTGCTGAAAACAATGCATTAACGACCAAGGTCGACAAACAAAGGCTTCATTACGCCGACAAAGCCATTCTGGAATCAATAAAAAACAAAGAAATTCCCGGCGCTGTGCTGGCGGTTGTTCACTACGACAAGATTGTTTACCTGAAGGCCTATGGCAACAGGCAAAACTATCCGGTCGCCGAAAAGATGAAAACAAACACCATTTTCGATCTTGCTTCACTGACGAAAGTTGTTTCCACAGCCACCTCCATCATGATCCTGGCTGAAAGAGGTAAAATACGTCTGGAAGATCCGGTTTCCATGTACATTCCTGAATTTAA
>JAYFPP010000287.1:0-31455 GCA_034927635.1 Paludibacter sp.
CTTTCTCCAACTGCAAAGTCTTCGTCGGTTGATCGCAAACTTCCGTCGGACCGTAATACTGAATCGGGCCTGGATATACGTAACTCAGACTTTCATCTGCCCATGCAACTCTGTGAGCGGCAAAGAATTTAAATGGAGCACCATCAAGCTTTACCAGTGCTTTCTGAATTACAGGTTTCATTTTACCATGACGACGTTCCATATTCATCATCATTGTGATAGGCACACCGCCTGCAATCCATTCAGCAGCAGGAGCCGTGGTATTTCGCACTGAGGCCATATAACCTGTTTTATTTTCCGAAATCAATACTGAAGCAGTATAACCAAGTGAGTAAGTATAATCTGCATCAAAGTTAGATGGAATGGCACAACGGCCTTCATATCCGAAGAAGTGATTGATGGCGGAAAATTTTCCTTTGTATTTGCCGGCAGCCTTGAGGAAAGCCAGACGTTTGGCCACCATTTCAATCAACAGTTTCTCTGTTTCAATCAGCGAAACCTGCACATTACCATGAGGGTCGCGATCAAGCGTTAACTGACGGGCAATTCCTTTAGGGAGATCACGATAAACCAAAGCACTGTCATGCGACAACATACCTTTTACGTATTGACGTTTTTCTTCGTCAGTTTCCATTGCATTGAAATCATCATTATGAGCCAGCAGATCATTCAATTCTGCAATAAGCTTTTTCATGGCAGGAATAAACTCGATCAATCCTTCAGGAATAAGGATTGTTCCAAAGTTGAGATCATGTTCGGCACGATGCACAACTACATTCACAATTTCCTCCACTACATCGTTAAGCGTCATATTTTTTGCTTCCACCTCTTCAGAAACAATACAGATATTTGGTTGACTCTGTAAAGCACATTCCAGGGTTATATGTGAAGCTGAACGCCCCATAAGACGAATAAAATGCCAGTATTTCTTAGCTGAATTGGCATCGCGTTGAATATTTCCTATCAATTCAGAATATACTTTACATGCCGTATCAAATCCGAATGAAGTTTCAATCATTTCATTTTTCAAATCGCCGTCTATTGTTTTAGGACAACCAATTACCTGAATACCGGTATTCTTTTGAGCATAATATTCAGCTAATACACAAGCATTGGTATTTGAATCATCACCTCCAATAATAACTATGGCACTAATTTCCAGTTTTTTACATATTTCAGCACCCAATTCGTACTGTGCTTCTTCTTCCAGCTTGGTACGACCTGAACCTATAATATCAAATCCACCGGTATTACGGTATTCATCAATAATTTCTTTGGTAAGTTCAATGTATTTATGATCAACCAATCCACTTGGTCCTCCCAGGAATCCAAACAATTTATTGGCAGGGTTCAGGGTTTTAAGGCCATCAAAAAGTCCGCTGATAACATTATGACCACCAGGAGCTTGTCCTCCCGACAGGATAACCCCTACATTCTTGACCGGATATTGTTTCTTTTCTCCAGGCTCAAATGTTACCAACGGCATCCCGTAGGTATTCGGAAAAAGGTTTTTAATGTCGGCCTGATCAGCTACTGACTCGGTAGCAGCACCTTCTTTCAATACCACATTACCTTTAAGAGAAGCAGGCAACTTGGGTTGATACGATGCCCTTGCAATCTGCAAAGGACTTTTCATCATTGGTTTCATGATTAACTCTTTAGTTTATAATAATTTGAATTTTGATTCTTATATTTGACAATTTGACCGCAAATTTAATAAAAAAAGAGGAATTTAACACAATCATAAAAAAGTTTTTATCTCATGAATTCAGGATTTTAATTATCTTTGCATATAAAATTACACAAAACTCTTGGACACAATTTCCTACATCATAATATCACTCATCCTCTCTGCATTCTTTTCAGGGATGGAAATAGCATTTGTGTCATCCAACAAACTGCGTTTTGAATTAGAAAAGAAACAAAAGAATCTGACATCATCCATTCTGAGCATTTTCTACAAACATCCCCAACAGTTTATTTCAACAATGCTTGTGGGAAATAATGTGGTATTGGTCGTTTACGGTTTAATGATTGCCGAACTCCTGTCACCGGCTTTTAGTTTCATCAACAATCAGTTTCTGGTCACCCTGAGTCAAACAATCATTGCTACTACCATTGTTTTAATCACAGGTGAATTCCTGCCTAAAACAATTTTTCGCATCAATCCGAATGTTTGGCTGAAAGGATTTTCATGGTTACTCTTAGCATTCTATACCCTGCTATATCCTATCGCGTTTTTCAGTACATGGCTTTCGCAAAAAATATTAAAACTGTTCACCTCAAAACCAACAGGAGAAGACAGCAGTAACGTTTTTTCAAGAATTGATCTTAACTATCTGATTCAGGAAAGTTTTGACGGAAATGAATATGAAGAGGAAATTGAAAATGAAGTAAAATTCTTTCAAAATGCACTGGATTTTTCCAAAGTCAGATTACGCGATTGTTCAGTTCCGAGAACCGAAATCATTGCCCTGGAGTATGATACCACTTTAGAGATACTTAAACAGACATTTATTGAAACCGGCTTTTCAAAAATTCCTATCTACAAAGGTAATATCGACAATATTGCAGGATATATCCACTCTTCCGAACTGTTTGAACACCCGAAAGACTGGCGAAAATACATCCGACAAATTCCTATAGTACCGGAAAACATGACCGCACATAAGCTCATGAAGCTTTTCATGCAACAGAAAAAAAGCATAGCCGTGGTAGTTGATGAACATGGCGGAACCAATGGCATCATAACACTGGAAGATATTATTGAAGAAATTTTCGGTGAAATTGAAGATGAACATGACACACGTGAATATATCGCCAAACAACTCAGTGAAAATGAATACCTGCTATCGGGAAGAATGGAAGTTCAGTTGGCTAATGAAAAATTCGGCTTAAACATTCCAGAATCAGACAACTACGAAACAATTGCCGGATTTATTCTTCATCACCATCAACATTTTCCAAAACTCAATGAAATAATCAACATAGGCGACTTTAGCTGTAAGTGCGTCAAAGTTACCAACAACAGAATTGAATTAATCAGATTAATTTTGGGGAGTTAAAATTAATTTCGTATATTCGTGCCCTCAAAAAAACAGAGTATAATTGTCTAAAATAACACATTTCAAGTTTAAAAAATGGCAACATTAGAGAAAATCAGGAGCAAAGGAGTTTTGCTTATTGCGGTAGTAGGATTTGCATTGCTTTCATTTATTATTGGTGATTTCCTTACCCAGGGATCAACCTTCTTCAATAAATCAAAGGAAAACGTTGCAGAAATCAATGGAGAAACTGTCAACATCGCTGACTATCAGGATCTATTGGATCAAACACTGATCTTTCAAAAATACGAAAGCGGTCAGTCGGAAATTGACGAACAAACCATGCAGCAAATCCGTGCTTTTGTATGGGATCAGATGATACGCGAAAAATTACTCTATGCTGAAGCTGAGGAAATTGGTCTGACCATTACAAAGGAAGAACTTTCAGATCGCCTGATTGGCAACAATATCCATCCAATGATTCAGCAACGCCGGTTTTTTGCCGACGAAACCGGCAGGTTCAACAGAGCGATGTTACTACAATTCCTGAATTTCAAAGACGATGAGCCGAAAGATGCTCAAATGGAGCAACAACTAAGCGATTATAAGAAATTATGGATTTTTCTTGAAAAAACAGTAAAATTCTCTCTGTTGCAGGAAAAATACAATTCACTGGTTACCAACTCTATTGTATCGAACAGTATTGAAGCCAAGGCTAATTTTAACTCAAATGCTCCTCTGGTAGATGCAAGTTACTTTTTGCAGCCTTATTACGCCATTGCTGACACAGCTGTTTCCGTATCAAACAAAGAGATAAAAGACAGGTACAACAAGCAAATCAAACAATATAAACAGGAACCGAATGTTTCAATCAGTTTCGTAAGTTTCAACATCCAACCTGCGAAAGAAGATTTTGAAGAAGCTGAAAAATTCATTAATGATCTGAAAAATGAGTTTGCTACAACAACAGACGTAGTTGAATTGGTTAACTCCAATTCCGACACTCCATATACCGGTCGTAACTACACTACCAGCACTGTTCCCCTGAATTTAAAGGACTTTGCTTTTAGCGGTAAAAAAGGAGACGTAACAGGTCCATTCTTTGCTAACAACACCTACACGATGGCGCGTATAATGGAGAACGGGATTATGCTTCCCGATTCAGTAAAACTTCGCCATATTTTTCTTTTGAGTTCTGAAAGTGGCAAAACCGACAGCATTCTAAATGCTATACGTTCAGGAGCAAACTTCGGCGAACTGGCTAAGAAATACTCAGCTGTAAAACAAACGGCTGACAATAACGGAGAAATTGGCTGGATCCTCGACGGAGATCAGGCACTTGACAAAGAAATTCTGAATGGCGCTTTTTCGAAAAAAGTAAACGAAGTATTCACATTTAAGAATGCTCAGGGTACGCAAATCATCCAAATCATGGAAAAAACAGCTCCAAAAGCAAAAGTTAAACTGGCTATTCTGGAGCGCTCTGTAATTGCAAGTACAAAGACTGAAAGCAAGATATTCAACGAAGCTAAACGTTTTGCTGCTGAATTGGAAGGCTCTGAATTTGACAGTCTGGCACGTAAAAACAACTATGTTGTCCGTCAGGCCAATGAAATATTTCAGACCAATGAACAAATCCTGAACATTCCTCAATCCCGTCAGATTGTTCGTTGGATATTCGACAACTCAAAAGGAGACGTTTCTGATGTTTTTGAATGTGATAAAGAATTAATTGTAGCTGCAATTACCGATGTAAACAAATCGAAGTACCGCTCAATCGACAAAGTTTCAAGTCAAATCAGGGCAGAAATCATTAAAGATAAAAAAGCAGCTCTTATTATTGAAAATCTGGGACAACAGATCAAAAAGGGAGCTACGCTCTCAGATCTTGCAATTGCCGTCAATCAGGAGGTGAAAGCAGCTCAGGGAGTATTCTTCAGTGCTTATCAGTTTGGTATGGAAGGCTTTGAACCAGCAGTGATAGGCAAAACCACCACTCTTAAACAAAATCAGATCTCTGCCCCAATCAAAGGCAATGCCGGTGTATTTGTAGTACAGGCAACAAATGTTCAGAAAAACGAACAGAAATTTGATCTTGCAGCAGAAAAACGCAATTTAACTTCTTCATATAAATATGCTTTGCCTAACTCAATCATGATGAGCATGAGAGACAAAGCGGAAGTAAAAGACAACCGTTTGAATTTTTACTAAGAAATTCAAAACATATAATTCATCTGTGACGGAGTGAAATCTTTTCATTCCGTCATTTTTTTAATTGCTTGATATTGCTTAATTTTGACAAAAGATTTTTTTATGAATAAAATACCATTGCTCGGAAATACCCTGGATGAATTAACAACCATTGCCAAAGAACTTGGTATGCCCGCTTATACCGGAAAACAGCTATCGGAGTGGATTTATAAAAAGAATATTCTGACGATTGATGAAATGAGTAATTTGTCGGCAAAAAACAGGGCTTTATTGAATGAAAAATATGAAATCGGCAAGTACGCACCTGTTGAACATCAGGCGTCTGTGGATGGTACTGTTAAGTACTTATTCAAAACTCAGGCAGGTCACTTTATCGAGAGTGTATTTATCCCCGAAGAAGACCGGTCAACACTTTGTATATCTTCTCAGGTTGGCTGCAAAATGAACTGTTTATTTTGCATGACAGGCAAGCAGGGTTTTAGCGCACAACTCAGCACTCAGGAAATTTTAAACCAGTTCTTTTCAATACCTGAATCGGAACAGCTTACGAACATTGTCTTTATGGGAATGGGTGAGCCATTGGATAATCTCAACAATGTGCTTAAAACACTTGAAATTATGACCGCCGACTATGGATATGCCTGGAGTCCGAGAAGAATTACCGTTTCTACAATAGGTTTAATTCCGGGATTAAAAGTATTCATGGAAAAATCAAACTGCCATCTGGCAATCAGCATGCACACACCATTTGCTGAAGAACGACTGAAATTAATGCCTGTACAAAAAGCATATCCACTGGAAGATGTATTGAAAGAATTGCACAAATACGACTTTAGCAAACAACGACGTGTTTCATTTGAATACATTATGTTTGATGGCTTAAACGATACTACACGTCATGCCGTTGAAATGGTGAAACTTCTGAAAGGAATAGCATGTCGCGTAAACCTCATTCGTTTTCATGCCATCCCGGGAGTGGAATTAAAAACATCAAATGAAGCAAAAATGATTGCTTTCCGCGATTACCTGACGAATAACGGCATCACTACAACCATCAGAAAATCAAGAGGGGAAGATATTTTTGCTGCCTGTGGCATGCTTAGTTCCTCGAAACATGCTTAACCCCTTTTATTTGTCCGATTTTTTTTACAATCTGATCAAGTTCCTTGTTATCGCTCACCATGATGGTCAGGTTGCCCTGAAACAATCCGGCATTAGAATCAATGGAAATTGAACGCAGGGTAACTTGTTTTTCTTTTGAAATCAGTGAAGTTATATTGGCGACAATCCCTATGTCATCATGCCCCACAATATGTAGGGTAATTGGATACTGAGAACCAACTGATTTGCCCGACCAACGTGCCTTTACAATGCGATAACCGAATCGAGAAATCATTTGAGGAGCATTAGGACAATCATTACGATGTATCTTTATTCCGCCCACAACTGAAACAAAACCAAACACCTCGTCCCCAAAAATCGGATTACAACATTTAGCTAATTTATAATCGACATTCTTGAGATCCTGTCCGATAACGAGCACATCTTCCTTGCCCGTTGTATCAGGTACCGGAGCCTCTTTACTGAAACTTTCGGCGCTACGCGATTCTACCTGCAATTCAGTACTGTCTTTTTTCTCAATTTCAAGATACAACTCCCTCACATCAAGAATATCCAGTTTTTCCGAAGCAACATCCTGATAAAAGTCGCTGACTGTTTTATAGCCTTTTTTCTTGGCAAGTTTCGAAAGTTTACCATCATCAAGATCAATCTTCCAGTTCTTAAAACGTCTGGCGATTATTTCTCTCCCGAGTTCAGCATCCTTGAATTCTATTTCTTTGAGGGATTGACGGATTTTATTTTTGGCTTTTGAGGTTGTTACAATCTTCAGCCATGATTGATTAGGCTTTTGTGTAGGAGAAGTGAGTACCTCAACCTGATCGCCGTTATTCAACACATATTTGATGGGCATGTTCTTTCCATTCACCTTAGCTCCAACACATTTAGTTCCTAAAGCCGAATGAATGGAGAAGGCAAAATCAAGAGCAGTAGCTCCCTTTGGTAATTTGTGTAAATCTCCGTTAGGGGTGAACACGAATACTTCTTCGTCGTATAAGTTCAATCTGAACTCATCCATAAAATCTACTGCATTCAATTCAGGATTCTCGAGTATCTCGCGGATATTCTTCAACCACTCATCCATACCCGACTCTCCTTTGATTCCTTTGTATTTCCAGTGAGCTGCCAGTCCCTTTTCGGCCACTTCATCCATCCTTACTGTACGAATCTGAATTTCCACCCATTTATTCTGAGGCCCCAGTACAGTTGTGTGTAAACTTTCGTAGCCATTCGATTTTGGTATCGACAGCCAATCTCTCAATCTTTTAGGATTAGGCTGATACATATCAGCTACAACTGAATATGCCTGCCAGCATACAGCTTTTTCCCGATCTGCCGGAACGTCAAAGATAATGCGGATAGCAAAAAGATCGTAGATATTTTCAAATGGGGTATTCTGCTTTTTTATTTTATTATAGATCGAATGAATTGATTTGGTTCTTCCCTTAATAGAAAAGGGATAACCCATCGTGCTAAGTTTTTCTTCCAACGGTCGTATAAATTCACGGATATATTTGTCTCTCGACTGCTTTGTTTCATTCAGTTTTCTGGCAATTTCAGAATAAATTTCACGATTGGTATACTTCAGAGATAAATCTTCAAGCTCTGTTTTAATGGCATAAAGCCCCATTCTGTGTGCAAGAGGTGCATACAGGAAAGAACACTCTCTGGCAATATTAATTCTGGCATCCTCAGGGTATTCATTCAATGTTCTCATTATTTGCATCTGCTCTGCAATAATGATCAAAATCACCCTTACATCCTCAGCAAAAGTGAGAAAAAGTTTTCTGAAATTTTCGGTTTCGAGCGAACTGTTTCGGGCATGTAAATCCCTCACACGCAACAAACCCGATAATATTGTATTTACAGGCGTATTAAACCGCCTCTCCACTTCTTCAGGTGTGATTTGTTTATCCTGCACTAAATCGTGTAACAGAAAACCCAGCACTGCTGTCTTACCCAAACCAACTTCGTTCACCAAAATCCCCATCACCTGTAATTTATACTTCACCGGGTCAATATCTGTTATCGAGTATTTTTTATAATCACGGTAATAGGCAGTCAATATATGTTTCAGTGCAACTCTTTCCTCAAAACTGAAAAACGCAGGATATTGCCGCAGCAAGCTTTGGTATAATTGTCGGATTGTTTGAACTGGAGTTGCAGACATAATATTTTATTGATGGACTGATGCAAATATACTACAGATTTACAAAGAAAGTGACCTCAAACTTTGTTTTTTTTACAAAAAAAAATCAAATCGCTCTTGTATCTGAAAATAAATAAAAAAAAGCTGTCCGATTATTGGGAAGATTGGATTTTCTTTTTAAATTTGCATGCTGAAAAAAATACTGAATCAAAGTAAGTTGAATCAGTTAAACATATTAAATTCAAATAGATGAAAACAACAATCAAAATTTTACTGTTAATTGCCATTGTAGCTCTGAGTTATTTTTGTTTCATGAGTATCATGACACCTATCAGATTTGAGAAAGAAAGAGGTGCCAGAGAGCAGAAAGTAATTCAGAATCTTATTGATCTGAGATCTGCACAAATGGAATTCAGGGAACAAAAAGGCTATTATACAAGCACTTTGGACTCATTGGTAGACTTTCTGAAAGCTGGTAAAAAGAAAATGGTTTTGAAAGAAGGAACGCTATCTGATCTTCAGCTCGAGGCTGGTTTAACTGAAGCCAAGGCAGCCATTATCATCCGAAGAGGGAATGCAAAAGAAATCAGAGAAAACGGGTTGGAAGGATTCCGCAGGGATACTACCTTTGTAAATCTCATCAATGCCCTTTACGGAGACCGCTTTAGCCCTGAAACAATTGATAAAATCAAATACATTCCTTTTTCCGAAAATGTAGTATTTGAAATGGAGCTAAACAACAATTATGTAGGATCGAATAACATTTCTATCCCACTTTGTGAAATACGCGCACCATACAATACTTTCCT
Organism: Paludibacter sp.; assembly: GCA_034927635.1. GTDB lineage: Bacteria > Bacteroidota > Bacteroidia > Bacteroidales > Paludibacteraceae > Paludibacter. Next base: position 9,333 of record JAYFPP010000287.1, read on the forward strand.
GTTTGACATCAACCGTCAGGAAGCATTAAATCTTATTGACCTCCAGAATAAAATGGAAAAATATCCGGGATTAAAAGTCGGTTCAGTTATTGAACCCAATAATTTTGCCGGTAACTGGGAATAATCATCTAACGAGGATATAATGGATTCAGACCTCGTCAACAATCAATATAGTTTATCCATCCGGATTTTTTCGGATGGATTTTCTTTATGTGTCTATGACGAAAAACATACTATAATTTCCCGCAAGAATATCAAATCGGAGCAGGGAAATGACTTTGCGGAATTTTTACGGAATATGCTGGCAACCAATGAGGAAATCCGGCAGAAGTACAAAGATATAGTCATCATCTGTGAATCAGGCTACCACACCATTATTCCTGATGTTTTTCATAAAACAGAAAGAGAGAGAGAATTCCTGAAACTTCAACATCCTTCTTTACCGGTCAGCTATCAAACTTTTCACAATAAAATAAACAGCCAGCAAAGTATATTGATTTTCGGACTTGAACAAAGCATTACACAGCTTCTTGCCCTACATTTTCAACAAGTAATACCTGAGTCTCATCTTGTTAATATCATAAATAGAATTATTGTTGATGGAAATGACAAAATAGCGATATGGATCAGGCCGGAGGAAATTGACTGTGTTGTGTATAAAGATCATAAAATAATTCTCCTGAATAAATACAGTTACCAAAGTTCTGAAGACATTACATATCATATTCTGAACATTCATCAGCAATTGGAATTGAATCCTAACGATATCATCTCAGAAGTATTTAGCGATGCAAATCTGCTGACAGAGAAATTATTAATAAAATATATTCCAAAGTTAGTCATCAAATCAAAACAAACAGCTCATGAGGATTATCAGTGGAAAATATAAAGGAAGACGTATTGATGCCAGCAATAAAGTAATCGCCCGGCCAACAACTGATTTTGCAAAGGAAGGTTTATTTAATTTATTGAACAACAGAATAGATTTTGAAGGAATCAGCGTGCTCGATTTATTCTCAGGAACCGGAAGTATCAGCATTGAGTTTATTTCACGTGATTGCAGGGAGGCTATTGCGATTGAACAAAGCGAAAAAAATGGCGCCTATATACGGAAAGCTTGTCAGGAGTTGAAGATTGACAATCTGACACTTATTAAGACAGATGTTTTCAAATTTATAGCCAGCTGTAAGACTAAATTTGACGTTATTTTTGCCGACCCTCCCTACGATCTGAAAAATCTGACTGAACTACCCGATTTAATTTTCCAATATGAACTGCTTAAGAAAGACGGCATTTTTATTTTGGAACATTCCGCCAAAAACAAATTCGATGCACACCCCCATTTTAATTTCCATCGTAATTATGGAAATGTAAATTTCAGTTTTTTCGAACAACAGGTAAAAAAGGAAATCTAATTCTTTATCGGAGTTTTTAAAATAATTTTACTTGAATTAGATCCGAAGCCATTATCAAAAACAGCATCAGAAACAACTAAGAATTCAAGTTTAGCATCCAAATTTGGTTTTAAAGCAACATATCTGAAAGGGAAGAAAAGAAAAGAATGTGAGTCTCTGAAATAAAACTTGCCCTTTGCATAATCAGAGTTATCTTTAAAAATTGTGTCCATTGAACTTGCTTCAGGAAGAATTATTTTAGCAGCACTATCAGGAGCATGATTCAGATAGAAATTCTGCAGGTTATTTGCATAAGCATCAAGATAGATGAGAAATTTTACCGTATCACCTACCTGTACAGTATCCATTACAAAAGTTCCGGGAACATCAGTATAAAAACTCCTGAGTGTGTCCTGATTATTCTTTACCGGGTTTTGAAGAAAGAAAATACCGGGAGTATAATTGGACTCGTTTGAAAGGTCACATGCTGTAAAAGTTACAATCACCAATACAAGTAAGGTAAAAATGCGTGTTTTCATATGCAATAATTTTTCTCGGCCGGTAAAGTAACAAGAATTGTGCCTGAAAGATGCAAAGTATAAGTCGGGGTGACAAGACTCGAACCTGCGACCTCTACGTCCCGAACGTAGCGCGCTACCAACTGCGCCACACCCCGCTATTTTTTTGCGAGGGCAAAAGTACAAAGTTTTTTCGAATAATAAAAAAATATGGCCATACTATTTGATAGATTTTTAAGGTGAAAATAAGTATCTTTGCAGAAATTATTTCGAATATGTTTCAATCTGCCATAAAAAATTACTTACAACAACATAATTATCCCTGTTTTGATCTTAAAGCTATCTTTTTCGACATGGATGGTGTTTTGTTGGACTCGATGAATAATCATGCCACAGCTTGGGTGCGAGCCATGAACGACATCAATATTCCTTTCTCGAATATTGAAGCTTATATGAATGAGGGCCGTGTGGGGCACTCAACCATCAATAATGCTTTCATTAAATATATTGGAAGAGAAGCAACAAATGAAGAGGAACAAAATATTTACAAGCTGAAATCATTTCACTTTGAATCTTTAGGTGCCAATAGACAAATGCCTTACGCTCACGATTTACTTAAGCTGGTAAAACGTCAGGGTATTCAGATTTTTTTAGTAACAGGTTCGGGGCAGCCGACACTTATCGATAGCTTACAGGAACATTTTCCGGGCATTTTTCAAAAAGACAGAATGGTAACTGCCTTTGATGTAAAACAAGGAAAACCTTTTCCGGAACCTTATCTGAAGGGATTAAAAAAATCGGGTGTACAACCATGGGAAGCCATTGTCATTGAAAATGCTCCTCTGGGGATTGAGTCGGGAGTAGCTGCCGGACTATTTACCATTGCCATTAACACCGGTCCCTTAGAATCAGAGATATTACTTGAAAGTGGTGCCAATGTAGTACTGGAAGGAGGAATGAGTGAATTATACCATAAATGGAATGAGTTACCTCATCAATTAATAATAACTGACGAAATTAATCAACTAAAACCACCAACTTATGCAGGTCATTAAATATCCTACCCGCGATAGCTGGACAGAAATTTTAGCACGTCCGGCATTCGACAGCACTGCGCTATTTGACACGGTACAAAAGGTACTGGATAATGTCCGTCTGAATGGAGATAAAGCTGTAAGGGAATACACAGAACAGTTTGACAAAGTCAAACTGAATGACTTCGAAGTCACAAAAGAAGAAATCAACGGGGCAGAGAAACATATTTCCATTTATCTGAAGCAAGCTATTGAAATGGCCAGAAGAAATATCTGGAAATTTCATGCAGAACAAATGCCTGAATTAAATGAAATTCAAACTTCACCGGGGGTCTATTGCTGGCAAAAAGCGGTACCAATCCAAAAAGTCGGATTGTATATACCGGGAGGCACGGCACCTCTTTTCTCTACGGTGCTGATGTTGGGTATTCCCGCATCTATTGCTGAATGTAAAGAAATAATACTTTGTACCCCACCCGATAAAGAAGGAAATGTACATCCGGCTATTTTATATGCAGCTAAAATTGCAGGAGTGCACCGCATCTTTAAAATCGGAGGCACACAGGCGATTGCTGCCATGGCTTACGGTACCGAAACAGTACCTTCCGTTTACAAGATTTTTGGTCCCGGCAACCAATATGTTACTGCTGCCAAGCAATTAATTTCACTCAAAGGTGTTGCTATTGACATGCCTGCAGGTCCCTCAGAAGTTGAAGTGTTGGCTGATGAATTTTCTAATCCTGCATACGTAGCTTCTGATCTGCTGTCGCAAGCGGAACACGGAGTCGACAGTCAATCGGTATTAATTACGGTGAGTGAAAGCCTGATTGAGAAAGTACTGGAGAATATTGAGATACAAATAGAACAGCTTCCAAGAAAAGAGATTGCGAGGAAAGCCTTAGAGCACAGTAAAATCATTCTGGTAAAAACACTCGAAGAAGCGGTTGAAATGACCAATGCCTATGCTCCGGAACATCTGATTATTTCAACCAGGTACTACAAGGGAGTTGCCGCAAATATCATCAATGCCGGTTCAGTATTTTTAGGTAACTATACCCCTGAAAGCGCCGGGGATTATGCTTCAGGTACCAATCACACACTCCCTACCAACGGATATGCCAGAGCATATAGCGGAGTAAATCTTGATAGTTTCCTCAGAAAAATAACTTTTCAGGAAATAAGCAAAGAAGGGCTGACTAACCTCAGCAACGCCATCATTCTGATGGCAGAAAACGAAAGCCTTCAGGCCCACAGCAATGCTGTCAAAATACGTTTAGAAGAAGAGGAAGACTAAAATGAATATTAACAATCTACTCAGAAAAAATATAGCCTCATTGCAACCTTATTCCTGTGCCAGGGACGAGTTCAAAGGTGTCGCATCGGTATACCTTGATGCCAATGAGAATCCTTATAATGCACCATATAACCGTTACCCCGACCCCTTGCAGTGGGAAGTTAAAACGGCTATTGCTGCCATCAGGAATGTAGCTGTTGAGCATATTTTCCTCGGAAACGGAAGTGATGAGCCGATAGATTTATTGTACCGTGCTTTCTGCGAGCCGCGTATCGACAATGTTGTAGCCATTGAACCTACCTATGGTATGTATAAAGTTTGCGCCAACATTAACGATGTAGAGTACCGTAAAGTGCTGCTGGATGATAACTTTGAATTTTCCTCAGAAAAGATGTTGCAGGCTAAGGACGAACATACAAAACTCATGTGGATTTGTTCGCCGAACAACCCTACCGGCAACAGCATGAACCCTAATGAAATACTGAAATTATTAAATGAATTTCAGGGGATTGTGGTATTGGATGAAGCTTATATTGATTTTTCGCAGCAGGATAGTTTCACCAAACAATTATCGCAACATCCCAATCTGGTGATATTGCAAACTTTCTCAAAAGCCTGGGGTAGTGCCGCTATTCGCCTCGGAATGGCTTTTGCTTCTGTTGAAATTGTGCAGGTATTGAACAAAATCAAATATCCCTATAATATTAATATCCTGACTCAACAACAAGCACTGAAGGCCCTTCAACAAAAAGATCAGGTAGAAAAATGGGTTAAAACACTTTTATCAGAAAGAGCTTCTTTAATTGAGAACCTTCAGAAAATTGCTCTGGTAAAACATATCTATCCTACCGATGCCAATTTTGTACTAATAAAAGTCGACGATGCTAATGCAGTTTATCAAAAGCTCGTTGAAAGAAGTATTATTGTGCGCAACCGCAACACAGTATCGCTATGTTTAGGCTGTATCAGGATTACAGTGGGAACCAAAGAGGAGAACAACATCCTGATAGATAATCTAAAAAAGATTTAATAAAGCAACTTCTCTTGCAGGGAAAACATATCAGCTAAATAATAAAATCCACCTGTCTGAGCCTTGAAAAGGCGAGTTTGTGGATTTTATTATTTAGCTGATATGTTTTCCAGTCAAATGCAATGAAAATTAAAGACTTAATTTCAACCCGGCATAGAACGAACGAGGCAAAGAGGGTCCGTACATATATCCCGCATCACGGGTTTCACCCTGATCAAAATCAGTCTGAAAACTATTGAAGATATTTTGTATCCCGCCATTCAACTGCAGCTTAGAACTTTTATTCAGGGCAAAGTCATAGGCAAATCTGATTCCCATATCATAAAATTCCGGCGACCAGACTTCTTCATCCTCCAGCAAAGCTACTCCGTAATGTTTCAACAACATTGTTCCTGTATACGTAGCTGAAAGGGCTATTGTCAGCTCCTTCAGAGGATTATAGGTTGCTGTAAGATATCCGTATTGATTTGGTGAGCGAAACATCTCTCTCCGCGGTTGCAATGCCGGGTTCCCGCTCCAGATCTGAGGTGCTTTATATAAGCTCTGCTGAAGGGTAAATCCACCCTGAATATTAAACTTTATGCCCGGAATAATTTTAGCCTCAATATTAACACCCCTCACACTTGCTCCGGAACCGTTCTTACGCATCAGAATCGTATTCCCTGCTGAATCCAAACCGGCCTCTTCAAGATAAAACACATCATTAATATCAGTAATAAATCCTTCAATCAACAAGTTTGTCTGAACTCGACCGAACTTTCTGTACAAATCTGCCGACACACTAAAACTTCCTGAGTTCTCCGGTCTCAATTGTGGATCAAGCATAATGATTTGCATCACTCCACCAACCGCAGTGAGGTGCAGGTCTTCGTCGAATGCTTGTGGTGCCCGGAAGCCGCCGGCATAACTTGCACGCAGATTAATCCATTCTTCCGGATTATAACGGAAATTTACCCTGGGACTAATAATTAATTTCTCAATCAGGTTATGTTTATCAAAGCGCGTACCCACCAAAAAACTAAGCTGTTTGTTCTTCCATTCATTCTGAAGAAACAAACTTTTAATATTCATTCTCTGGTTTATTTGTCGCTCATAGGCAAATTGCTCATCAATCAGTTTATTATAATTATATTCGGCACCAATCGTAAAATCAGCAGGCATAAACAAAAGTTTATCCATTGCATAAGCATATTGCATTCCGGCAACGAACGACAGGTCATTGGTAACACCGTAAGCATTCGGGTCCATCCCGGTACCATAATAACTGTCTCTTTTTATCTTTTGCGCAGAAGTGAAAACATTCAGCCGATGTTTATAATCAGGTGTAAAATAATCCCATTTTATTCCTCCGGAGTTGATATTGTGGTTGGTTTGCTCCGTTATATCCGACTGATGAGCCGGGACATTCAGCTTATTACCTCCCCTGCGGAATTCTCCCAGATTATGGTACTCAGCAGTCAGTTTGCTTTGCTTGCCGGTTTTAAAGTACGACCGAAAACCTATATTACGGGCATTAATCACTCCGATTTCAGTAAACCCGTCATCGTTGGCATCCCAGGCCTCCCGTTGGCGGGTCGAACCATAAATACTCACACCCGACTGATAATCTTCCGAAACCAAAGCAGCATTTACAGAAGTATTAATATCGGCTGAACTTCCCGCAATAAACATGGTTGAGTTGCTAACTGACATAGCATTGTTCATAGGTTCTTTCGTAATAATATTGATTGTACCCGCAATAGCGTTCGAACCGAACAAAGCGGAACCACCTCCCCTGACCACTTCTACCCTGTCAATCATATTCACGGGTATTTGCTCTATGCCATACACTCCTGCCAATGCACTGAAGATTGGCCGGCTATCAATCAATATCTGAGAATAAGGGCCCTCAAGACCATTTATCCGAACCTGCTGAAAACCACAATTCTGACAATTATTCTCCACTCTTAGTCCCGGTTGAAAGTTCAATCCCTGTGCAAGACAAACCGAATTCGTATTATCAAACAATTTTCCGGTAACAACATTAACTATGTTGGAGGCTTCGCGACGTTTTGTTTCATTTCTGTTGGCAGAAACAACCACATTGTCGAGCATTACAGCATCTTCTTCCAACTCAAAATTAAGTTCAAGTGTTGTACCTTTGTTTATCTTAACCTGTTTCTCAACCGACTTATAACCCACTCCGGAAGCAACAACAATAAAATCGCCTGCAGGCAGATTGCGCATGTTATAATGTCCTGTAGCATCAGTAGCAGCGCCGATGGTGGTTCCTTTTAACCTGATGGTTATGAAACCTAAATGTTCTTTTGACAACTTGTCGACAGTATGTCCCACGATATTTGCATCAGTCTTTTTTTCACGTGCTACAGCTATATTAGCGGTATTTTCAGGAGTAAACTGAGTTTGAGAGAATAATGTTGTAGAAAGCAGAATGAATAATATTATTGAAAAGAGATGTTTCATAAACGACCAATTATGTAAAATTTATACTAAAAAAAATGCTCAACATCAAGATGTTGAATAATACAGAGTACTGAACTGCATATAACTGGCAGATCATCTCCGAATCAAATATTTTAGCTTAAATGGCCGGTGGAGGTCGGGAAAAACAAAATGGAGTAAAGGATGAAAGATGAAATCCTCTGTTATAAGTATCAGAAAGAACAAAACTTAATCTGTTAACAGCAATTATCAAGGATGCAAACATCAGTATGCAAACTGTAAAATGCTGCAACTTTTCAATAGCAAAAAAACTAACCGATGAATGTTGATGATGCGATTCAGACGAAAAAGGGTGTGAATGAACTATCAGCCTGTTATACTCATCAATATGACTGTGTGGGAAAAAACTGACTCCGGCAAAATAGAAGACAAACAAAACGGCAAGAAAGCCTCCTGTGATTTGTTGTCTGCTGAATTTCATTATCTAAAATTGTAGATTGAGTAAGTCTATAGATACTTAAAACAATATGCTATTATTTATAACGCTGCAAAAATAGCTAATTAATAATGATTGTGCAAAAGTAAAACATCCCCATTTATAGGTATTTTTACATAATGCTTACGAATAAGAATCATGGAGTCATCATACAATCAGTCGTAAACCTCTCAGGAAATCAGCCACATCCATGCGTTTTTTTCCGGGGGCCTGAATATTCTTCAGGGAAATGAACCCGTCCTGTAATGCAATCTTCAAAAAGCTTTTGTGATCGCTTAGAATAGTTCCCGATGGATACTGGTGTTCCATCAGCTCCATTTGTGTTTCAAAAATTTTATATACAGCTTTATCCGACTGTCCGGGTAGCTGTAGTTCAGCCCAGGCAGCAGGATAGGGTGAAAGTCCTCTTACCATATTATGGACAGCTTCAACAGTTGAATTAAAATCTAACTGACAGGTTTCTTTGAAAATTTTCGGAGCTGTTTTTAACTCAGCATCCCCGGAGATAAACACAGATTGATCAAGCGCATCGGTTTTGCCTGAAGCAATCATATCAACCGTCTTTTTTACCATTTGCGCACCGAGTAACATCAATTTATCATGAATAGTCCCGGCATTATCATCATCATTAATGCTTATCTTTTCCTGAAGAATAATTTTTCCGGTATCAATTTCGTGTGTCAGAAAAAAAGTAGTGGCACCGGTAATCTTCTCACCGTTAATGATTGCCCAGTTGATGGGAGCAGCTCCTCTGTACTGAGGCAACAAAGAAGCATGCAAATTAAATGTCCCCAGCGTGGGCATATTCCAAACCACCTCGGGTAACATTCTGAAAGCAACTACAATCTGTAGATCAGCTTTCAATGCCCTCAATTGTTCAATAAAAGAGGGATCTTTAAGCTTTTCGGGTTGTAATAAAGTCAGCTGATGGTCAAGCGCATATTGTTTCACTGCAGAATACTGTAATTTATATCCACGTCCTGAAGGTTTGTCAGGCATAGTAACCACACCCACCACCTCATAGTGATTTTCAACAAGGATTTTGAGACTTTCGACTGCAAAATCGGGGGTTCCCATAAACACAATACGCATAGATCAATACAATTTATAATGAAAATTATTTCCAGGTAATATATTTTGCTTTCCCTCTCATTCTTCCGAATGTCAGAATATAGGCAGAAAGGAGTGGCAAGAACATATCCAGAAAAACAATGCTAAGATGATACTTTCTACCACCAAAAATAGCGGAAGATTTATTTATCATCATCATTTGGATGAAGAACCTGCAGATAAACAACAACAGAGCTATCCCAACAGAGATAAAGTTCATGACAATTATACCATATACCACCAATGCAAGGAACGAAGCGTAAAACAATCCTCTGAAAAAGGGTTCAATGACCAGCGAAATTTTACTTCGTTGCGTATAAAAAGTTGACACCGACAAATGTCTTTCTTTTTGATAGTACCACGATCTGAAGTTTTTCTTCGGGATTGAGCCTGTTATACTTTCCGGCGATGTTTCGATACGTATATTATTTTTGTTGGCTGCATGATTCACCATCAGATCATCGTCGCCGGAACGTAAATGCAGGGTTGCAGCAAATCCGTTTTGTCTGAAAAAAACCTCTTTGCGGTAGGCCATATTTCTTCCGACACCCATATAAGGCTTACCTGCTTTAGCGAAACCAAGATACAACAATCCATTGAAAAGCGTGTCGTAAGTAATGAGTTTGTTCAGAAAACCTTTTTCCTGGAAATAAGCTCCGTAACCAAGCACAAACTCTGTATGAGGAGTAAAGTTGCGTGCCATCTTTGTGATCCACTGATTACTTTCCGGCACACAATCGGCATCGGTAAACAACAGCCAGTCGTGTTTAGCAGCCTTGATTCCCAAAGTAAGGGCAAGCTTTTTTGTGCTCAGATTTTTTGCTCCATCAGGAACAAATGTCGTACGCAAATGAGGAAAATTTTCTTTTAAATCCCGCAAATAAATTTCCGTTTCTTCATCACCCCCATCATTTACAACAATAACCTCATAATCAGGATAATCCTGCATTAAAATTTCAGGAAGAAAATTCTTCAGATTATTCAATTCGTTTTTCGCACAAATAATTACTGAAACTGGCAGTTTAACTTCACTAAAGAATAGCTTACCTTTCCTTTCCCGTTTATTGTTTCTGATGACAATTCTGATATACCTCAAATAGAAATAAACCTGATAAGCAAATGTTAAGACAACAATGCAAAGAAGAATTATTTCAACCACAGAAAAAACAAAGCCGTTTAAGAACAACATAAAACTTTTATTATCAGATTGATAAACAGAAAAGAACTTTCACATGAAATCCCCGCAAATTTACTATTTATTTCTTGAAAATTAACCTGATGAACATGAAAGTTTATTCAAAATTCAGATAGGCAGATATTTTTCCTATTGTCAGCTCATTAAGTTCCGAAAGTTCTTTTAAATCATTGATTCCTGCAAGTCTTCCTTTTTTTCTTCTTAACTCATAAATTTGTCTTGCCTGATAAAAGTTGAGATAGGGATGAGCTTTTAATTTCTCTACTGATGCCGTATTTATCCTTATTTTCTGAATTAATGCGGGATTAACTGTACAAAAGGGTTTTATCTTAACAAAATTTTCAGGTGTCATACCATAAATTTCATTTAGCTGTTCGATGCTAATGAAGCCTCCGGTCTGTTTTCTGAACCTGACAATGGCATATGCATACGCTTTGCCTATTCCTTTTATTTGCATTAATGCTGTCGTATCAGCGGTGTTAAGTTCCACCGTCAATACCTCATTATTATCTTCTCCACTCTTATTTCTATTCAGATAGTTTGAATCATTACGGCTTTTTTCACTCTCAGGTAATTGGATACAGGGAGCAAGTTCTTCAAATTTAGCCTCTGATATTCCATAAATCCGGGCGAAGCCCTCTTTATCCTTAAAACTTACCTTTCGCCGGTACTTCAGAATATTGGATATCACATACGGCTTTATTCCCAGAGCTGCAAAACCAGCAGAATCGAGCACATTAGGATTAAACGGAAAAAGTTCATTTTTTCCCTTGTTGTAATCATCATTATATGATTTCGATGTTGTTTGGTAAGACTGATAGGAGTGTAAACGTTGGGCGTTTCTGATACTGTCGATTGATTGCAGTGAGTTTTTAAAATCATTCACCTCAACTAAAAACAACGAATCAACTTGTTCAGGTTCAGGCTCATAAAAAAGGGGTAAAAAACTATCAATCAGGCTTATCAACAAGATAAGACCTAAAAGCACTAAAATACCGGCACGCTGAGAACCGGAAAAATAAAAAAAATTCTTCCACATAAGGTAACAAACAGTAAATTAACAAACAGAAAATTATGGTTACGGAGAACTAAATTTCATAGTCGACGCATGCACGGGAAGTTTTCACTTTTCCTATATATGCGGCAACGCGTTTATGCTCGGGATGAACCTGATATATATCCATATCTTTCATGCTTTCGAATTCAGTGTATAGTGCAAGATCAAAATTGCTTTCAGGAGCCTCAGGATGATTAATTCCAACTTCAATTTTCTTTAATTCAGGAATGAGATGAATCAGGGCTTCAAGCTCTTTTTTGATGAACTTAAGATTGTCAGCTTTTGACTTTCCTTCAGCTTCATCAGCTATACCAAAAAAGACAATATGTTTAATCATATAATTCTTGTATATAAAATTTGTAAGATATAATTCGAACCACTTTAGTCACATGAGTCCACAAAGTTTATTTGCAGCTGACCTTGTAGCTTTTATTGTTTACTCTCAGGAAGTAAATTCCTTCACCTGTCTGAATAAAGAAGCGCCCCGACACGAGTTCACCACCCCAGATAAGTTGTCCGGTCAGAGCAAACAATCTTACGTTATTGTTGGGTTTGGTAAAGATCAGATATATACCACCTGTAGAAGTATAATAACTAAATCCATCGGCAACAGTGACCTGTTGATTCGAAGATACAGATCTTTCAGTGTCAGTTCTTGAAAACTGACCAGTGCCTTCAATCTTTATCACTGAAGCCCTGGTTTGATCGCTTTGTGCAAAAGCAGCCGATGATGCAAAAAACACCGGGACCATTAAAATTATCACGTATAAAGTTCTGTACATTTAAGTAACAATTATTCAGTTAATGATTCAATTCTTCACTTAATCACTTCAATTGGCTGACAACCGACAACTGAAGATTTTTACATTTCGCTTCTGAGCATTCTCTTCGGATAGTCTACCGTATAATGTAAACCTCTGCTTTCTTTTCTTCTCAGAGCGTGCTTTATAATCAGATAAGCCACACTGATCACATTCCTTAGTTCACATAATTCACGGGAAACAACCGATCTGTCAAACAAGTCTTCCGTTTCTCTGTACAGTATTTCCAGACGGCTCATAGCACGTTTCAAACGAAGATTTGAACGTACTATACCAACATAAGTACTCATTATCTGCTCAACTTCTCTGAAACTCTGTGTTATCAGCACCATTTCCTCAGGAAGTTTGGTTCCTTCATCATTCCAGTCAGGAACAAATTCATTAAAGGCATATTTTCCGATATTTTCCACCGCATCTTTCACCGCTGCATCTGCATAAACTATCGCTTCAATGAGAGAATTCGATGCGAGTCGATTCGCTCCATGCAGTCCGGTACAGGAACATTCGCCCGCTGCGTACAATCTGCTAATCGAACTTTTTCCGTTCAGGTCAACCGCTATACCTCCACATACATAGTGCTGTGTTGGAGAAACCGGAATATAATCTTTAGTAATATCTATTCCCAATTCCAGACATTTCTTGTAAATAGTCGGGAAATGGGTTTTAGTCTCTTCAGCATTTTTATGGGTAACATCAAGATACACATAATCATGACCTCTGGTTTTCATTTCATTATCAATCGCTCTTGCTACAATATCTCTTGGAGCGAGGGAACCTCTTTCATCATATTTCTGCATAAATTCACGCCCGTCCTGACAGCGCAACACTGCTCCGTAGCCACGAATTGCTTCTGTAATCAAAAAAGTGGGTCTTTCACCGGGGTGATACAACGCTGTTGGGTGAAACTGAATAAATTCCATGTCTTTTATAACTCCCCTGGCCCGGTGCACCATCGCTATCCCATCACCCGTGGCTACCGCCGGATTGGTGGTGGTTGCATACACATTGCCAATGCCACCGGTCGCAATAAGGGTTACTTTCGACAAAAAAGTATGAATGTGATTACTCTGCTGGCTTAATGCATAAACGCCATAACACTCAATATTGGGCGTATGAAGTGTAACTACTTCACCCAAATGATGTTGCGTTAAAATTTCTATCGCAAAATAATTCTCAAAGATCTCAATATTCTTTTCGGCCCTTACTCTGCGGATCAGAGCTTGTTGAATTTCGTAGCCTGTATTGTCTTTATGATGTAAAATCCTGAACTCACTATGACCGCCTTCTTTATGTAAATCAAAGTTACCGTTTTCCTTTCTGTCGAAATCAATTCCCCAGCTTAACAATTCCTTTATTTGTTCAGGAGCCTCTTTAATTACTTTCTCAACCGCTGCCAGATCACAGTGCCCGTCACCGGCAATAAGGGTATCTTCAATATGCTTATCAAATGAATCGGGATTATCGGTCACCGCAGCAATACCTCCCTGAGCATATGCAGTATTGGTTTCCTCCAGTGTTGATTTGCTGAGCAATGCAACCTTTCCATAGCGGGAAGCTTTCAATGCAAAACTAATACCTGCTATGCCACTACCAATAACCAAAAAATCAAATCTACGTGTCAAAATACTATCATTTATCAGAGCTTCTTAATAAAAACCCTGCGTTTTTTATGATTTACATGCTCAAAATTATCCCACTGTGATGACATCTTTGTATTTGTTTCCAGTTCGGGATTCGTCTCAGCAAATTTATATCCGTTTTTAGCGGCATTGGGCATCATTTCAGCAAAAACGATGGCATTGACACCTTTCCCCTGATAGTCAGGATGTACCGACATCAGGTATAAATCAATCAGATCGTTTTTATTGAGTGCCTGCAACATATACAACCAACCAAAAGGTAAAAGTTTACCTTTTGCTTTTTGCAAAGCCTTGGTAAAACTTGGCATCGCAATACCCAGAGCAATCAATTCATCATTTTCGTTAACAACCAACACCACTGTGTCAAGACGGAAGAAACTGAAATACAATTTTATATAGAAATAAATTTGCGCTTCATTCAATTTAGTAAATCCGAATAAATCCTGATAACTCACATTCAATAAATCAAAAATCTTCTTCGCATATTTATCAACGACTTCCTTCTTTGATTTTAGCTTCAGAGGTCTGAGTTTATATTTCTGCTTTACAATCTCAGCCACTCTGAAAAATCTTTCCGGAAATACCTCAGGAACAGTAATCAGGTATTCATTCCAGTCGGCCTCTTTCACAAATCCAAGTTGCTCATAATGTTTGATGTAATATGGATAGTTGTAAATTGTTGCCAGCGTTCCCATTTTATCATATCCCTCAATCAGGGCACCTTCATTATCGAGATCAGTAAATCCCAGCGGACCATGTAAATGCTCCATCCCTTTGGATTTAGCCCAACTTCCTACCGCATCAAAAAGTGCTTTTGAAACTTCCATATCATCAATAAAATCCACCCAGCCGAAACGGGCATTTTTATGATTCCAGGTTTCATTTGCAACAGGATGAATGATTCCTGCTATTCGTCCTACAATTTTACTTCCACGATAGGCCAGAAAATAGGCGGTATCACAAAAATCCAATGCGGGATTTTTTCCTTTGGATAAATTCATCAGATCATCCATCATTAAAGGAGGAGCAGCAAAGGGACAATCTTTATACATATTGATTCCAAACCAAATGAATTTTTTCAACTCACTTTTCGTCCTGACTTCTTTAATGATCACTGCCATCTGTTTCGTATTTTCGTTTATATCTAAGGAGCTGTAAAATTAAAGTAATATTTCCAAATATAGTCATTCAAATTTCACAAATGCTTCCTGATAAATTTACTTATCTGTTTTTCAGAAACTTACTCCATTTTAAATTTTGTTTTTTTCACAAAGAAAAGAATAATCATTGCCATGGCAGCTCCGATACCGATTGAATACGAATATACCGGCGACAGACCAAAACCTTCCGGAGCCAAAAGGATATAGGTAATCGTAACAGCTGTCATAAATATTGCCGGAATCAGGGAAATAACATAAAATTTCTTCCGTTTTGCCAGGTATACTGTGATTGCCCAGAGGGTAAATACCGACAAGGTTTGATTCGACCAGGCAAAATAGCGCCAGATAACATCAAAATTCACCTGTAAGATGAGAAATGTAATCACAAAAAGTGGCACAGCAACAAGAAGCCGGTTTTTAATCGGCTTTTGGTCATACTTAAAAAAATCAGCCGTCATCAAACGTGCTGATCTTAAAGCTGTATCGCCTGATGTCAGGGGAGCAGCAACGACACCTAACAGTGCCAGAAATCCTCCAACAGTACCCAGCCACGATTTAGAAATCAAATCTACCACCACTGCAGGTTTGTTGGCTGTTGGAGGTAAGCCTGCCACAAATTCCTGCAAACCCTGAATCGAACCAAAAAAACTGGATGCAGCAGCCGCCCAGATAAGTGCAACAATTCCCTCTGCTACCATAGAACCGTAGAATACCCTTCTTCCGTATTTTTCATTTTTTATACAACGTGCCATCAGCGGAGATTGTGTTGCATGAAAACCTGAGATTGCCCCGCAGGCTATTGAAATAAACATCATGGGGAAAATCGGGAGGTTATTGGGATGCTGATTGGCGAAACCAGTAGTAAATTCGGGAACAGGAGCATTATTAACATACATGGCTACCAATATACCTACCGCCATAAAAAGAAGGGCAACACCAAAAACCGGATAAATCTTACCGATAATTTTATCAATCGGGAGCAAAGTCGCCAGTATGTAATAGATAAAAACAAACACTGCCCACCAACTTGCACCTATCGCATTAGAAGTCATACCATTAAGCAATTCGGCAGGTCCGGAAACAAAAACGGCACCTACAAGTACCATTAAACCGACAGAAAAAACACTCATAAAAAGTTTCACCTCTCGTCCCAGTTCTCTTCCTACTAATTCCGGCTGACCGGCACCATTGCTTCTTACCGACATCATTCCCGAAAGATAATCATGAACAGCGCCTCCGAAAATTGTTCCCAATACAATCCACAAGAACGCAGCAGGACCGTACATAATACCCATTACAGCACCGAAAATCGGGCCTAAACCGGCAATATTTAAAAACTGTATTAAAAATGCTTTCCACCAGGGAAGGGGGACATAATCCACTCCATCAGGATGAGCTATGGCGGGAGTCTGACTATTCTTGTCGATGCCAAATACACGTTCAACAACCCGGCCATAGACAATATAGCCAACAACAAGAAAAACAATTGATAAGGTAAAAGATATCATGATTTAACGGTTAGAGCGGACCTATGAGTCTAAGTCCGGATTTTTCAACCGCAAAAATAATCATTTTTTTTCTAAAACATGCTACCGACCTGATAAACAAGGAAAGCAACCATCCATGCAAGCGCTGTTGTATACACCATAGTAAAGATCGCCCATCCCCAGTTTGCTTCCTTTCTGATGGCGGCAATAACTGCTACACACGGGAAGTATATCAGAATGAATAACATAAATCCAATACTTACCAATGGCGTAAACACTCTCTGGCCTTTCAGTGTGCCTGTATTATGTTGCTGTTCTATAATTTTATGCTTCAAGGTTTCAGTATCTTCGTTGGGATCATTATCGGCCTGATATAAGACAGCCATAGTACTGATAACAATTTCTTTTGCGGCAAGCCCTGTCAGCAAACTCACGCCCATTTTCCAGTCGTAGCCGAGCGGACTGATTACCGGCTCGATGGCATGTCCCATTCTGCCAATATACGATTTTTCCTGTCTTTCAGCTTCCTGAGCAAGGTTGATACTTTTCAGTTTAACTGTTTTTTCTGTTTCATTAAGCATAGAGTTTTGCTTAACCAGATTTCTTTCCCCTTCATAATCCACAGAAAAATCTACGTTTCTGGGAAAATAACCCAGCGCCCAAATCAGAATGGAGGCTATCAAAATTACATTTCCCATTTTTTTGAGGTATTGTTGTCCCTTATGCCACATATGCATGGCTGTATTCCTTAAAGTCGGAATTCGGTAAGGAGGAAGTTCCATCACAAAAGGTACAGTCTTCTTGGCAAAAGCTATCTTTTTCATTATCAACGCAGTCACAATAGCCAGAACTATCCCTGTAAAATAGATGGAAAAGAGTACGATACCCTGATTCTTCGGGAATATTGCCGAGATCAGCAACACATATACAGGTAAACGGGCACTACACGACATAAACGGCGTAATGATCATGGTCAGAATCCTGTCCTTGCGGTTTTCCAACGTCCTGGTAGCCATGATGGCCGGTACATTGCATCCGAAACCCATAATCAACGGGATAAAAGATTTGCCATGCAGACCAATTTTATGCATCAGCTTATCCATGATAAAAGAAGCCCTGGACATATAACCGGTGTCCTCCATCAACGAAATAAAGAAAAACAGGATCAGAATATTCGGAAGAAAAATAATTACACCACCTACTCCGCCAATTACCCCATCGACCAACAAATCCTTTAAGGGGCCATCAGTCATAACACCCGACACCCAATTACTCAGTAATCCCACGCCGGCATCTATCCACTCCATAGGATAACTTCCTAAGGTAAAAGTCGACTGAAACATCAACCACATAAAAAAGAGAAAAATTGGGAAACCCCAGAACCGGTGGGTAAGCAAATCGTCAATTTCACGAATTACCCGTTTTGGTTTTTTTGATTCACGGTAGGTTTCACGTAAAGCTCCGGCGATGAATCCATATTTGGCATCGGTAAGAATGGTTTCGGAACTTTCGCCATACTCAGCCTCCAGCAATTTAATATTCTTTTTCGTCACCGCCTTTACTTCCTCATAATTAGGAGCTTTCTTCAGCAGTTCTCTGGTCGGCTTATCATGCTCGAGCAACTTTACAGCGATAAATCTCGATGATATTTTATCGGTAATCGAAGGATTTTTCCACACTTCATCCTGAATTTCCCTGATGCTTCTTTCAATAAGACTTCCATAATTAATATGTACGTGCCGCACTACCGGATCCCTGTCCTCATAAACTTCAATGAGTTTTGAAAAAAGTTTTTCAACTCCTTTACCTTTGGATGCTACCGTAGGAATGATAGGAATACCAATCATTTTTCCCAGTGACTCATAATCAAACTTTGCTCCTTTTTTCTTCAGTTCATCATACATGTTTAACGCAATCACGACTTTGATATTCATATCGATTAATTGCGTAGTAAGGAACAGGTTACGCTCAAGATTCGAGGCATCAAGCACGTTGATGACAATGTCCGGCATTTTCTCAATAATATGAGAACGCACATATAATTCTTCAGGGGAATATTCAGTAATGGAGTAAGTACCTGGTAAATCCACCAGATTAAAAGTATATCCTCCCTGTTTGTATTTGGCAGTTTTCGCATCGACAGTAACACCGCTATAGTTACCTACTCTTTCATGTGAACCTGAAGCAGCATTAAAAAGTGTTGTTTTGCCACAATTCGGATTCCCGACGAGTGCCACATTGATAATTTTACCTTTCTCAAGAGCTGATATTTTCAGGGTTTCCTCATCAATAGTCCCCTGAAACTCTCCCAGCGAAATCTGATCAGCCAGGTCGGCAGCAACAACTTCCACTAGTTCAGCTTCGCTCCTTCGCAATGAAATCTTATATCCCATGATTTCATACTCCACAGGATCAAGTAAAGGCGCACTTTTTATGACTGTAACTTTTTTACCTTTCACAAAGCCCATTTCTGTAATACGTTTACGAAATGCGCCACGGCCGAGAACTTTGGTAATTACCCCTTCATCACCTGTTTTCAGATCGGAAAGATAAGTATGCTTAGTATTCATTGTTTTAAATCATTAAACCTTTTACGGGCAAAAAGTACCTAAAAAACACAACATTGCTTATATAAAACAATGCTTATAAGGACAGTTTTCTTACAGCTTACAAAAATAAACAAAATTATATACTATAAACATCCCTATTTATGATGATTTTACAAAATGCTTATCCCTATTATCGGGGATATGTATAAAGAAAAAAATCCCCGGCAACAAAAGCTGTCGGGGATTTTCAAACATATCAAAAAAAATTATTTTACTGAATCCATGTGTGCGATCAAATCCAATACTTTGGAAGAATAACCCCACTCATTATCGTACCAGCTTACTAATTTCACAAAGTTTCCGTTCAAAGCGATACCAGCACCTGCATCAAAAACTGAAGTACGTGTTTCGTGGATAAAGTCAGTTGAAACAACTGAATCTTCAGTATAACCAAGAATACCTTTCATTTCATTTTCAGAAGCTTTCTTAACAGCAGCTTTGATTTCGTCATAAGAAGCAGCTTTTTCCAGGCGAACTGTCAGGTCGACTACTGATACGTCAGCAGTTGGAACACGGAAAGCCATACCGGTCAATTTACCGTTCAATGAAGGAATTACTTTACCTACTGCTTTAGCAGCACCTGTAGAAGAAGGGATAATGTTACCCAGGATAGAACGGCCACCTCTCCAGTCTTTTGCAGAAGGAGCGTCAACAGTTTTCTGAGTATTGGTTGCAGCGTGAACTGTAGTCATCAAACCTTCAAGGATACCGAAGTTATCGTTGATAACTTTAGCCAAAGGAGCCAAACAGTTAGTAGTACAAGAAGCATTTGAAACAATGTCCATGTCAGCTTTGTAAGCGTCCAGGTTAACACCGCATACAAACATAGGAGCATCGTTAGAGGGAGCAGAAATAACAACTTTCTTTGCACCACCTGCTAAGTGAGCCTTAGCTTTATCGATAGTAGTGAAAACACCTGTAGATTCAACTACATAGTCAGCACCGGAAGCACCCCAGCCAATGTTTGCGGGATCTTTTTCAGCAAAGAAAGCTACTTCTTTACCGTTGATAATTAATTTACCGTTTTTGTTTTCTGCTGTTCCGTTGAATTTACCATGAACAGTATCATACTGCAACATGTAAATCAAATAATCAAGATCCAAAAACGGATCGTTTACTGCAACAACCTGAACGTCATTTCTTTCTTGAGCTGCACGGAAAACGAGACGTCCGATGCGGCCAAAACCATTGATACCTACTTTAATCATTTTATTATGTGTTTAAAATTGAGTTTTCAAATTCGAGTGCAAATTTACAAATTTCTGTCGGGTTGACAAAAATAATTACCTATTATTTTCATTTTGTCATCTTTAGATTACAATTATTAATTATCCGGAAAAATCGGGATTGCAGGTTGCATGTTTTTATTTATCTTTGCATTCAAAATATAAATTCATGGAAATTACAGGAAAAATAATTGCAGTCCTCCCTGCACAAACAGGCGAAGGCAAAAACGGTCCGTGGCGTTCTCAGGATTATGTACTGGAGACAATGGATCAATACCCAAAAAAAGTATGTTTTAACTTGTTCGGAGCAAAAATCGACCAATATCCGGTAGCAATCGACGATCAGGTGACGGTAAGTTTCGATATTGAAAGTCGCGAATGGAACGGCCGTTGGTTTACTTCCATCCGTGCCTGGAAAGTTGAAAAGGCCGCCGTTAACGGACCATCAGCTGATGCTTATGGCACCCCTCCTCCACCGATGCCTCCGGTATTTGAGCCATCACCTTCAGATGAAGGATCAGGATTGCCATTTTAATTCTTACAGCGTTCAACATTGACCGGCAAACCCAAAATTCTCTTAGGAATGAGTGGCGGCACAGATTCATCGGTGGCCGCCATCCTTTTATTACAGCAAGGTTATGATGTAAAAGGCATCACTTTTCGTTTTTGGGAACATGAGGGAGAAAATCAACATCTGGAAGATGCGGCACTGCTTTGCCATCAGTTAGGTATTCAACACTTTGTTTATGATGCAAGAGAGCTATTCCGCGAAAAGATTATAGTTTATTTTGTCAGTGAATATCTATCGGGAAGAACGCCTTTTCCCTGTGCGAAATGCAACAACGAGCTTAAGTGGAGATTACTGTTGGAAGAGGCTGACCGGATGGGCTGTGAAAAGGTGGCGATGGGGCATTATGCCAACATTATCCATGAAAATGATAAATTCTTTGTTACTGAAGGAGTGGATGCGGATAAAGATCAGTCTTTCTTTTTATGGGGATTAAAACAGCAACAACTGGCAAGAATACTTTTCCCGTTGGGAAAACTACATAAAACAACCACACGGAAGATTGCCGCCGAACATGGATTCAAAGCTGTAGCCGAGAAAAAGGACAGTCTGGGCGCTTGCTTTTGCAAAGGAGATTACCGGCCGTTTCTGAAATCTCTGCTGGCATACCCTGAAAATCATATATATCCCGGCAGGTTTGTGGATGAAAGCGGTAAGGTACTGGGTACTCACGCGGGTTACCCGCTGTTTACGGTAGGTCAGCGCCGGGGACTTGGAATTCAGCTGAACAGAGCGGTATTTGTAAAAGAAATACTCCCGAAAACAAACGAAATTGTACTGGCGCCATTGAGCAATATGTACAAAACCAGTTTTATGGTTGAGAATTATCATCTGGTCGACAACAGTCTTTTCAGCAATGACTTCGATACAACCATACGCATCCGGTACCGTAAACAAAACACGCCGGGCAGCGTTAATATATTAAACGATAAATATTTAAACATATCGCTCTCTGAACCACTCGAATCAATAGCACCCGGACAAACTGCAGTCTTCTACCGCAACGGACGAGTGCTGGGAGGAGGGTTTATTTGTTAGCGAA
>JAYFPP010000161.1:0-5261 GCA_034927635.1 Paludibacter sp.
CAACTTATCGTGGAAAAAGTCAGCGGACAAAACCTGCGTGATTTTGCCAGAGGAAATATTTTTGAGGTGTTGGGTATGAAAAATACGGACTATACTCCAGCAGAAAAAAAACATAAAATGATTGCCCCAACTGAGAAGCAAGCTGACAATCAGGTTTTATTGGGCACTGTTCATGATCCCATTGCGCACAAATTAATGAAAGGAATTTCGGGTAATGCCGGACTATTTTCCGATGCTAAAGACCTGGCTCTTTTTTCTGCCATGATGCTTAATAATGGTACCCTGAAAGGCAAACGTATTCTCAGTCCGTTGACGGTGAAAGCCATGACTACCGTTCCCTGTGAGTTTTCCACCTATGGACGAACCTTCGGATGGGATATGTATTCAAGTTATGCTTCCAATCAGGGTGATTTGCTCGGACCGAACACTTACGGGCACACCGGCTACACCGGCACTTCCATAGTGATTGACCCCGACAATAAAATTGCCATTGTCCTGCTGACCAACAGAGTACACCCGGACGATAAAGGATCGGTAACAAGACTGCGGGCACTGGTGGCCAATGCCGTGGCGGGAGCGGTGGGATTTGAATAACGAACAGCGAATAACGAACAGGTAATAGCGAATAGCGTAGAGACGTGGCATGCCACGTCTTTTAGTGATAAGTGAAAAGAGGCTGTTTCAACAAAATGAAACAGCCTCTTTCGTTTTATTGCCTGATAATTTTTACAATCTTTACTTCTTTATCTTTTTCAAGATGTAAGAAATACACTCCGGTTGATAGTGACCTTAAATGAATCACCTCATTGTCAGCAGCTATTTTCTGTTGATAAACCTTAGCACCGGTTATATCCATCACCTGCAACAAACAATTTTCGGCACCGGAAATATTGATTGATTCCGTGAATGAATTAGGATAAACTTTTATGTTGCTATCACTATCTACATTATTTACATTATCCGGAGCTTCACCTACCGTTGTTAACGTAAAACTTTCACTTTCAACAATTTCATTGCTGCCATTTCTGACGGTAAATTTTATTGTATCGCCGTTGACATCGCCCAACACCCATCTCTGGCTGTTACCATCGCTTGGTCGCATGCCGCCGAGCTGCCAGTGCATGGTACCTGCACCTGCCACAGGCAACGCGGTACGCGTATAATTTGAAGGTGTCCATACATTATTTTTAACCTGTACACGACGGAAGGTATGACCATGACCGCAGAACACCAACTGTACATTGTGTTCATCCAAAACCGGTCCTAAGGTAGCCATGGAAGTAGGCGTAAAGCCCGCATTGGGAACCTCATAGTGAATGGTAATTACCTTCCATGTTTTGCCGGCATTGGCAGTCAGTACTTCGTCGAGCCATTTTACCTGTTCTGCCTGTCGTTGAGCCGCTGTGTAGCCACCGCCTTTCGATTCCCAATCCAAACCTATGACAATCATATTTCCATACACCGAAGCATAAGTACCGTCACCTACCTTTGCAATATCATATTTATCAGATGATTCCAGAGTAGGGTGCCCATTCAGAAATTTAATAATATCAGCATTGGGAGTACCCATATATTCATGATTTCCATAACCGGCAACCATATTGATATTGGCAAAACCGGTGCGCTGATCGAACAGACTGGAATAATGAGCATGATAAGCCCAGTTATTATCATTATCCACAATATCGCCCACATTCAGACTAAAGAAGGGTTTTTGATCCATTGCCTCCAATGTACCTGCTGCAGCAATCCAGTGTGCCATATCTGCAGCACCTGTCGCCTGTAAATCGCCATAAGCACTGAAAGTGAATTTGTTCGTATTACTGGTGGTGGTAAATTCTCTTGTCGCCGACCAGTTGGTGCCATCGCCCACCTGATAAATATAGCTTGTTGCGGGTTCTAATCCCGTTACGGTAACTTTACTGCCTTTTGCGACGCCACTGCTTGAGATAGCATCGAATTCAAGCATCCTGGTTATCCCTGTAAATTGCTGGAAACTTCCTTCTCCATCCGATTTCTTAGCTATCTTAATGATGGACGGCTCTGCTGCAGTAGCCGGATTTGCCATCCACACAATGGTCTTTGAGGTGGAAGGATCAAAGGTTGTTCCTGATCTGATAGCCGACGGAGTAGCTGTCAATTTTGGCGTAAGTGTCCGCACAATATCAGTATAGGAGTACTTACCCTCTTTTCCTGCATACATATTAACCGCCTGTTCGGTAGCAGTGAAATTAAATGACGCAATACCATTGGCACCGGTAACTCCCGTAACAGCATCGGCATATACGGTAGCTCCGGCTACAGGACTTCCGCCAAGATCGGTTACCAATACTTCACCGGGCACTCCTACAATGCGTTTGAGAACAGTAAGGTTGTAAGTTGCCAATACAGGTCTGGAGAATGCACTAAAAAGAGAAAATGCTCCGTTTGTATCATCACCATAAGTGGCAGTGGCAACAATGGGGGTACATCTGAGTACATCGTCGGGATTACTGTTTTTCGAGATATTTACGCTGATGGTAGCAAGGGTTTCTATCGCTGCAGCTGTATGGTCATTTTTAAGATGAATCGTCAATTGATGATTAGTGGAATTATAGCTGTAAGTTCCTTCGGTAACAGTTCCGGCAAAGGTAACCCCATTGGTTGCGTCAATTGAAGCATACTGATTCAACTCAATACTGATATCCAGCGCTTTAATATCCTGCGAATTATTTGTATTGATTTTCATCTCAAACACATTACCTACCTGGGCCTGAGCATACGGAACAAGCGTAACCGTTGTTGCCACCACATTAGGATCATTTACCGTAAAAGTGGCAGTACTTGTCTGAATATTTCCGAAATTATCTTCCACATGTGCCACAACCGTATGTGTACCATTGCGAAGTTTCAGTCCCGTGAGCGTAGCTGAAGCAGCATCAGCGTTAAAGCCCGTGCTACCTGATTTATAAAGCACTCCGTTAACAGTAAAATTCGCGCTTTGGATGTTGATGCCGCTGACATTATCGCTAAAGACAGCCGATAAATTTATTTCTCCCGTATCGAAAGTAGCTCCGGACAGGGCTGTTCCATTACCTGTTAAACTGCTGATAACAGGACGAGTCGTATCTTCAGTAACGTTTCCGCTGGTAACGCGCACGTTATCAATAATGAAGAATCCCTTTGTCAGTTGTCTTCCTAAAGTTGCATCTCCGGATTTTTCCTGTAATAATCTGAACATTCCGTAGGAAGGAGTGGCTGCAGCAGGCGGACCAAGTTGTTTGTTAGCACCACCAGTTGGGAAAGTAAATTCATGGTATTTCCAACCTGTCCAGTTGATGGCGCCATAAGAAGGCTCATTTCCAAAAACAGCCACAACAGTAGAACTGGATCCGGCGGCGCCAGGGGGGCTGAACAACTGAATTCTGAACCAAAGATTTCCTTCACATTCGGGCGAGGCGTAAATCCACATGCCTATTTTTCGTGGATTAGCAGCTGCCGGAATAACAAAGGCATTGGCGGGAGGCGCATAAAGACATGCCAGCGTAGTTCCTGCCTGACCTGCCGTTAAATCCCAGTTCAGTTTTACCGCATACCTGCCAAAACGTACGGGGTCTCCTTTTTCAGCATCCATCAGTTCAACGCTTACTTTTTCACCCCTGTTGATGGTGTTTTTAGTCCAGCCGCTGACATCACCGTTTTCGAAGTCCATGAGCAAAAGTGCATTCGGGTCAATCCCTGGACCAGTGGTCGGTTGTGACTTAAGACTAATCATTGCTGACCCGGTGAGCAGCAACACAAGCAACAAAATTGCTTTTGATGTGATTTTTTGTGTTTTCATATTTGAATTAAATTTATTACTACAATCCCCTTAATGGAGTTAGTGGTTATATGATTATTTTCTTTGTTTCAGAATTCACCCGAATCAAATAAACGCCTTTTTGCAGTGTGATTAATAACTCATTCTCCACCACCCCCTGATAAACAACGACCCCGCTAACTGAATAAATAATCACATTCTCAGGCTGATTTACATTCAGGTGTAATTGAGAATGTTGAACATAAGCCCTGAAAGATGTTTTGAAAGTTAAGTCCTCTGCTGAAGTGAAGTCATACTCATAAACCGGAGTCGACATTTTCTCCAATCGGTTCACTGCTGCGACCGCAAAACGGTGTGTGTTTCTCAGAGCGCTGTAATTACTTAAGTCGAAGGTGTTATTCTTCGTCCAATGTCTTGTGAGCATATAATCAAAGCCGTCAACAGGATTCGGTGCCAGCTCATTGGGAACCGCAAAAATCGCGAAACTTCCATCCGTCTGAGCAGTATTCCATGAGAGGGTGTTTTCATTTTTCTGCACATTTGTCACCGGCAACACATCGCCTGATTTCCAACTGATAACCGGAGGCAACATTGGCGTTTGAAAGAAGTTTGTTTCAAGGTAAGGCCCGTAACTGACCGACAGAAAATAAGAAGTATTGTAAAATACCGAACCCGGGGAAACTGTATTTACCGAGCGGTTTTTATTAATCTGCCGACCAATTTCAGCAGTATCCCAACCCCTGTAAAGCGCCTGACTCGAATAAAAATGACGACCGTATTTATTGGCAATGCTTTGCCACCAGGGAGCCAGCACATTGTAATCCTGACCTGTTCCTCCGGTTGGATAAGTTGCCCAATAGAGTTGCGGCGAAATATAGTCAATGGTTCCCTGACTCAACCATGCCAACGCATCACAATAGATTTCATTGTAATTATCGGCACCGGTAATCCCCTGTGGCAATGTCACGCCATATTTATTGGCAGCAGTGGTACTTATACTCCAGATTCCCCGTGGCGAAACGCCAAAACGGATACCCGGATTGACAGCCTGAATACTATCGTATACCTCTTTCACTGTTTTATTTACATTATCGCGTCGCCAATCCTTGACGGCCAAACCCTGAGGATTATAATTCTGAAAAGCAGAGGCATCCTGATTGCCGGAGGTAATGGCTGAAATATAAAAATAATCATCCCAAACGATACCATCGATATCAGGATAGTTTACAATCACCTCTTTTGTTACCTGAGCGATATGAGTACGTACGGCAGGAAGACCCGGGTTGAGTATCTTCTCATTGGTACTAAAACTCAGTAACCAGTCAGGATGTTGCACCTGCATATAATCCGTCGAAGGATGTGTCGTTTGAGCATTTGTATAACGATAGGGGTTCATCCAGCCATGCAACTCCATGCCACGTTTGTGTGCCTCTTCAATAGCAAATGCCAGCGGATCATAACC